>JACRBA010000017.1 GCA_016213265.1 Burkholderiales bacterium | reverse complement strand
GCGAGGACGATTGACCCGGGATGTTGCCGATGCACCCGGCGCATGATCCATGGCAGAGGGACTCTCCGGACCGAAAGCAGTACCCCGACGCCGACTTTTCCCGCTTCGTGGCGCCGGACGTGGAACCGGCGGTGCGCAACACGGCACTCAAGAAGCTCTTCGCCGACCCGCACTTCAACGTGATGGACGGCCTGGACACCTACATCGACGACTACGGCCGGCCCGACCCCCTGCCTGCCGGCATGCTGCGCCAGATGGCCCAGGCGCAGTTCCTCGGCCTGTTCACCGAGGACGAGCCGGCCACCGCCCCTTCGCCTGCCCCCTCAGCGGCCCCCTCGCCGGCCACCCTACCGGCCCCCGCGCCCGCCCCGTCCGTCGGCACGGCCGCCGCCGCCGACCCCACCTGCCCTGCCCCGCCCGATGAAGACCCTGATCTGCGACTGCAACCGGACGATGCCGCTGGATGCGCCGGCCCTGGCCCGCGCCCTGGCAGCGACGCCGGGCGCCAGCCCTGACGGCCTGGAGGCCACCCACAGCGTGCTGTGCCGGCGCGAGGCCGGCGCGTTCCAGCGCGCCGCCCAGGCCGAGGGCGAGGCCCTGGTCGTGGCCTGCACGCAGGAGGCCCGGCTGTTCCAGGCCCTGCATGCCGAGACGGCCGGTGCGCCCGCGCCCGAGGAGCGGCCGATCCGCTTCGTGAACATCCGCGAGACGGGCGGCTGGTCGCGTGACGCGGCCCAGGCCACGCCGAAGATCGCCGCCCTGCTCGCCGCGGCCCAGCTGCCCGACCCCGAGCCGGTGGGCACCGTCACCTACCGCGCCAGCGGCCGCACGCTGGTCGTCGGCCCGGCCGATGCGGCCGCACGCGCCGCCGCCCTGCTGGGCGACGGCCTGGCCGTCACCCTGCTCGTCACCGGCACCGGCGGCGCGCTGCCGCAGGCCCGCGAGCAGGTGGTGCACACGGGCCGCCTGGTGCGCCTGTCCGGCTGGCTGGGTGCCTTCGAGGCCGAGTGGGACAGCCGCAACCCCATCGACCCCGAGCTGTGCACCCGCTGCAACGCCTGCGTGGCCGCCTGCCCCGAGGGCGCCATCGGCCTCGATTGGCAGGTGGACCTGGACCGCTGCACCGGCCACCGCGCCTGCGTGCGCGTGTGCGAGGCGGCCGGCGCCATCGATTTCCAGCGCGACCCCGTGCTGCACACCGAGCCCTTCGACACCGTGCTGGACCTGCGCGCCGAGCCCGCGTTCACCCAGCACCAGCCGCCGCAGGGCTACTTCCATGTCGCCGCGGACGAGCGCCGCCTGTTCGACGCCGTGCTGCGCCTGCGCGAGCTGGTGGGCGAGTTCGACAAGCCGCGCTTCTTCCAGTACCGCGCCAAGCTCTGCGCGCACAGCCGCAACGAGCGCGTCGGCTGCGACGCCTGCATCGAGGTGTGCTCGGCGCGTGCCATCCGCAGCGACGCCTCGGCCAAGGGCCGCGCGAAGAACAGCCTGCAGCCGGCCGGCGGCATCATCGTGGAGCCGCACCTGTGCGTGGGCTGCGGCGCCTGCACCACCGTGTGCCCCAGCGGCGCGCTGTCGTACGCCGCGCCCAACCCGGTGGACCAGGGCAAGCGCCTGAAGACCCTGCTCACCGCCTATGCCGCGGCCAGCGGGCCGCGCACTCCCCCACCTGCCCTGCTGCTGCACAGCCAGGGCGCCGGCCAGCGGCTCATCGACGACCTGGGCCGCGCCGCGCGCCTGGACGACAGCCTGCACGGCGTGCCGGCTGGAGTCATTCCCGTGCCGCTGTGGCACACCGCCAGCGTGGGGCTGGATCTGTGGCTCGCCGCCATCGCCCAGGGCGCGTCCCAGGTGTGGCTGCTGCTCACCGACGAGGAGGCGCCCGAGTACCGCGTGGCGCTGGCCGAGCAGCTCGCCGTGGGCCAGGCCATCCTCGAAGGACTGGGCTACGGCAGCGGCCACCTGCGCCTGATCGAGGCCCGTGACGCGCGCGACCTGGCCGCGCTGGACGCCGCGCTGCGCGCACCGGCCGCCACCGGCGTGCGCCGGCCGGCGAGCTTCGCCGCCCAGGCCGACAAGCGCAGCACGCTGGAGCTCGCCATCGAGCACCTGCGCGCAGAGGCGCCGGCCGCCGTGCCCGAGGCCATCGCCCTGCCCGCGGCCGGCTCGCCCTTCGGCAGCCTGCGCGTCGACGCCGAGCGCTGCACGCTGTGCCTGGCCTGCGTGGGCGCCTGCCCCGAGAACGCGCTGGCCGACAACCCCGACCGCCCGCAGCTGAAGTTCATCGAGAAGAACTGCGTGCAGTGCGGCCTGTGCGCCGGCACCTGCCCCGAGCAGGCCATCACGCTCGAGCCGCGGCTGTGGCTGGCCGACGAGGGCCGCGCGCGCAAGCAGCCGCGTGTGCTCAACGAGGCCCAGCCTTTCGGCTGCATCCGCTGCGGCAAGCCCTTCGGCACCGCGCGCGCCATCGAAGCGATGATCGCCAAGCTGGCCACGCACGCGGCCTTCCAGGGCCCGGCGGCCGAGCGGCTCAAAATGTGCGGCGACTGCCGGGTGATCGACCTGCACACCCGCGTGGACGAAGTCCGCATCACCGACCTGTAATCGCCCGTTCATGCCCGACGCCCCCGCCCAGGCCCTGCATTTCGCCCGCCCCGATTTCCAGGAGGAGATCGCCCGCGCCGAGCTCTACGGCCTGCTGGCGCGGCTGTGGTTCGCCCCGCCCGACGAGGCGCTGCTGCAGCAGTTCCGCGTGGCGGTGACCGAGCCGCCTGAGCGCGGCGGCCACCTGGAGGAACCCTGGCAGGCGATGGTGGCCGCCCTGCGCGCCACCGACGAGCCGCGCGCCGCGGCCGAGTACGACGCGCTGTTCGGCGGCGTGGGCAAGCCCGAGGTGTTCCTCTATGGTTCCTACTACCTGGCCGGCTTTCTGAACGAGAAGCCGCTGGTGGCGCTGCGCACCGACCTGGCCGCGCTGGGCCTGGCGCGCGACCCCGACAGCGCGCAGACCGAGGACCACATCGCGTTCGGCTTCGAGGTGATGCGATTCCTCATCGCCGGAGACGACGCCGCCGTGTGCAACCTCGAGCAGCAGCAGCGCTTCTTCCGCGCCCACCTGCAGACCTGGGTGGAGCGCCTGTGCGACGCCGTGCAGGGCCACCCGGCCGCCGTCACCTGGGGCGCCATCGCCGGCTTCACCCGCGCCTTCATCGAGGTGGAGACGCAGGCCTTCGACCTGATGGAATGAGCGCTGTCGCCATGGAGACCTCGATGCACGCGACGCACCCGATCCCGCGCGACGACATCACCGGCCTGGTGCTGGCCGGCGGCCGCGGCAGCCGCATGGGCGGCGTGGACAAGGGCCTGCAGAACCACCAGGGCATGCCGCTCGCGCTGCACGCCCTGCTGCGCCTGGGCGCGCAGGTGGGCCAGGTGATGATCAACGCCAACCGCAACCTGGCCGCCTACGAATCCATGGGCGTGCCCGTGTGGCCCGACGCGCTGCCCGACTACCCCGGCCCGCTCGCCGGCTTCCTGGCGGGGCTGGAGCAGTGCGAGACGCCGTGGCTGGTCACCGTGCCGTGTGACACGCCGAACTTCCCCGCCAACCTGGTGCAGCGCCTGGCCGAGACCGCCGCGGCCGAGGACGCCGAGATCGTCATCGCCGCCACGCGCGAAGCCGATGGCAGCCTGCAGCCGCAGCCCGTGTTCTGCCTGCTGCGCGCCAGCCTGCTGGAAAGTCTCGTGCAGGCCACCCAGGCCGGCGAACGCAAGATCGACCGCTGGGCCGCCCGCCACCGCCTGGCACAGACGGAGTTCGAGGAGGCCGGCGCGTTCTTCAACGCGAACACGCTGGCCGAACTGCAATCTCTTCAGGCACGCCCGGCGGGCTGAGCGCACGCCCGCCCGAACGACACGCCACAGCCCGTTCGGGCTGAGCTGTCGAAGCCCCTCACCCTTCACTTGGCCGGCCCGTGGGCTTCACGCAGGCCCTTCGACAGGCTCAGGGCGAACGGTGGAAGACAGGCTCAGGGCGAACGGGGAAGGATGGGCTCAGGGCGAACCGGAAGGACAGGCCCAGGGCGAACACGAGAAGCGGGGCGAACGAGAGCGTCGAGGCGACGGGCCGTCGCCGGACGTCACACCAGCCCGTCGAACAGCCACACCTCCACCGGGTCGCCCGCGGCCACGCTGCCCTGGTCGTGGCCGAGCACGGCCAGTGCGTTGGCCTCGCTCATGCTGCGCAGGATGCCGGCACCTTGCGAGCCGGTCAGGCGCACCTGCCAGCCGCTGCCGTCGGCCGCGGGCTCGGCGATGGCACGCTGGAACTCGGTGCGGCCGGGGCGCTTGCGGATGGGCGCGGCGCTGCGCGCCTGCAGGCGCGGCGGCATGGGCGGCTGGGTGGCGCCGGCCAGGGTCCACAGCGCCTCCTGCGCGAAAACGTGGAAGGTGACGAGCGCCGCCACCGGGTTGCCCGGCAGGGCGAAGAGCCACGCCGGGGCGGTGCCGCGCGGGCCGTCGGCCGGCCGGCGCAGCGGGCCGAACGCGAAGGGCCGGCCGGGCCGCATGGCCACCTTCCAGAAGGCCACCTCGCCCATGTGCGTGAGCAGGTCGCGGGTGTGGTCGGCGTCGCCCATGCTCACGCCGCCGCTGGTGACCACCGCGTCCGCGTCGTGCAGCGCGGTGGCCAGCGTGGCGCGCAGCGCGTCCGGGTCGTCGGGCACCAGGCCCAGGTCCACCACCTCCGCGCCCATGCGGGTGAGCGCGGCCGCGAGGCTGTGGCGGTTGCTGTCGTAGATGCAGCCGGGGTCCAGGGGCTGGCCGGCGTCGCGCAGCTCGTTACCGGTGGAAAACAGCGCCACACGCAGCCGCCGCACCACGGGCAGCGTGGTCAGGCCGAGCGAGGCGGCCAGGCCCAGGTCGGCGGGGCGCAGCACCCGGCCGCGGCGCAACGCGGGCTTGCCGCGCGCCAGGTCCTCGCCGGCCAGGCGGCGGTTCTCGCCGGGGCGGATGACGCCTGGCTCGATGTGCACCTCGTCGCCCTGCACGCGGCAAAGCTCCAGTGGCACCACCGTGTCCAGGCCGGCGGGCATCACCGCGCCGGTCATGATGCGCACGCAGCCGCCGGGGCCTGCCGTCACGGGGTGCGCATCGCCCGCCATTACGCTGCCGGCGGCGCGCAGCACGGTGGGCCCGTCGGTGCGCAGGTCGGCGCCGCGCAGGGCGTAGCCGTCCATGGCCGAGTTGTCGTGCGCGGGCACGTCGATGGGCGAGATGACGTCCTGCGCCAGCACGCGGCCCAGCGCCTGCGCCAGCAGCACGGGCTCCTCGCCGTGGATGGGCTGCAGGCTGGCGGCGATGCGCGCCCGCGCCTCGGCCACACTGATCTGGGCATCGCCCTGGGCCAGGGGAGAGGGCCCCAGCGCGGGGGCGGCGGACGGCGGCGGTGTATCTGCGCTCATGGCGGGGTGACAGGCAACTGAGATCGCCGATTGTCTGCCCTCACCCAGCCTATGCACACGCCGACATATCGCCGCCCGACGCATGCACGGGGAGAATCCGGCCCCGATGTCCACCCTGGCCGACAGCCTGCAGCTTGCCGTTCGACTCGTCGCCCAGGGGGATGCCGAGTTGTGGCGCATCGTCGCGCTGTCGCTGCGCGTGAGCTTCACCGCCTGCCTGCTGGGCGGCCTGGTGGGGCTGTGGCTGGGGGCGTGGCTGGCCGTGGCGCGCTTTCCCGGCTGGCGCGCGGTGATCTGGGTGCTCAACACCCTGCTGGCCCTGCCCTCGGTGGTGGTGGGCCTGCTGATCTACCTGCTGCTGTCGCGCGCCGGCCCGCTGGGTGAGCTGGGCCTGCTGTTCACGCCCACGGCCATGGTGATCGCCCAGGCCGTGCTGGTCACGCCCCTGGTCACGGCGCTGACACGCCGCCTGGTCATCGACGCCCTGGCCGAGGGCGGCGACCAGCTGCGCTCGCTGGGCGCCGGGCCGCTGCTGTCGGCCCTGCTGATGCTGCTGCACGAGCGGCGCGCGGTGCTCACGGTGGGCCTCACGGCCTTCGGCCGCGCGGTGTCCGAAGTGGGCGCGGTGATGATCGTCGGCGGCAACATCGCCGGCGTCACGCGGGTGATGACCACCTCCATCGCCCTGGAGACGAGCAAGGGCGACCTGCCGCTGGCCCTGGCGCTGGGCGCGGTGCTGCTGGGCGTGGTGGCGCTCGTCAACCTGCTCATCGCCGCGGCCCAGGGCGCCACCAACGCCGCCGGGCAGCGCCACGAGGTGGTGGCGGCATGAGCGCCTCCGACACTGCCGCAGCCGTGGCCGAACGCCTGCCGCGCCTCGCCCCGGCCGCCCCGCCTGCGGCGCCCGCCACCGGCGCCGACACCGCGGCTCGGCCCCCGCTCATCGCCCTGCACGGCGCCAGCGTGCGCCTGGGCGGCGTGACGGCCCTGCACGGCGTGGACCTCACCCTGCATGCCGGTGACCGCCTGGCGCTGGTGGGTGCCAACGGCTCCGGCAAGACCACCCTGCTGCGCCTGCTGCACGGCCTGGTGCCGCTGGCCACCGGCCGGGCCGAGCGCCACGCGCTGCCGTCCACTGCGCGCCCGCCCGTCGCGGCCATGCTGTTCCAGCGGCCCTTCCTGCTGTCGCTGTCGGTGTGGCGCAATGTGTCGCTGGCGCTGTGGCTGCATGGCGTGCCAAGGGCCGAGCGCCGGGCCAGGGCCCTGGACGCGCTGCGTCGCGTCGGCCTGGACGAGCTGGCCCAGCGCCCCGCGCGCGCGCTGTCCGGCGGCCAGCAGCAACGCCTGGCCCTGGCGCGCGCCTGGGCCCTGCGGCCCGACATCCTGTTCCTGGACGAACCCACGGCCAGCCTGGACCCGGGCGCCAAGCGCGAGGTCGAGCACGTCATCGAGTCCTTCGCGGCCGAGGGCCTGACCGTCGTGCTGGCCACCCACAACCTGGGCCAGGCCAAGCGCCTGGCTACGCGTGTGGCCTACCTCGAGGCCGGCCAGGTGGTGGTCGATCTTCCCGTGCACGCCTTTTTCGATACCGACCGCCTGCCGCCGCAGGCACAGCTGTTCCTCAAAGGAGAATTGGCTTGGACCCGTTGACCCCGTTCCTGCGCTCTCTGTCCCGCCGCGGCCTGCTGGCCCGCGCCCTGGCGGCGGCCGCCGCCACCGTCGGCCTGCTGGCCGGCGCCACCGCCGTGCAGGCCGCCGACGAGGGCAAGTTCATCGTGCTCGCCTCCACCACCTCCACCGAGCAGTCGGGCCTGTTCGGCCACCTGCTGCCGCTGTTCCGCCAGGCCACCGGCATCGAGGTGCGCGTGGTGGCCGTGGGCACCGGCCAGGCGCTGGACACGGCGCGCCGCGGCGACGCCGACGCGGTGCTCGTGCACGACAC
This sequence comes from Burkholderiales bacterium, assembly GCA_016213265.1. Taxonomy (GTDB): domain Bacteria; phylum Pseudomonadota; class Gammaproteobacteria; order Burkholderiales; family Burkholderiaceae_C; genus Ideonella. Next base: position 11,270 of record JACRBA010000017.1, on the reverse strand, counting down.
GGTGGCCGAGGAGAAGTTCGTCGCCGAGGGCTGGTCCACCGCCCGCAAGCCGGTGATGTACAACGACTTCATCCTGGTCGGCCCCAAGGCCGACCCGGCCCAGGCCCGCGGCGCGGACATCGCCGCCGGCCTGGCCAAGGTGGCCCGCGCGTCCGGCGCCACCTTCGTTTCGCGCAGCGACAAGAGCGGTACCCACGCCGCCGAGCTGCGCCTGTGGAAGGCGGCCGGCGTGGACATGGCGGCGGCGCGGCCCGCCGGCTACCGCGAGTGCGGCTGTGGCATGGGCCCGGCGCTGAACATGGCCGCCAGCACCAACGCCTATGTGCTGGCCGACCGCGGCACCTGGCTGGCGTTCAAGAACCGCGGCGATCTGGGCATCGTGGTCGAAGGTGACAAGGCGCTGTTCAACCAGTACGGCGTGATGGTCATGAACCCCGCCAAGCACCCGCATGTGAAGCAGGCGCTGGCCCAGGCCTTCGCCGACTGGCTCACCGGCCCGGCCGGCCAGGCCGCCATCGCCGCCTACAAGATCAACGGCGAGCCGCTGTTCTTCCCCAACGCGCCGCGCTGACGGCCCACCACGCGGTCCGCCGTGCGCGGGCCGTGTCCTTGAACTGCTTCATTGGACGGCCCGGGCGGCGGCCCGCAGAATCGCAGCGCATGACGCTGCCCGACGCCGCCCACCTGCGCGCCCTCATCGCCCGGCTCGAAGCCGGCCTGCTGGAGCGCGACGCCGCCGTGCGGCTGGTGCTGCTGGCCGCCCTGGCCGGCGAGCATGTGCTGCTCATCGGCCCGCCCGGCACGGCCAAGAGCGAGCTGGCGCGGCGCCTGCACACCGCCTTCGCCGCGGCGCCCTACTTCGAGCGCCTGCTCACGCGCTTCTCCACGCCCGAGGAGCTGTTCGGCCCGTTGTCGCTCAAGGCCCTGGAGGCCGACCGCTACGAGCGGCTGACCACCGGCTTCCTGCCCACGGCGGGCATTGCCTTCCTCGACGAGGTGTTCAAGGCCAACTCGGCCATCCTCAACGCCTTGCTCACCCTGCTCAACGAGCGCGCCTTCGACAATGGCAGCGGGCGCGAAGCGGTGCCGCTCGTGAGCGTGGTGGGCGCCAGCAACGAGCTGCCCGCCGACGAGGCGCTGCAGGCCTTTTTCGACCGCTTCCTCGTGCGCGTGCCGGTGGCGCCGGTGAGCGACGCCGCCTTCGCCGCCCTGCTGCACCTGCCGACACCTGGCAGCGCCTTGCCGGACGTCGCCCCGCTGAACGAGGCGGCGCGCACCGCCGTCGCCACCGCCGCGTCGACCGTGGCGCTGGGCAAGGACGGGCTGCAGGCCTGCGCCACCCTGCGCACGTGGCTCGCCGCGCGCGGCTGGACCGTCTCCGACCGCCGCTGGCGGCAGTGGATCGGCCTGATGCGCACGGCCGCCGCCACCGAGGGCCGGCCCGAGGTGGATGCGCTGGACCTGTGGCTCGCGCCGTACGTCGTGGGTGCCGACGCGGTGCAGATGCAGGCGGTCGCGCAGTGGTTCGCCCACGAGGTGCTGGGCGCGGGGGCGCACGACTTCGCGCCGCTCGGCCACGCCGTGCAGGCCTTCGAGCAGCAGGCCGAGCTCGAGCACAGCGCACCCGCCCCCGGCGCCGCCGGGCCGGACGACGCCGCGGGCAAGCTCGCGCTCGCCCGGGCCATCGGCTGGGGCGAGGGGCACCCCGCCGACGGCAGCGCGGACTCGCCGGGCACCCCGGCCATGGCGCGCCTCACCCTGGCCGGCCTGGAGGCGGCGCAGCGCCGCCACTACAGCCCCGTGCACGTGGCCAGCCGCCTGGCGCAGGTCGACGAGCTGCTCGACCACGTGGCGCGCCATCACCAGGCCCTGGCCGCGCAGGCCGCCGCGCTCGACGCCCGGCTCGCGGGCCGGCTGTGGATCGCGCCGAGCGTGTCCGCACGCTGGCAGGCAGCGCACGCCGGCTCGCTGGCGCGCCTGCAATCCCTCACCGCGCGGCTGCAGGCGGCGCGCGAGGCCTTCGCGGCGCTGCCTGTGTCGCAGACGGCGCCCCCGGTCGCGCCCGAGCCCGTGGCGTTGCCGGTGCTGGACTCGCTCACGCCCGCCGCTTGACGGCCCCCCATGACGGCCCCCCATGACGGCCCCACCATGACCGCCGCGCTGCATCCGGCGGACGAGCCCTACGACCGGCTGGCCGCCCTGCCGCGCACCGTGTGGCGCGGTGCCCTGGTCACCGGCGTGGGCACGCCGGCCCACCGGCTGGCGCATGCGCGTGCCTGGCTGGACCGGCTGCAAGCCGGCCAGCTGCCCCCGCCGCACGCCGATTTCGGCGACCGGGTCGCCAGCGGCCCGCTGCGCGCCGTGGTGGGCGAGCTGGGTCTGCCGGCGTTCTGCCGCGCCACGCCGCCCCTGGCCGAGCACGTGCTGCGCAGCCTGCTGTGGCACCTCGACCAGCTGGCCGACCGCCAGCCGGCCCAGGACCGCGACACCGCCATCGCGCAACTCGCCCGCGAGTTCCACGAGGGCTGGGCGGCGCAGACCGTGGGCCTGGACGAGGACCTGCAGCTGCTGCTCGGCCTGGGCGACTTCGCCGAGCTGCCCTGGGACCGGCTGTGCGGCCAGCTGCGTTCGCGCCCCTGGGCGGCCGTGCGCGAGGCCAGCGAGCTGCTGGATCAGCTGCCGGCGCTCGCCCGGTTGGTCGAGCGGCTGGGCCGCCAGGCGCGCGACGAGCCTGTGCCCCCCATCCCTGCGCCCGGCTCGCCGCCGCCGTCGCGCGAGCGGCAGCCGCTGCGCGCGGTGGTCACGCGGCTGCCCGGCGCCCCGGGCGAGATCACCGGCGTGCGTTTCACCGGCCGGCCCGAGCGCATGCTGGCCAGCGAGGCGGTGATGCTCACGCACCCGCTGCTGCGCAAGCTCTGGCGCGCCCGCCACGCCGAAGCGCGGCTGCTCGGCTGGGACACCGCAGCCGTGCTCACCGACTGGCGGCCCGACCCCGATGCGCTCACCGTGGCGCCGGCCCCGGCCTCCTCGCCCGAGCCGCAGGCCCGCGGCCCGGTCATCCTGTGCCTGGACACCTCCGGCTCGATGCGCGGCGCACCCGAGCGCATCGCCAAGGCGGTGGCCGTGGCGGCCCTGCGCGCCGTGCGCGACACCGGCCGTGCCTGCCTGCTGCTGGCCTATGGCGGCCCCGGCGAGGTGCTCGAGCATGAGCTGGGCGGTGGCGAAGCTGGCCTGGCCGCCCTGCTGGCGCTGATGGACCAGGCCTTCGACGGCGGCACCGACATCCAGACCCCCATCGAGCGTGCCGTGGCGCGTGTGCACGAGGCGCGCTGGCGCGCGGCCGACCTGCTGATCGTGAGCGACGGCGAGTTCGGCTGCGTGCCCGCCACGCTCGCGCTGCTGGACGACGCGCGCGCGCGCCTGGGCCTGCGCGTGCAAGGCGTGCTCGTGGGCGACCGCGAGACGCTGGGCCTGCTCGAGGTATGCGACGCGATCCACTGGGTGCACGACTGGCGGCGCTTTGCCGAAGGCACCGCCCCGGCAGAGCGCCGCCACGCGGAACCGCCCGTGCACAGCCGCAGCCTCACCGCGCTGTACTTCCCCAATGCCCTGTCCGCCCGCGCGGCCCGCCACCGCGGCACGCCGGGCAACCGACCATGACCCCACCGGCCCTGTCCTCCGCCCCGCCCACCGCTCCGTCCCCCACGTCGCTGCCGGTCGCGGCCCAGATGCTCGCGCTGCTGGAAGCGCTGGCCGCGCAGGTGCGCCTGCCCCGCGTGCAGGCCCTGCACCTGCCACCCGCGCCGCCGCCTGGCGGCGAGCGCGGCGAGTTCTGTGCCCTGGCGCTCGACGGCGGCGCGCTCGGCCAGAGCTACGTGCTGCTGGACGACACCTGGCGGCGGCTGGACGCGGCCGCGCGCTCGGCCGCCGGCCTGGGCGTGGCCGGCCAGCCCGCGCTCGAGCTGGCGCGAGGCTTCCTCAGCACCGATGCCTTGCAACGCACCGTGGGGTTCGCCGCCGTGAACGCCCTCACGCGCTGGCTGTTCGACCGCGCCGGGTTCGTGCCGCCCGGCAGCGACGATTCACTGGGCGGGCTGGACCCGCAGCCCGGCGACACGGTGGGCATGATTGGCCACTTCGCTCCGCTGCTGCCGCGGCTGCGCGAGCGAGGCGCCCGGGTGGTGGTGGTGGAGCTGCGGCCCGAGCTGGTGCGCGACGACGGCCAGGTGCGGGTGACCCTGGACGCCACCGAGCTGGCGGGCTGCCGCGAGGTGCTGGCCACCGGCACGCTGCTGCTCAATGGCACCCTGGACGCCATGCTGGCGCACTGCCGCACGGCCGCGCACATCGCCCTCATCGGGCCCAGCGTGGGCGGCCCGCCCGACCCGCTGTTCGAGCGCGGCATCACCTGCCTGGGCGGCAGCTGGGTGACCGACCCCGCCGCATTCGTCGACGCCCTGCGGCGCGGGGAGCCCACGCGCCCGTTTGCCCGCAAGTCCGTGCTGCGGCCGGGCGATTACCCCGGCTGGGCGGCCCTGCAGCCGCGGCGTTAGGCACGCCACGGCCGCAGGGTCGGCCTCAGCGCCTCAGCGCTTCGGCCCCAGCTGGTCCAGCAGCGCCTTCACCGCGGCTTCCGTCTGCGCGTCGCGGCCGGCGGCCAGCTGCGCCGGGTCGTGCGCGACCTGAACGTCCGGCTTCACCAGCGCCTTCTCCATGAACTCGCCCTTGGCGTCGCGGAAGCCCACTTCGGGGATGCCGAAGTACAGGGTGTCGTCCTGCAGCGTCTCCCACCACACCGCCGTGCCCGTGCCGGCCACCGGCATGCCGATGAGCTGGCCGATCTTCTGGTGGCGGTACACCCACGGGAACAGGTGGGCGTCGGAGTAGTTGCTCTCGCTCATCAGCACCACCGAGGGCTTGGTCCAGCGCCCGGTCGGCTCCCAGCCCAGCGACTGGCCGCGCGGCAGGAACTCCAGGTACTTCGACCCGGACAGCAGGTTGGCCAGCTCGTCGTGCAGGTTGCCGCCGCCGTTGAACCGGGTGTCGACGATCAGGCCCTCCTTGCCGCTGTGGCGCCCCAGCACCTCGGCGTAGACGTCGCGGTAGCTCTCGTCGTCCATGCCGCGCACGTGCACGTAGCCCAGGCGGCCGCCGGAGAGCTTGTCCACCATCTCGCGCTGCGTCTTCACCCAGCGCTTGTAGAGCAGCTCGCCCTGCTGGGCCAGCGGGATGGGCCGCACCACCTCGGAGAAGCGCTTGCCCGTGGCGGGGTCGAACACAGCCAGCTCCACGCGCTTGCCCACCTTCTGGTTGAGCAGCGAGTCGAACTCCGCGCCCGGCTCGATGGCCACGCCGTCGATCTTCTCGATGACCATGCCGGCGCGTGTCTTCAGCTTGGCGCCGACCAGCGGGCCGCCCTCGATCACCTCGGCGATCTTGACACCCGCGCCGGTGTGGCCGTCGTCGAAGAACACCCCCAGCGAGGCGGTGGCGTCGGCGTCCTTGCGCTTGGGCCGGTAGCCCGAGCCGGTGTGCGAGACGTTCAGCTCGCCCAGCAGCTCAGACAGCATCTCCGCGAAGTCGTGGTTGTTGCTGATGTAAGGCAGGAAGCGCTGGTACGACTTGCCATAGGCCGCCCAGTCCACGCCTTCCATGTCGGCCACGTAGAGCTTCTCGCGCGTCTGGCGCCACACATGCTCGAACATCTCGGCGCGCTCGGCCGCGCGGTTCAGGCGCATCTCGGCCTGGAACTCCACCGGCGCCAGCTTCACCTCGCCCTCGCCCTTGGGCACCTTGAACTTGCGCAGGCTGCCGGCCGTGAGCACGAAGCCCTGTTCGCCCTTGGCGTCGAGCACCACCTCGGCGCCCGGGCCGCCGTCGTCCCCGCCGCCTCCCCCCGGCAGGTCGGCGATCTTCTTCACGTCCTTCTCGCGCGGCTTGAGCTGCCAGAGCTCGTGGCCGTCGGCCACCTCCACCGTGTAGAAGACGGAGTCGCCGTCCGGCGTCATGGCGGCCGAGGTGAGGCGGCCCGAGTTGGGCGTGAGGCGCGCCACGCGGTGCTCCAGGCCCTCGGTGTCGATCTTCACCGGCTTGGGCAGCTTGATGGGCTTGTCGTCCGCGTCGTCGTCGCCCTTGCCTTCCCGCTTGCCCTCGCGCTTGGCGTCGCGCACCTCGGCGTCCTTGTCGCCCTTCTTGTCGCCGGCCTTCTTGTCGCCGTCCTTGTCGCCGTCCTTGCCGTCCTTGCCGTCCTCGTCCTTGTCCTCCTGCTTCTTCAGCAATGCGAACTCGGCCTTGTCCAGGTTGAACCGGTCGAAGGCCTCCTGGGTGAAGAACATCTCGAACAAGTCCATCTGGGCGGCGCCACCCGTGCCGTGCAGGCCCTGGCGATCGCTGAACCACAGCATGGACTGGCCCTTGCGCCCCCACATCGGGCGGTAGTCCTCGTAACCGCTCTTGGTCAGGTTGACGAGCGGGCCCTTGCCCTGGGCGTCGATGAGGCCGGCCTCGGCGCTCCAGCGGTGGCGATCCACGAAGTTCACCAGCAGCCGCGTGCCGTCGGGCGACCAGTCGAACCACTGGTCGCCGTCGGCGTAGGAGTAGTTCATGTCGCCCGGCAGCACGGTGCGGCTCTGGCCGCTGGCCAGGTTGAGCACCTTGATCGTCGTGCGGTTCTCGAGGTAGGCGACCTCCTTGCCGTCGGGCGAGTAGCGCGGCTGGAAGTTCTCCTTGCCGTTCTTCAGCAAGGTCTTGACCTGCACGCCCGAGGCGGCGAAGAAGTACGGCTGGTCCTTCTTCTTGCCGGGCAGTCGGGCCTCGTAGAGATTCCACGAGCCGTCGCGCTCGCCGGCGAAGAGCAGCCGGCGCCCGTCGGGGCTGAAGCTCACCGAGCGCTCCTGCGCGGGGGTGTCGGTGATGCGCCGCGTGTCGCCAAATTCGGTGGAGGCCACGAAGACCTCGCCCCGGATGACGAAGGCGATCTCGCCGCCGTCCGGGCTCACGGCCACCTCCGTCACGCCCTCCTTGAGCTTGACGTTCTCGACCCGGTCCACCCGGGTGTCGGAGGCGATCTGCACCGCCACCTTGGCCGGCTGCGTGGCGCCGGGCGCCAACGTGTAGAGCTCGCCGTCATACCCGAAGCTCAGCGTGCCGTTGGCGGCCAGGCTGAGGAAGCGCACGGGGTGGGTGGTGAATCGTGTCACCTGCTCGGCCTGGCCATCCGCCAGCCCGGTCTCGCCCACACGCATGCGCCAGACGTTGAACGAGCCGCTCTTCTCGCTGAGGTAGTACACCCACTGGCCGTCGGCCGACCACACGGGGTTGCGGTCCTCGCCGCCGAAGCCGGTGAGCTGGCGGTGGCGGCCGCTGGCCATGTCGTACAGCCACACGTCGCGCGCCACCGGCGAGATGTGGTGCTTGCGCCAGTCGCTCTCGTAGCCCTTCCAGTCCTCGTACACGAGGCGCTGGCCGCGCGCGTCCAGCTGGCCGGCGACGGCAGGCGTGCTGAACACCTGCTGCGGGCGGCGTCCGCCGTCCACGGCGACGCGGTAGAGCTCACCCACCGCGCGGCTGGGGAACTGCACGTTGGTGCGCGTGTCCTGGCGGGTGGCGGAGAACAGCACCTGCTGCCCGTCCGGCGTGAAGTCGAGCGGGCGCTCGCCGTTGGAGTGCGTGGTCAGGCGGCGCGACGGGCCACCCTGGGCGTCCACCACGAACACGTCGAAGTTGCCGTAGATGTCGGATGCGTACGCGATGCGCCGGCCGTCCGCCGACCACACGGGCGCGAAGCTGTGGTGCCCGTTGGACACCAGCAGGCGCGCCACGCCGCCTGCCGCGGGCACCACGTACAGGCTGCCCTGGAACGAGAAGGCGATCTGCGAGCCATCGGGCGAGATCGCCGGGTAGCGCATCCACAGCGGCTGCTGCAGCGGCCCCAGCGGCGGGCTCTGCGGGGCCTGGGCGGCCTGGGCGTTCGGCATGGCGGCCGGGGCGGCCTTGGCGGCGGCCTGGGCCTGGGCGGCCAGCGGAGCGGCCACGGCGCAAGCCAGCACCAGCGTGGCCAGGCGGAAGGGAATCGGGCGTCTCGTCGTCATGATCCTCAGGAGGGGCAGCGCGAAAGCGCGCGATGATGCCGCAGCGCCTGGACGCCGCCCATCCCGCGCGACGAACCGCGCCCGGGCGGCGACGAAACGCGCCACGACGGGATCGGCGGCTCCTCTAACATGCAGCCCATGGCCCCGACCGAACACTCCCGTTCGCCGACCGTCACCCTGGCGGACGTCCAGGCCGCAGACGCGCGGCACCTCGGGCGCCCGCCCACCGGCTGGAGGCACCGGCTGTACGTGGTGATCTTCGAAGCGGACACCCGGGCCGGCCGGGCATTCGACCTGGCCGTGATCGCCACCATCCTGCTCAGCGTGGGCGTGGCGGTGGCCGACAGCGTGCAGGGCCTGCATGCCGCGCACCGCGACACCTTCACCGCCCTGGAGTGGGGATTCACCGCGCTGTTCACGCTGGAATACCTGGCACGCCTGTCGTGCGTGCAGCACCCGCTGCGCTACGCCACCAGCTTCTTCGGCATCGTGGACCTGCTGGCCATGCTGCCGACCTGGATCGCGTTCGTTGTGCCAGAGGCCGGTGTGCTGATCGACGTGCGCATCCTGCGGCTGCTGCGCGTGTTCCGCATCCTGCGGCTCACGCGCTACGTCGAGGAGTACACCGCGCTCGTGGACGCGGTGTACGCCAGCCGCCGCAAGATCTTCGTGTTCCTGTCCTTCGTGCTCATGATGATGCTGGTGGCGGGCACGGTGATGTACGTGGCGGAGGGGCCGGAGAACGGTTTCACCAGCATCCCCACCGGCATGTACTGGGCGGTCACCACCATGACGACCGTCGGCTTCGGCGACATCACGCCCAAGACCGACCTCGGCCGCGCGTTCTCCTCGCTGATGATGCTGCTGGGCTGGGGCGTGCTGGCGGTGCCCACGGGCATCGTCACCGCCGAGATGACGCTGCAGCGCCGCGGCCTGGTGCCCCACACCACGCGCACCTGCCCCGCCTGCCTCACCGAGGGCCTGCCGCCGCAGGCGCGCTTTTGCAGCCAGTGCGGCGAGCGCCTGCCCGCCTACCAGCGCGACGAGGGCGAGACCACCGGCTGAGCGCCGGCAGACTCACCTGCGCTCAGCCGCCTGGGTGCCTGGCGAGCACCTGGCCCACGGCGGCGCTCAGATCGCGGTCCGCCTGCCGGCGGAACTCGGCCACGTAACCCCAGAACACCAGCCGCTCCTTCTCATAGGCAAGCAGGTACAGGTCGGTCTGGATGCCATTGTTCAGCGCATAGCGCTGGAAGGTGAAGGTGCGGCCCTCCACGGTGGCGGTGTCGGTCCAGGTGGGCGGCAGCTTCAGCCGGGCCACGGCGTCGGCGGGACTCAGGCCCTTGTCGAGCGCGGACAGCTGCCCGTGGTAGATCTGCGGTGCCGCGCAGGCCGCCACCGCCGCGACGAGGGCGGCCGCGAGCACGCGCTGCAGGGGCCGCGCGTTCATTTCTTGGCCGCCTTGGCGTCAGCCAGGCGTTGCTTGACCGTGGGCATCAGGCCGCTGACCAACGGATCCGCGTCCTTGCTGAGCTCCTCCAGGGTGCCCCATGCGTGCACCTTGCGCTCCGGCAAGGTCTGGATCACCACGTACTCGGTCAGCACCGGCACCGTGATGAAGATGGGAATGCAGGTGGGGGTGCACACCATGGTCATCTGCTGCTGGGTGCCGGTCTGCAGGTTGTAGTGCCGCGCCGTGTAGTGGCCTTCGCCCTCCTTGAACTCGTACTGGGCTACGACGGTGGCCTGGCCCAGCGCCTGGTCGATCTGTGCCGGCGCGGCATCGCGCGTGATGGCACCGACCTGGCCCTGCTGCAGCGGCACGCTGGACGCGCAGCCGCCAAGAATCGCTGCCATGGCCAGTGCGGCCAGGGTCTTCGACGCCCTCATGTGAGATCTCCCTCGTGGATTGAAAAGCAGGCGGGCAGCATAGCGTCCCGATGGGGAGGATGCAGCGCGCGCCCGGCGGCGCATCCGGGGAGCTTCGTCAACGATCCTCAACTCAGCAGGCGCAGTGTGGCGATGAACCCGCACACGGCCAGCAGCCAGCCGCGCACCAGCCAGCGCCACAGCCGCGGCGCCCCGCGCAGGCCCATGAACTCGTCGGCCACCAGCCAGCCCTTGAAGACGGCCAGCGCCAGCACGGCCGATGCCGTGCCCGCGCCGAGGCGGCCGGGCGCCCGTTCACCCAGCCAGAGAGTGAGCCCCGTGGCCAGGAACAGGGCAAGCCAGGCCAGGTGCGCGGTGTCACGCCAGCGGGCGCGGCCAGGGGAGACGGGGGACGAAGAAGCGCTCATCGCAGGATGTAGACAAGGGGAAACAGCACCAGCCACAGCAGATCGACCAGGTGCCAGAAGGTGGCCACCGTCTCCACCGCATGCACGTGGCGCTCGTCACCGCGGCCGCGCCAGGCGCCGGGCAGCACCAGCCCCAGCAGCACGGTGGCAGCCAGCACATGCAGGAAGTGAAAGCCGGTGAGCAGGAAGTACAGCGTGAAGAACACGTTGGTCTCCACGTCGATGCCCTGGCCCGACAGCGCGGCGTACTCGCCCAGCTTGAGCGCGGCGAAGGCCAGGCCGCTCGCCTGCGCCGCCATCAGCCAGCCGGCTTCGGCCCGGCCGCGGCCGGCGGCCGCCGCCCGCACGGCCTGCACCACGCAGCCACTGCCGCCGATGAGCAGCCAGGTGTTGATCGCTCCCTTGCTGGCGTCGAGCATGGCCTGGGAGCGGTCGAACAGCTCGGGGTGCGTGGCGCGCACCACCGCGAAGGCGGCGAACATCAGGCCGAAGGTGGCCAGCTCCACCAGCACGAACAGCCACATCACCCCGTCGCCGGGCAGGCGCAGGGCAGGGGCGGTGTGGCGCGGTGACAGGGTGATGGGCAGGGTCATGGGGCTCAGGGAAGTCCCGGCCAGCGTAGGCACCTGATGGGCGTGTGGTTTTGACGCGCGCCAAGCCCGGGGCCGGCGGCCGGCCAGGGCCAACCGGGTAGACTCCGCCCTTTTTTCGCCCGCCCTTCCCACCTTCAGGCACCATGGCCCGAGGGACACCGCGCACCCGCCTTCCCAGCTCCGACCTGATCCGCCAGCTTGCCCGGCTGACCGATGCCGACGCCCCGGGCTCGACACACACCTTCGCCGAGGAACTGAGCCAATGGCTCGGCTGGACGGACGCGATCGAG
>JACRBA010000176.1 GCA_016213265.1 Burkholderiales bacterium | reverse complement strand
CCCACCGCCTGCGCGTGCTTGACGGCCTGTTCCTTGAACTCGGCCGTGTATTCCTGCTTCGGGATCTTCTTCACTTCTCTTCCTTCAGGTTTCGATGCTATCCATCGACCCTTGGAAGACGAAAAACGGCAGGCAGCTCAGCCCGCAAGCATGGCCTCCTTGGACGTCGGTTTCTTTGAGTCGATCCACCCTGGACGAACGTCCGCACAGCCTAAGGAGAACACCAGTATGAAACGAACGATTGAAGCGATGCTTGCACAAGCAATTGGAATCGGAATGGCACTTGCGGTCATCAGTTCATCTGCCGCAGCTGCGACCGAAGGTGGCCACCACGGCCACGATGGCCATGCGCAGCGGCCGGCTGCTTCGAACAAGTCGCCCGGCGCCGAGAAGCTTCCCCCTCTGCAAATCGTGTCGCCGCAATCCGGCGCCAAGGTTGGCCGCATCATCACTGTCGAGTTCGAAACCCCGGCGGATCTGGCGAAGATGACGATGGATGCGGCGGTCATCGGGGTGCATCTCCACGTCGATCTGGATGGGACTTCTCTCATGCCGGCGAGCACCGATCTGACCAGGACCGCCGTGGGCCGCTACCGGTACACATTCGACCTGCCCGTGCATCCTGGGCCGCACGTCGTCAAGGTCTACTGGTCGGATGCCAAGCACAAGACGATCGAGGAATCGGTCAAGACCGTGCGATTCACGGTGGTCGATGGACAGCCGGGGGCAAAGCAGTGAGTCGCCGCCGCCGCGTGGTGGTGGCGATCCTGGCCGCGAGCGGCGTTGCGCTGATCCCGATGCTGGCCCAGGCCCATGCGGCGCTCGTGAGGTCCGAGCCGGCCCGCCGCGCGACGCTGAGCAAGCCGCCGACGCAGATCCGGCTGTGGTTCAACGAGCGGCTCGAACCGGCCTACGCGTCGATCAAGCTCTTCGGTGCAGACGGCACGAAGCAGATCGAGACGCGCAATGCCGCCGTCGACGCCGCAGACCCTAAGCTGCTCGTGCTGGAACTCCCGCCTCTGGCGCCAGGCCAGTACACGGTGAAGTACCGTGTTCTGTCGGTCGATGGGCACACGGTCGACTACGGCTACACGTTCACGATCAAGCCCTAGTCGACGGGCCTGTACTTCGGTGGAGTTCTCGACCGCGATACGCTGGCTCATGCTGGCCAGCGCCAGTTCCCTGGTCGGGGCGCAGACGCTCTTGCTGATGTCAGGCACGGGCGGCGGAACGACCGCCAGCCGATGGCGGGACTCGCTGCGCCACGTAAGCGCAGTGTTGGTGGCGGCGTGGATCGCACTTTCCTTGGTGGCGCTGGCCACCCAGGCGGCCACTGTGAGCGGCCGCGATGCTGCGGCTTGGCAATGGAGCGAGTGGCGCCATGTGCTCGAGCGCACACGTTTCGGTGCCGTCTGGCTGGTGCGGACATCTGCCGCGCTGCTCCTTCTGGCAGTGCTGCTGTGGAAGCGCAAAGGGGAGCATGGCCGGCGCGCCGTAATGATCTCCGCTTGGGCACTGGCCGTGATCGTCCAGTGTGCAGCAGCTTGGTCAGGCCACGGAGCCGCGGTCGAACCCACTGAAGTTGCGCTAGCGGCCGTGGTGGCACACCTGCTGTTCGCCGGACTCTGGGCCGGCGCACTGCCTTGGCTGGCGCTGGGCTTCGGGTATGCGGTGCGCGCCAACGTGGCCGACGAATACCGCCACTGGATGCGCGGCGTGATCTCGCGATTCTCGGCGCTGGCCACGGTCAGCGTCATGGCCGTCTTCGCCTCCGGCGCCGCAATGACCTATCTGCTCGTCGGCGCGCCCACCGAATGGCCTGCGCGCGCTGGTGACTGGCTGGCCGGCACCTCGACCGCGGTCGAGCGTGTCGTCGCCCCGCTGCTGTCGACGAGCTTTGGCGGCTGGGTGCTGGTCAAGATCGGCTTGCTCCTGGTTGTCTTGTGGCTCGCCTCGGGGGTGCGCTGGCGCGAACTGCCCAGGCTCGCCTCCGGCGACGCCTCATCGTGGCAAGGTGCCCGCCGCAGTGTGTGGCGGGAAGCCCTGGCCGTTGCGGCGCTGCTATGGGCTGCAGCTGTGGCGGCGTCGACGATACCCGCAGCACACGACACGATGGTGTGGCCGCTTCCGTTCCGGGTCTCGCTGGCCGCGACGTGGGAACAGCCCAACGTGCCGCTGTGGGTTGCGCTGTCAAGCCTCGGCCTGCTGGCTGCCGTGCTGCTCGGAGCACGCCCGTGGGCACGCGTCGTGGCGCGCAAACCGCTCGGCACGAGCGACGCCTTGCGAGCCCTCATCGGAGTCGTGGTCCTGGCGGCTGCGACGGGCATCATGTTCTGGACTCTCGCTGTACCAGCCTACCCGCAGACCTACTTGAGGAGCGCCGTGGCCTACGACGCCGTGTCGATCGCGCGTGGAATGGCGCTGTATCCGGTTCACTGCGCGCAGTGTCACGGATCCGCCGCTCGCGGGAACGGGCCGCTGGCAGCCAAGCTGGCCAAGCCGCCCATCGATCTGTCGGAGCCGCATACGGCGCTGCACACCGCCGGAGACATCTACCACTGGCTCACCGACGGCAAGCCGGATTCGCCGATGCCCGGCTTTCGTCACAGCACGTCGGCCGATGACCGCTGGGACCTGGTCAACTTCCTGCGGCTGTTCTCCTCCGGCTACCAGGCGCGCATCCTCATACCCCAGGTGGTCCAACGGCAGCCCTGGCTCGGCGCACCGAACTTCGACTACGTGGATGCCGAAGGCAGGCCCGGTGCCCTCAAGAACTTCCGTGGCCACGTCGTGCTCCTGGTCTTCTACGCATTGCCGACTTCGCAAGTGAGGCTGTCGCAGCTGGTCGAACTGCAGGTGCGGATGCGGGAGCGCGGGGTCGTGGTGATCGCCGTGCCCTGGCCGGGATCGCCAGCGGCAGAAGCCGGCTCGGTGCCGTTCGTCCTGCCGGTCGACGGCGCTGCCGAGGTCGCCAAGGCCTACCTGCTCCTTCGCCGAACCCGCGCCGACGCTGGCAAGACGATCGCCGACGAGGTGCCGGCGCACATGGAGTTCCTGATCGACCGCTTCGGCTACGTGCGTGCGCGCTGGCTGGCCGAGCCGGAGTCGCAGGAGTGGCGCGATGCGGATCGACTGCTTCGGCAGATCGACCTGCTGCGCGACGAACCGCGTCTGATGCCGCCCCCGGACGACCATGTCCATTGAGTGAGTCACGCTCGCCATGCGCTACCTTTCGCTGACGTTCGCCGTCGCAGCCTATGGGCTGTTTGTCGGCACCTTCGCAGCACTCTTGCTCTTCATGCACGACGCCGTCTCCCTGTCTTGGGGTGCGGGAGTCGACGTCTGCGGCCATGCCTCCGTTATCCCGCTCGTCGTCAACATCGGATTGATGGTCCTGTTCGGGCTGCAGCACAGCGTCATGGCGCGCCAGCCCTTCAAGGCGCGATGGCAACGACTGGTGCCGCCGCATCTCGAGCGCACGGCCTATGTGGTGGGATCGTGCGTCGCGCTGATCGTGATGATGGCGTATTGGCGCCCCATGCCGGTCGTCGTCTGGGACTCGAGATCCGTGGTCGTGTGGGCGCTGTGCGTCGCACTGGGTGTCGTTGGGGCCAGCGTGCTCATGTGGGCCACCTTTCTGACCAACCACTTCGAGCTCTTCGGTCTTCGCCAGGCCTACCTTCACTGCCGGGGCATTGCGTGGACCCCGGTACCGTTCAAGACGGCGGCGCTGTACAAGCTCGTGCGTCACCCGATGATGCTTGGCATGTTGATTCTGCTGTGGGTGACGCCGAGCATGACCCAGGGTCACCTGGTGCTCGCCGTGGGCTTCACGCTGTACGTACTGATCAGGGCCCAATTCGAAGAACGGGACCTCAGGCGCGTGCTCGGTGCAGAGTACGACAGCTATCGGCGTTCCACGCCCATGCTGCTGCCGCGACTGTGGCGGGCCAGCTCGGAAGTCAGTTCGGGCCATGCCGGCCGCTAGCCACGCCTGGGTGCACGATGTCGACACTCGCCACGCCAGACCGCCGGTTGGCTGCTGAGACGACGACGCTCTGTGATCATGTTACGGACCACGCCACGGCGATCGGCGAGTCGCATGAGCGCTGCCGGGCGATGGGGCTGTCGCGCATCGCGGCGTTCGACCCGCACCCGGCTAGTGGAGCCAGCCTGGCACTCTTGCTCGAGCGCAACTCGAAGCTCCACGCCGTCGCGGCGCCGCTGATGGACATGCTGCACGAGGTGATCGCCGGCACGCAGAGTTCCGTGGTGCTGTGCGATGCGACCGGAACGATCGTGCGCTCGATCGGTGTCGACGACTTGTTGCCTGATGCGCGCAAGGCCGTGCTGGCACCCGGGGTCAACTGGAGCGAGCCGTCCCAAGGTACCAACGCCGTGGGCACGGCGCTCGTGGCCGAATCGCCCATGTTTGTGCAGGCCGACGAGCACTACCTGTACGCCAACCAGTCTCTGACGTGTTCGGCCGCGCCCATCTCGGATCCGCGCGGCAGCGTGGCGGGCGCGTTGGATGTGACCGGCATAGGGCAGTCGTGCCATCCACACACGATGGCGCTGGTGCGGATGAGTTCGCGCATGATCGAGAACCGATGGCTGACAGAGGGCGCGCCGCAGCTCATGCGATTGCACTTCCACGCGCGCAGCGAGTTCATCGGATCGCTGAAGGAGGGCATTTTGACCGTTGCGCCCGACGGCAGGATCCGAGACGCCAACCGCAGCGCACACGGGCAACTCGGGCTGAGCGGGGCCGCCCTGCGCCGGCAAACGCTGTCGACCCTGTTCGGCCTCAGCGTCGGTTCCGTTGTGGATAGCTTTCGATCCGGCAATGCCTGTCCGCTGGTCGTTCACACCAGTCAAGGGCAAGCATTCCACGTGGTCGCGCACTTCAATTGGCCCGTGCTGCACGGCTTCGGCGAGCCTGCGCCCGCGAAGGTGAAGACAGCGGTCTCGACGGCAGAGCCTCCGAGCATCGCGGCACCCGCCGGCGGCGATCCGTTCACGCTCGACGAGTTGACGCGTGGCGATAAGCGGATGGCGGTGATCGGTGCCAAGCTCAGGCGCGTGATTGATCGTGACGTGCCGCTGCTCGTACTCGGCGAAACGGGTACCGGCAAGGAACTGCTCGCACGTGCGATCCATCGAGAATCGCGCCGCGCGCACAAACCGTTCATCGCCGTCAACTGTGCCTCGATACCCGAAGCACTTATCGAGGCCGAGTTGTTCGGGTACGAGGAGGGGGCATTCACAGGCGCGCGACGCAGCGGATCGCCGGGCAAGTTCGTGCAGGCCCATACGGGAACGCTTTTCCTCGACGAGATTGGCGACATGCCGCTTGCGCTTCAGGCGCGACTTCTGCGAGTGATTCAGGACCGGCAGGTGATTCCGTTGGGAGGCGCAAAGGCCGTTGCAGTGGATGTTTCGATCATCTGCGCGACGCATCGTGATCTGCACGAGATGATCGCTGCGCGGGCCTTCCGCGAAGACCTCTACTACCGGCTGAACGGTTTGACCGTCAAGTTGCCTGCGCTGCGCGAGCGCGAAGACCTTGTCCTGCTCGCGCAGCGCATCGTCGCCGAGCAGAAGGGTGGAAACTCTCTGGCACCCGATCTCGTCGCGCTTCTTGAGACGTTTCACTGGCCCGGGAATGCTCGACAGTTGCACAACGTCCTGCGTACGACATGTGCGATGGCCGGGGAGAGATCGACATTGCGTCCCGAGCACCTGCCGGAAGACCTCCTCGACGCCCGGAACGCCTCCGCCTCTGTGGATGCAGGTCGCCCAGTGCGGATGCCAGGTGGCTGGCTGGCCGGTCCTGCTTCAGCGCCTCCCGGTTCAGCCGCGCAGTCGCTCTGCGCAAAGGCACTGGGCAAACCGATACGAGGATATGAAGAGCGACGCGACAATCACCGCGCTTAGAGCATGCGGTGGCAACATCTCCAATGCCGCCAAGCGATTGGCTCTTGGAGGCTATCTGCAAACAATGTTGATCGCGAGCTGCGCCAAGGACTCGGGTGAAGCCGCGTCTCGTGACAAGGGCAGGTCGGCGCAAGCCTCAGGCGCCCTCTGGAGTGTCGCCCGCCAGCGTGATGCGGTGCATCACGCGACGGAAACCGTGGTAGTCGTTGATCGGGTAGTGCTGTGTGCTGCGGTTGTCCCACAGCGCCAGCGTGCCGGGCGCCCAGCGCACGCGGCAGGTGAACTCTTCCCTCCTCTGATGCGCATGCAGATACTGCAGCAGCGGTGCGCTCTCCTCCTCGGTCATTCCGGCAAAGCGCACCGTGTGAGCCACGTTCATGAAGAGCGCGCGGCGCCCCGTCTCGGGATGCAGCCGCACCGCCGGATGCTCGGCTTCGTACACACGGCGATCATCACAGCCGGCCTCGGCGATGCGGTCCTCGCGCGTGCGTGAGGTATCGGCCTTGGCCGAACTGTTGACGCAGCGCAGGTCGGCCAGCAGGCTTCGCATGCCCTTGGACAACGCCTCATAGGCCGCGGTCTGGCTGGCGAACAGCGTGTCGCCGCCCTGCGGCGGCACCTCGCGTGCCAGCAGCAGCGTGGCCATCGGTGGCCGCTCGAGGTAGGCGGTGTCGCTGTGCCATACGCCGCCGAAGTTGACGCGCTCGTGCTCGAGCTTCTTGACTTCGATGATGGTCGGGTATCCGTCGAGACCCTTGACGAAGGGATACTCCACCGGCGTGCCGATGGTGGCGGCGAAGGACAGGAACTCGTCGTTGCCGAGCGCCTGGCCACGAAACACGATGACGCCGTTCTCGAGCCATACGCGCCGCAGCTCGGCGACGTGTGCCGCTTCGAGCGGCCGACGCAGGTCGACACCACTCACCTCGGCGCCGATGGCGCCGGCCAGGCGCCTGATCTCCATCGCGGCTGCGGCCATCGTCGATGTGCCTCTTCGCCGTCTCGACGCCCTAGAGGTCGGCCCTTCCGCCCAGCAACTGCCGTGCGATCGTGCGCCGCTGGATCTCGGCCGTGCCGTCGGGAATGCGCATCACGCGCGCGAAGCGCCAGCCCTCCTCGATGCGCAGCTCGTTGGTCAGCCCCATTGCGCCGTGCACCTGGATGCTGCGGTCCATCACGCGGCCCAGCATCTCGGTGCAGAAGGCCTTGACCATGCTCACCTGCGCGGTGGCGGCTTCGCCACGGTCGATGCGCCAGGCACAGTTCTGGATCATCGACTTTGCGGCGTAGATGTCCATCGCGCTGTCGGCCAGCATGAACTGGATCGCCTGGTGCTCGGCGATCGGCACCCCCTGCGTCTTGCGCACCTTGGCGTATTCCAGCGCCTGGTCCAGCGCCCAGCGTGCGAGCCCCAGGCAAGTGGCGGCCATGCCGATGCGGCCGGCGTTCACGCCGTCCATCGCCACCGCCAGACCACGACCGACATCGCCCAGCCTGTGGTCGTCGGCCACCCGTACGCCGTCGAGCACCACCACCCCGGTATCACCGCCCAGATGGCCCAT
>JACRBA010000174.1 GCA_016213265.1 Burkholderiales bacterium | reverse complement strand
GATGGGGATCATCTCGCTGGTGGCGTTGAGCTTCATGGTGCACGAGCCCAGCGGGATCATGGTGCGGTCCAGCGCCAGGTCCTTGTCGGCCAGGCGGCGCAGGTAGCGCAGCATCTCGGTCTCGCTGTGGTGCGTGTTGAACACCGGGTGCGGGCGGAACGCGCTGGTGCGACGCAGGGCTTCGGGCAAGCGCGGTGCCGCCGTGGCCGCGAGCGCTTCCACGGTGGGCAGCGCCTGGCCGCCCCGGGCGAACCAGCCCCACAGCGCCACCAGGTCGGCACGGGTGGTCGTTTCGTCGAGCGACACGCCCACATGGCGCTCGCCCACGCGGCGCAGGTTGGCCCCGGCGGCCAGGGCGCGGGCGATGACCTCACCGGTGCGGTCGCCCGTCTCCACGGTGAGGGTGTCGAAGGCGTGGGAATTGGACACGGTCAGGCCCAGCTGCTCCAGGCCGGCGGCGAGGATGGCCGTGTAGGTCGCCACGCGCTGGGCGATGCGCTTCAGGCCCGCGGGGCCGTGGTAGACGGCGTACATGCTGGCCATCACCGCCAGCAGCACCTGGGCCGTGCAGATGTTGGAGGTGGCCTTCTCGCGGCGGATGTGCTGCTCGCGGGTCTGCAGCGCCAGACGGTAGGCGGGCTGGCCCTGGCTGTCGATGCTCACGCCCACCAGGCGGCCGGGCAGCGAGCGCTTGAATTCGTCACGGCAGGCCATGAACGCGGCGTGCGGGCCGCCGCCGCCCATGGGCACGCCGAAGCGCTGGGTGTTGCCCACCACGATGTCGGCGCCCCATTCGCCCGGGGGCGTGAGCAGGGTCAGCGCCAGCAGGTCGGCCGCCACGATGAAGGCGGCCTGCTTGGCATGGGCCTGCTCCACCAGGCCGCGCAGGTCGTGCACGCCGCCGGTGGTGGCCGGGTACTGGGCCAGCACGGCGAAGTACTCGTGCTGCTGCATCAGGGCGGGCACGTCGCCCACCACCACCTGCAGGCCCAGCGGCTCGGCGCGCGTGCGCACCACCTCGATGGTCTGCGGGTGGCAGTCGCCGGCCACCAGCAGGGTGGTGCTCTTGCTCTTCACGCTGCGCTTGGCCAGCGTCATGGCCTCGGCGGCGGCGGTCGCCTCGTCCAGCATGGACGCGTTGGCGATGGCCATGCCGGTGAGGTCGGTGACCATGGTCTGGAAGTTCACCAGCGCTTCCATGCGGCCCTGGGAGATCTCGGCCTGGTAGGGCGTGTAGGCGGTGTACCAGGCGGGGTTCTCCAGGATGTTGCGCAGGATGACGCCCGGCGTGTGGGTGCCGTAGTAACCCTGGCCGATGAAGCTGCGCAGCACACGGTTGCGCGAGGCCACGGCCTTCAGCTCGGCCAGCGCCTCGGCCTCGCCCACGGCGGGCGGCAGGTCCATTGACGCGCCGCGGCGGATGCTGGCGGGCACGATGGCGTCGATCAGCGCCTCACGCGAGGCGGCGCCCACGATGCTGAGCATGTGCGCCTGCTCCGCCGGCTCCGGGCCGATGTGGCGGGCGATGAACTCGGTGGAGGTTTCCAGGGCGTCGAGGGAGGAGGCGGAGGCGGGCGTCGGCATGGCGAAGGGTCAGGCGGGGGGGCGGGGACGGTGGGGGGCTTCGACGGGCTCAGCCCGAACGGATCACACGGGGTGGCGTTCGCCCTGAGGGGGTCGAAGGGCCGGGGTGGGCCGCGGCGCGCACCCCGGTGCCGGCAGACCCGGCAGGAACGGAGAGGGGCTTACAGCGTCTTGAGCAGCGCGTCGTAGGCGGGCGCGTCCATCAGTTGCTCGAACTGCGCCATGTCGGTCACGTGCACCTTGAAGAACCAGCCGGTGCCCAGCGGGTCGGTGTTGGCCAGCGCCGGGTTGGCGCGCAGCTCCTCGTTCACCTCGACGATCTCGCCGGTGACGGGCATGTAGATGTCGGCGGCGGCCTTGACCGACTCCACCACGCCGGCGACTTCGCCCTTCTGGTAGGTCTTGCCCACCTCGGGCAGGTCGACGAACACCACGTCACCCAACGCGTCCTGCGCATGCAGCGTGATGCCGACCACCGCGGCCTCGTGGTCTTCGATGTTGATCCACTCGTGATCGGCGGTGTACATGGTCGTCATGGCAAGGCTCCTCGGGCAAAAGACGGGGTTGGAAGGGAAAGGATGAGCTTAAGCCCGCGGCGGCGCGGGCGTCCACGCCAGCGCAGCGGCGGGCCCGGCGGTCAGCCGCGGTGGTAGCGGTGCGGCGCGAAGGGCATCGGCGCCACGCGCATGGGCAGGCGCTTGCCCCGCACCTCGGCGAACACCTCGGTGCCGGCAGCCACGTGGGTGGCGGCCAGGTAGGCCATGGCCACCGGTTGGCCCACCGTGGGGCCCAGCGTGCCGCTGGTGACCGTGCCCAGCGGCGTGCCGTCGGCGGCGACGATGGCCGTGCCCTCGCGCACCGGCGCGCGCGCCAGGCCCAGCAGGCCGACGCGCTTGCGCGACGGGCCTTCGGCCAGCTGGCGGTCGATCACCGCCGCGCCGGGGTAACCGCCGGCCCGGTCGCCGCCCGCGCGGCGCACCTTCTGGATGGCCCAGGTGAGCCCGGCCTCGACCGGCGTGGTGCCGGTGTCGATGTCGTGGCCGTACAGGCACATGCCGCCTTCCAGGCGCAGCGTGTCACGCGCGCCCAGGCCGGCGGGCTTCACCTCGGGCTGGGCCAGCAGGGCGCGCGCCAGGGCGACGGCCTGGTCGGCCGGCACGGAGATCTCGAAGCCGTCCTCGCCGGTGTAGCCCGAGCGGGTGACGAAGCAGCGGCTGCCCGCCAGCTCGAAGGCGCCGCCGGTCATGAAGGTGAGGGCGTTCACGCCCGGGTTGAGCCGCGCCAGCGCCTGGGCCGCCTGCGGGCCCTGCAGCGCGAGCAGGGCGCGGTCGGGCAGCGTGCGGATCTCGCAGCGCGCGCCGATGTGCTGGCGCAGGTGGGCGATGTCGGCGTCCTTGCAGCCGGCGTTCACCACCACGAACAGGTCGCCGAAATCGCTGGCGTCGGCCTCGGGCGGCCGGGTGATCATCAGGTCGTCGAGCAGGCCACCGTGCTCGTTGGTGAAGAACGCGTAACGCTGCTTGCCCGCCGGCAGGCCGATCACGTCGACCGGCACCAGGGTTTCCAGCGCCGCGGCGGCGTCGGGGCCCACCAGCCGCAGCTGGCCCATGTGGGAGACGTCGAACAGGGCGGCCGCCTCGCGGCACTGGCGATGCTCGGCCATGAGGCCGCTGGGGTACTGCACCGGCATGGCGTAGCCGGCGAAGGGCACCATGCGGGCGCCCAGCTCGAGGTGCAGGGCGTGCAGCGGCGTGTGCCGCAGGTCGGTGGGGGCGGGGGCGGCGGAGGACATGGGCGGGACCTTTGTCGAGGGCAATCCAGGAAACCTTAGTACGGTCGGTTGCCCTCGCGGTCCGCTTTACCTGAGAGATTGACGGCCGGCGCGGCGCGTGGCGCCGCGGGGCCGCTTGCCCCTTCGGTGGGCAGGCTCGTCTCCGCGAGGAAACCGCCTGCCTCTCTCCAGTGAGGAACGCCAGCGCTGCGTGGTGGCGCAGTGCCGCGGCGTCTTGCCAGTCCTTTTGCCTGAGCGTTCGGGGCCATGCCCCTGCGCCTTCGGCGGCCAGCCACGCGTGCGCGCAGCCGGCTCTCTCCTGGCAAGCGGGCAGTGTAACCGAGTGGCCACGCGGCAGGGGGGCGGCAGTACAGTGGCCGGTATCCCAGCCCCCGCCCGGAGACCCCGATGCTGACCGTGGATGACCCGCTGCTGCTGCGCACGGCCGACGCCCGTGGCGTGGTGACCCTCACCCTCAACCGTCCCCAGGCCTTCAATGCCCTGTCCGAGGCGATGCTGGCGGCCTTGCAGACCGAGCTCGATGCCCTGGCGCAGGACGAGACCGCGCGTGTGCTGGTCATCGCCGCGGCGGGCAAGGCCTTCTGCGCCGGGCACGATCTGCGCGAGATGCGGGCCCAGCCGTCGCTGGCGTACTACCAGGCGCTGTTCGCACGCTGCGCGCGGGTGATGACGGCCATCCAGCGCCTTCCGATCCCGGTGATCGCCAAGGTGCAGGGCGTGGCCACGGCGGCCGGCTGCCAGCTGGTTGCCAGCTGCGACCTGGCCGTGGCGCTGGAGTCGGCGCGCTTCGCGGTGAGCGGCGTGAACCTGGGCCTGTTCTGCTCCACCCCGGCCGTGGCGCTGTCGCGCAACATGGGTCGCAAGCCTGCCTTCGAGATGCTGGTCACGGGCGAGTTCATCGGCGCGCGCGAGGCGCAGCGGCGCGGCCTGCTCAATCGGCTGGCGCCCGACGCGGCGAGCCTGGACGCCGAGGTCGAGCGCCTGGTCGCCAGCATCGTGGCCAAACCGCGCGTGGCGGTGGCCATGGGCAAGGCGCTGTTCTACCGGCAACTGGAGGCCGGCGTGGAGGCCGCCTACATCGACGCCGGGCAGACCATGGCCTGCAACATGATGGACGACACGGCGCAGGAGGGTGTGCTGGCGTTCAGCGAGAAGCGGCCTCCTTCCTGGGCGGTACAAGGCTGACAGCGACAAGCGGGGCGTGCCATTGGTCACGCCCTGCACGGGGTGGCCTTCAGGCGCGCCGAGCTGACGCCGACAACTGTCCTGATGCACGACCTGTCCACCTCCTCCTTGACCGCCTGGCCCTGGCTCGCGCTGTTTGCAATGCCATGGCTGGTGGCGGCGGGCGGGGCGTGGCTGGCGTACCGCTATGCGAGGCGCCTGCGACAGATGGCGACGCACCGCGACGCCCTGCGTCGGGAACTGGCCGATGCGGCAGCGGGCGACCCCGCGGCGCCGGGTGTGCTGTCGCGCGAGGCGTTCGCCGAGCGTTTGAACGAGGTTGCCGACCGGGCCGACCGGGCGGGCGGCCAGTTCAGCCTGCTGTACCTTGACCTGGACGGCTTCGGCGCCGTCAACGATGCGGTGGGGCACCGGCGGGGAGACGAGTTCCTGCGTGAGGTGGCCACGCGCATCCGCCGCCAGGTGGACGGGCCGGTTTGCCGGATCGCCGGCGACGAGTTCGCAATGATCGTGGAAGGCGATGCCGCCCAGGCCCGGGAGGTGGCTCGCCGGTTGCCGGCCTGCATGGCGCCGCCGGCCGACGGCCCGCTGGCGGGCCGCCTGGCCGGCACGGCACTGAGTTGTTCCATCGGCATCGCCCACTACCCCGAGCACGGCGGCCGCTCGCTGCTGCTGGCCAACGCGGTGCTGGCGATGCGCAGCGTCAAGCTGGCCGGCGGCGGCGACTTCGCCGACTACGAGCCGCAGATGGGGCGCGACGCGCGCGAGGAAATGGCGCTGCTGGCCGACCTGCGCGTGGCCCTGGAGCGTGGCCAACTCTCGCTGTTCTACCAACCGAAGGTGGACGCGCGCACCCTGCAGATCACGGCCGCCGAGGCGCTGCTGCGGTGGGACCACCCCGAGCGCGGCATGGTGGGGCCGGCACGGTTCATCCCGCTGGCCGAACGCCACGGGCTCATCGGGGCCCTCGGCGGCTGGGCGCTGGAGCAGGCCTGCCGCCAGGCGGCCGCCTGGCGCGAGCAGGGGCTTCGCATGCGCGTGGCCGTCAACCTCTCGGCACACCAGCTGCGCCAGGACGCCATGGTGGACGGGCTGGTGGATTCCTTGAAGCGGCATGGCATTCCGCCGGGGCGCTTCACGGTGGAGATCACCGAGTCCGTGGCCATGGAGGACACGCGCATCACGCGTGACGCCTTCGACCGCCTGCGGCAGGCCGGCCTGCATGTGTCGATCGACGACTTCGGCACGGGGTACTCCAGTCTGGCCTCGTTGCGGCGGCTGCCCGCGGCCGAGCTGAAGATCGACCGCGCGTTCGTGTGCGATCTGGAGACCAGCCACGACGCCCGCACCATCTGCGAGGCGATCGTGCACATGGCGCACACCATCGGCCTGCGGGTCGTGGCCGAGGGCGTGGAGACCGCCGGGCAGCGCGACCTCCTGGTCGCCATCGGTTGCGACGAACTGCAGGGTTACCTGTTCGCGCGCCCCATGAGCGCCCAGGCGCTCGCGCAATGGGCGGCGATGGACGACGCGCCCGAGGCGCCCGAGTTCAGCCCGTCGCTGTTCGACCCGACGCGGCCCACCGATCTGTGATCAGGTGGGGGTGGCCGCCTCTGGCGTGGTCACCGGCCCCGTGCCGCTGAATCGGTCGAGCGCCAGGTAGATGACCGGGGTGATGTAGAGCGTCACCGCCTGCGAGAACACCAGGCCGCCCACCACGGCCAGGCCCAGCGGCTGGCGCAGCTCGGAGCCGGCGCCGATGCCCAGCGCAATGGGCAGGGCGCCCATCAGCGCCGCGAGCGTGGTCATCATGATGGGCCGGAAGCGCAGCACGCAGGCTTCGCGGATCGCCTCGGCCGGGCTGCGGCCGTGGTGGCGCTGCGCGTCCAACGCGAAGTCGATCATCATGATGGCGTTCTTCTTCACGATGCCGATCAGCAGCACGATGCCGATGGTCGCGATGAGCGTGAGGTCCATGCCGAACAGCATCAGCGTGGCCAGGGCGCCCACGGCGGCCGAAGGCAGCCCGGCCAGGATGGTGAGGGGGTGGATGTAGCTCTCGTAGAGCACGCCCAGCAGCACATAGATCACCAGCAGCGCCGCGATGATGAGCACGGCCTGGTTGCCCTGCGAACTCTGGAACACCGCGGCGTCGCCGCCGTAGCTGGCCACGATGGAGGCCGGCATGCCCACCGCGTCGCGGGCCGCCTCGAGGCGGGCCGTGGCGTCGCCCAGCGCGGCGCCCGGGGCCAGGTTGAAGGACACGGTGACAGCCTGCAGCTGCCCCACGTGGTTCACCGCGCTGGGGCCCACGGTGCGGCGCACGGTGGTGAAGGCCGACATGGGCACCAGCGCGCCGGTGGACGAGCGCACGTACAGGCCGGCCAGGGCGCGCTCGTCCTGCTTGGCCTCGGGGGTCACCTCCATGATGACCTGGTAGCTGTCGGTGGGCAGGTAGATGGTGGAGACCTGCCGCTCGCCGAAGGCGCTGTACAGGGCGGTGCGCACCGCGTCGATGGACACGCCCAGCGCATTGGCCCGCTCCCGGTCGATGTCCAGCTGGGCCTGCAGGCCGCTCAGCTGGGCGTCGCTGGTCACGTCGCGGAACAGCGGGTCGCTGCGCAGCCGCTCCTGCAGCTTCAGTGCCCACTCGTTCAACTCATCGGCCCGCACGCTTTGCAGGATGTACTGGTACCGCGCCTTGCTGGGCCGGCCGCCCAGGCGCAGGTTCTGCACCGGCGTCATGAACACGTTCAGGCCGGCGACCGCCCGCAGCTCCTTGCGCAGGCCCTCGATCACCTGCTTCATGGGCGGGCGTTCGCTGCGCGGCTTGAGGTTGATGAACATGCGGCCGGTGTTCTGGGCGCCGCCGCCGCCATTGAACGAACTCACGGTGAGCACGTACGGGCTCTCGCGCACGATCTTGGCGGCCTGCTCCTGCAGCCTCACCATCTGGGGGAAGGACGTGTCCTCGGCCGCCTCGGTGCTCACCTGGATCTGGCCGATGTCCTCTTCCGGGAAGAAGCCCTTGGGAATGGCCCAGAACGCCCAGGCGGTGGCCAGGAAGGTGAGGGCCGCCACGCCGAGCACCGCGCCGCGGTGGCGCAGCGCCAGGTCCAGCGTGCGGGTGTAGGCGCCGAGCAGGCGGTCGAAGCCACGCTCGAACAGGCGCACCAGCGCGCCCGGCCGCTTCTTGTGGGCCTCGTCGGTGAGGAAGCGGCTGGCCAGCATGGGCACCAGCGTGAGCGACACGAAGGCCGACACCACGATGGCCAGGCCGACGATCACCGCGAACTCGTGGAACAGCAGGCCGATGACGCCCGGCATGAAGAAGATGGGGATGAACACCGCCACCAGCGAGGTGGAAATGGAGATGATCGTGAAGCCCACCTCGCGCGAGCCGCGCAGCGCCGCCTGGAAGGGCCGCTCGCCGTCCTCCACGTGGCGCACGATGTTTTCCAGCATCACGATGGCGTCGTCCACCACCAGGCCCACCGCCAGCGTCAGGCCCAGCAGCGAGATGTTGTCCAGGCTGTAGCTCAGGCCCCAGAGCAGCGCGACCGCGCCCATCAGCGACACCGGCAGCGACAGCGCGGGAATCACCGTGGCCACGAAGCGGCGCAGGAACAGGAAGATCACCAGCACCACCAGCACGATCGTGCCCACGAGCGTGAGCGTCACGTCGTGCAGGGCCTCGCGGATGGACAGCGAGCGGTCGTTCACCGGCCGGATGCGGATGGACTGCGGCAGCTCCTCGGCCAGCTGCGGCAGCGTGGCCCGCACGGCATCCACCACCTCCACGGTATTGGCGCCGGGCTGGCGGTACACACCCAGCGAGATGGACGGTTCGCCATTCAGCGTGGCCCAGGTCTTGAGCGACTCGATGCTGTCTTCCACCTGGGCGACGTCGCGCAGCCGCACGGTCTGGCCGTTGCGGCTGGCGATGATCAGCTCGGCAAACTCGGCGGCGTTGCGCAGCTGGCGGTTGGCCTGCAGGGTGAGCGTCTGGCGCTCGCCCTCCAACGTGCCGACGGGGGTGTTGACGTTGGCGGCGCGCAGTGCCGCGGCCAGCTCGTCCAGCCCCAGGTTGCGTGTGGCCAGGGCCTGCGGGTCGACGCGCACCCGCACGGCATAACGCTTGGCACCGAAGATGTTCACCTGCGCCACGCCCTCGATGGTGGACAGGCGAGGGGAGATGAGGTGTTCGGCGAAGTCCTGCAGCTCGGCCGGTGCGAGCGACGGGGAGGTCATCGCGATGAACAGGATGGGCGCGTCCGCCGGGTTGACCTTGCGGTACGACGGCGGCGAGGTCATGTCCTGCGGCAGCTGGCGCTGCGCCCGCAGCAGGGCGGCCTGCACGTCCACGGAGGCCGCGTCGATGTCGCGGCCTTCCTCGAACTCCAGCGTCAGCGAGGTGTTGCCCAGCGTGCTGGTGGAGCTGATGAGCTTGAGCCCCGGGATGGTCTGGAACTGCTTTTCCAGCGGCAGCGCGACCGAAGTCGCCATGGTCTCGGGGCTGGCGCCGGGCAGCGACGCACCCACGTTGATCACCGGCGTGTCGTAGCTCGGCAGGGCGGCGATGGGAATGCTGCGCCACGCGATCACCCCGGCCAGCACGATGGCCAGGTTCAGCAGCACCGTCATCACCGGACGGCGGATGAACAGCTCGGACAGGTTCATGGGGCCGATGCTCCGCTGGCGGCGGCGGCCGGGGCGGTGCCACGGTCCACCACTGGCACGCCGGGACGCAGGTTCTGCCGGCCGTCCAGCACCACCCGCTCGCCGGGCTGCAGGCCTTCGACGGCGGCATCGGCGCCTTCGGCATGCAGCACCTTCACGGGCCTCGACTGGGCCTGCCCGTTGGCAGCCACGTAGACGATGGGCCCCCGGGCCGCCTCGATCACGGCGGCCTGCGGGATGACCACCGCGCCTGCCATCGAGCGGGCCTGCATGCGCACCTGCACGAAGGCCCCCGGCCACAGCCGCGCTCCCGGGTTGGGGAACACGGCCTTGGCCTTGACGGTGCCGGAAGCGGCATCCACCTGGCTGTCGACGAACTGCAGGCGCCCCTGCACGCCGGCGTCCGTCCCGGGCAGCGTGGCCGTGACGGCGGCACTGCCGCCCGGCAGCGCCGCCAGCGCGTCGGACAGGTGGCGTTGCGGCAGGCTGAAAGACACGGCCCCCGGGTCCAGCTGGGTGATGGTGGTCAGCGTGGTCTGGCCGGACAGCACGGCCGTGCCGGGGTACACAGGCACGAGGCCGACGCGGCCCGGCCCGGGCGCAGTGATGTGCGCGTTGGACAGCGCCACCCGGGCCGCGGCGAGCGCGGCACGGTCCGACTGCACGAGCGCCGCCTGGGCATCGACATTGGCCTGCGCGGCGTCCACCGAGCCCTGGGAGACGAAGCCCTGGGCCAGCAGCTCGCGCGCCCGTGCGAGCTGCCGCCGGGCGTCCGCCAGCGAGGCCTCGTCGCGCACCACCTGGGCGCTCGCCTTGGCGACGTTGGCCTCTTCCGTGCGGGCGTCGAGCGTGAACAGCAGGTCACCGGCGCGCACGAACTGGCCCTCGCGCACATGCACGCGCTGCACCACGCCGCTCATCTGCGGCTTCACATCGACCGCGGACATCGGCGTGACCGTGCCCGTGGCCTGCAGGCTGACGCCCAGGTCCTGGCGGCGGGCCGCGACCGTGGTGACGCTCACCGCCGGCCCTGCCGCCCCGGACGCGCCCGAGGCCGGGGCCGCGGGGGCACTGCCACCCTGGCCGCCTCCACAGGCCGCCAGGGCGACCGCACACCACAGCGTGGCGGCGTGCCAGGGCCGGCGATTCGACGAGCAAGGGGCGAGGGGCTGGGCGGTCCGTCTCATGCGGTGCGCGGGAATGAAGAGGGGGTGGGGGAGGTGTCGGTCACCGGCATGGGGCCGGGTCGGCCGAAGAGCTGGCGCATCAGCGTCAGCCCCGCGTGGAGGGTCTGCAGTTCGTCGCGGCTGCGCTGCGACAGCCATTGCGCCAGCTCCGCATGCGCACCGCGGCGGATGGCGTCCAGCTGGGCCAGCCCGGCGGGGGTGAGCTGCAGCGCACTGCGGCGCCGGTCGTCCTGCGCCGTGCCAGGCAGCAGGGCGCCTGCCTTGACCAGGCGTTCCACCATGGCGGACGCGGTCGGCAGTGTCACGCCGAGAAAGGACGCCACGGCGCCGAGCGAACTGCCCGGGTGCAGGCCGATGTAGTTCAGGCAGCGGAACTGTGGCACGGTGAGTTGCTCACCCACGTGAGCCCGCATGGCGTGCCGCAAGGCGTCCATGGCGCCCGGCACCGCATCCAGGAAGACAGCGGCCACGGCATTCGCATCCGGCACCGAGGACACGGCGCGCGACGTCATTGCTTAGCTGAGCTAACCATGCCGCCGAGCGTAACACCGGGTTTCCGCACCCGCGGCGGGCACGGTTTCTCTTTACCTGCCAGACACGCGGGGCGCCGGGTCAGGCGGCCACGCCGACCCGGTTGCGGCCTTCGCGCTTGGCCGCCAGCAGCCGGTCGTCGGCGGCCTTGAGCAGGGCGTCGGGCGAGTGGGCGGCGAGCAGCGTGTCGGCCACGCCGGCCGAGAAGCTCAGGCCGTCCACGCGCAGGCCGCCGAGGTCGAAGGCCTGCGCGCGCCAGCGCCGCAGCAGGGACTGCACCTTGCGCCGCGCCCCGGCGGCGTCGGTGCGAGGCATCAGCAGGCAGAACTCCTCGCCGCCGTAGCGGCAGGCCACGTCGCTGCGGCGGCAGTGGCCGGACAGCAGTTCGCCGAAGGCGGCGAGCAGTTGGTCGCCCGCGATGTGGCCGTACTCGTCGTTGATGCGCTTGAAGTGGTCCAGGTCGATGATGGCCAGCGCCATGGGCTGGGCGTCCCGGGCGGCGAGCGCAAACAGCGTCGGCAGTGCGTCGTTGAGGTGGCGACGGTTGAACAGGCCCGTGAGGGGGTCGTGCGTCGCCTGTTCAACCAGCGCCTGCTGCAGCGCCTTCACCTGCGCCACCTGGTGCCGCAGCTCGGTGTTGGCCGTGGCCAGCTCTTCGCGGGCGGCCTCGAGCCGGCGCCGGTGGGCGTCGTGTCGGTCCAGTCGTTGTTGCAGCCGGATCACCTCGCTTTGCAGCGCCGCCGCCTGGTACCGGGCCCGGGAGGCCAGCTGAGACTGCAGGCGCTGCAGGCGCTGCTGCTGGCGCAGCGCCTGCAAGGCGTCGGTCACGTGTCCGGCCGCCTCCTGCGCCTCCGACAGCACGCCGAAGTACTGGGCCCGCACCCGCACGCTGCCGCCGGCGCCCAGGTCGTTGGCCGCTTCCGACATCATCGGGACCAGCCCCTGCAGGGCGTCCGCCGGGCGCTGGTCGGCCAGGGCCAGCAGCGCCGTGGCGCAGGCCCGTTCCAGCCGTTCGTCGGGCGGCACGCTGTCGCCGAGGGCCCAGGCGCGTGCCACCAGCTCACGGCCCATGGTGGGCTGGCCGGCGCGCAGGGCGGCGATCGCCAGGGTCTCGTGGTGCGGCGCCATGCGGCCGCGGCCGCTGGGGTCGGGGGGCAGGGCGAGCAGGGCGGCGATATCGGGCAGGCTCTCGGCGGCGCGACCCAGCTCGGTCAGCGCGATGACCCGGTTGATCCACAGCACGCTGGTCAGGCGCGGGTTCTTCAGGGCCTGCCCCCGCGCCAGGCCCTGGCTGACGTGCAGCAGGGCATGCTCGTAGTCGCCGATCTGCAGCAGCTCGTGCGAGAGGTTGCAGTGCAGCACCACGTCGAAGCCGCCGCCCGTGTGGCTGCCGGCGTCACGCAGCGCCTCGAACATGTAGGCGAAGGCCTGTGCCGATTCGCCGAGGGCCGAATAGCAGCCGGCGATGGTGTTCAGCAGCACGCCCCGCTGGTCGGGGCGCAACGCGCGCAGGCCCTCGTCACGCAAGGGCAGCACATGGGCCAATGCACGCGGGGCGTCGCCCTGGCGGCAGATCGCCCGCGCCTGCCCGGCCTGGCACAGCACCCGCCCGGCTGCGTCGCCACAGCGGGCGAAATGGGCCTCGGCACGGCCGAGTTCCTCGGCCGCATCGGCGGCCGTGCCGTAATAGAGCAGATGAAAGCCGCTGGCCAGGCGCGCCCACCCGAGCGCCGCCTCGTCACCGCGCCGTTCGGCCTCGGCGAGGGCACGTTCGGCCAGTTCGCGCGACTGCGCGGAATCGGCATGCAGAAGATCCCACGCCCGCTGCGCGAAGCGCCAGGCGGAAGAAGCGGACGTGCGAGGCGAGCCCATGCCGCCGATTATCGGGGCCGGCCACGGGGCCACGGTGACACCCGGGTGACTCAACCGGCCGACTGATCGGCACCCATGCCGCCCTGGCCCAGGTATTCCTTGATGCGGTCGATGCGGGTGCCGACCTCCTGCACCGCGTTGATGAGCGCCTCGTCGGTCGTGCCGAGGGCTTTGGCCCACCGGTCGACCGACGCCTTGTCATCGATGTCGACGTGCTCTTGGGACTGGGGGTCTTCCGCGGCGTCGCGGGCGTGGGCGGCTTCGTTCATGGCCGCCATGGGCAAGCCGTGTGCCGGGCGTGCCGGCAAAGTGCCCGAAAGGAGGGGTGACGAGCCTGACCCCGGCACTGGTCGCAACGGTTAGGGCTGCTTGGTTCCCCACCTGACCCGTTTGGCCGCGCTTCCATGCGAGGAGGCCCGTCACGGCGGATTGTAAGCGAGCCCCCCGCCGCGGTCTTGGCGGGGACAACTGATTACCGTTTTTCTGCAGCCGGCTCGTTATGCTGCGCCCCGATCGCAACTCGAGGAGCCTGCATGACCGTGGCCCAACCGCCCGCCCGTTCCATCGTCCACCTGTGTGCCGCCGGCCTGGCCGCGGCGGTGCTGTGCGCCACCCCCGCCCGCGCGGGCCAGCCCCACATGGAAGAGGCGCTCGCCCATCTGCAGCAGGCCAGGGCGGCGCTCATGCGTGCCAGCTCCGACAAGGGCGGCAACCGGGCCGATGCCCTGCGCGCGGTGGACAAGGCCATCGCCGAAGTGCAGCGTGGCATGGCCTACGACCAGCGCCACCAGTCGTTCAAGGAATCGGTGCGGCGCTGACGCGCGCCGCGCGGCTTCAGCGCAGCTGCAGGTCGTCGTCGCCGAAGCGGATGCCCAACGGCTCGATCAGCAGCTGCTTGGCGCCGTCTTCCACCCGCCCGGCCACCAGGGCGTCGATGCCCAGGCCGCGGGCGATCTCCACCGTGCGCTGCGCATCGGCGGCGCCCACGAACAGCGCGAAGCCCGCGCCCATGTTGAGGGTGGAGTAGGCCTCGCGGTCGTCCTGCTGCGCGTGGCGCTGGATGAACGAGAGCACCGGCGGCACGGGCGGCAGGGCGTCGATGCGGTAGGTGAGCGCCTTCGGGTGGCGCAGCAGTTTGCGCCAGCCGTGGCCGGTGATGTTGGCGCAGTAGTGCATCGTCACGCCGGCCTTCGCGAGCGCCTCCGTGACCGGGCTGTACAGGGCGGTCGGGGCGAGCAGGGCGTCGCCATACGTCAGGCCGGGCGCCACCTCGGTGAGGTAGCCCTGGGGCAGCCGCTCGACCAGCTTGCGCGCCAGGCTGAGCCCGTTGGCATGGATGCCGCTGGAGGCCAGCAGCACGATGGCATCGCCCGCACCGAGCGCGTCGCCCACGGACAGGCGGCTCTTGGGGCTGATGATGCCGGTGCACGACGCAGCCAGATCGATGCGACCCGGCTCCACGATGCCGGCCAGCGCGGGGGTCTCGCCGCCGCCCCAGGCCACGCCGCAGGTGTCGCAGGCACGCTTCCAGCCCTCCACCAGGGCCTGCGCGCGCTGGGCGTCACCGAACCAGTCGCTGCCACCGGCGGCCCAGTAGGCCTGCACGACCAGCGGCGTGGCGCCCACGGTGATGAGGTCGTTCACCGCCATGGCGATGGTGTCCTGGGCGATCCCGGCGTAGTACGAGCGGCCGGTCAGGGCCTTCATCTCGTCGGCCACCAGGGCCTTGGAGCCCAGGCACTCGACGATGCTGGCCAGGTAGAAGGGCCCCACGTCCACCACATAGGCCGATTCACCGCGCGAGGCGGCCACCTCGCTGAAGCCATGCCCGGTCAGGTGGCCGGCCGTGGCCGCGGCGGCGCGCTGGGCGGCCACCTTCAGCGGGTCGATCAGGTCGTAGTTGACGCCGGCCTGTTCGTAGCTCAGCGTGCCGGTGGAAGCGGAAGAGGAACTCATGGGCGGCGATTATCCGCCACGGGTCGGCGGCCACGGTGGGCCGCAGGGGCGCCCGTAGAATGCCGCGCATGAGCTACGTGGTCCTGGCGCGCAAGTACCGTTCGCGCAACTTCGAGGAGATGGTGGGCCAGGACCATGTGGTGCGGGCCCTCACCCATGCGCTCGAGCAGCAGCGGCTGCACCACGCGTACCTGTTCACGGGCACGCGCGGCATCGGCAAGACCACCGTATCGCGCATCCTGGCCAAGTGCCTCAACTGCACGGGGCCAGACGGCACCGGTGGCATCACCGCTACGCCATGCGGCGTGTGCACGGCGTGCCGCGAGATCGATGCCGACCGCTACATCGACTACACCGAGCTCGACGCCGCCAGCAACCGCGGCATCGACGAGGCCCGCGACCTGATCGAACGCGCGTCCTACAAGCCCAGCGTGGGCCGCTTCAAGGTCTTCATGATCGACGAGGCGCACCAGCTGACCAAGGACGCCTTCAACGCGCTTCTCAAGACGCTGGAGGAGCCCCCGGAGTACCTGAAGTTCGTGCTGGCCACGACGGACCCGGAGAAGATGCTGCCCACGGTGCTGAGCCGCTGCCTGCAGTTCAACCTGCGGCCGATGGCGCCGCAGACCGTGGCCGACCACTTGCGCGACGTGCTCGGGCGCGAGCAGATCCCGGCCGACGAGGGTGCCTTGCGCCTGCTGTCGCGTGCAGCGCGGGGCTCCATGCGCGACGCACTGTCGCTCACCGACCAGGCCATCGCCTATGGCGGAGGGCGGCTGGAGGAGGGGGCCGTGCGCGCCATGCTGGGCACGGTCGACCGCCGGCATGCCCAGCGCCTCATCGAATCGCTGGCCGCGCGCGATGGCCGGGCGGTGCTCGAGCAGGCCGAGGCGCTGCGCAGCCAGGGTCTGTCGGCGCCGGGCACGCTGGAAGAAATGGCGCGGCTGCTGCAGCTGATGGCCGTGGAGCAGGCCGTGCCCGGAGCACTGGACGCCGCGGATCCCGACACCGAGACGCCACGCCAGCTCGCCGCGCAGCTGGCGCCTGACGAAACGCAGCTGCTCTACAGCATGGTGCTGCAGGGCCGGGCCGAGCTGAGCCTGGCGCCGGATGAGTACGCCGGCCTGGTGATGGTGCTGTTGCGTTTCCTCGCGTTCCCGCCGGCGGGCGGTTCGTCCGGCCGGGCGCCCGCCCCGTCGGTGCCCACCGCGGCGGCCGGGCCGGCGGCCTCGGCACCGTCGGCCGCGCCGTCCCCGTCCGCGGCATTGCAGGCCCGGCGCGTCGAACGCGCGAGCGCGCCCGTCGACACGCTCGCCCGGCCCCGCGGCGACGCCGTCGACAGCGTCCGCCCGCGTCCTGCCGTCGCTGCGTCGCCGGCCCCGGTGGGTTCCCCGCGGGACGATGGCCCGCCCCCGTGGATGGATGAGGCGCCGCCGTGGGCCGACGAGCTTCCCGCAGCATCCGCACCGACGTCACACGCATCGGTCGCGGCCCCGGCGTTGGGCCCTGGCGTGTCGCGGCCTCCCGGCCCGACCGGCGCACCGGCTGCCGCTGCGCCGCGCTTGGAGCCTCGAGGCGAGGCGTCAGCGTCGCCCGGCTCGGCCACGGCCACGGCTTCGGCGGTGTCGGCGATCACCGCATTGCGGCGCACACCGCTGGGCGACCGCTGGGCCGAACTCGTTGCCGCGCTCGTGGCAGGCAATGCCATCCAGGCGCTGGTGCGCGAGCTCGCCATGCAGGCCGAGCTGGCAGCGATCGAACCTTCCGACGATGCCGGCGAGGTGTGGCGGCTCGTCGTTGAACGCGAGACCTTGCGTGCGCCGGGGCTGGCCGACAAGCTGCAGGCGGCCCTGCGCGCCCACCTCGCCAGCGCCCTGCGCCTGGAGGTGACGGCCGGCGTGCCGGGCGACTCACCCGCGCGCCGCGATGCCGAGGCCGCCGCCGAGCGACAGCGCGCCGCCGAACAGGTCATTCACGACGATCCCCTGGTGCAGGCCGTGCTGTCGCAGTTCGCGACCGCGCGCATCGTGCCCGGCTCCATCCGGCCGGCCTGACCGCTACACCCCCCCCCATACGAAGGAACACCGACCATGATGAAGGGTCAACTCGCCGGCCTGATGAAGCAGGCCCAGGCCATGCAGGACAACCTGCGCAAGGCGCAGGAGGAACTCGCGCTGATCGAGGTGGAGGGCCAGTCGGGCGCCGGCCTCGTGAAGGTCGTCATGACCTGCAAGAACGACGTGAAGCGGGTGACCATCGACCCCAGCCTGTTGGCCGACGACAAGGACATGCTCGAGGATCTGGTGGCCGCGGCGTTCAACGACGCGGTGCGGCGTGCCGAGACGACTTCGCAGGAGAAGATGTCCAAGATCACGGCGGGCATGCCGCTGCCGCCCGGCATGAAGATGCCGTTCTGACGGCCGACCGCAGGCGAGCGACATGGCAGCCGGGCACCTGGACGCGCTGGTCGACGCACTGCGGCGCCTGCCGGGCGTGGGCGTGAAGTCCGCCCAGCGCATGGCTTTCCACCTGCTGCAGCACGACCGCGCGGGTGCCCAGCAGCTGGCGCGCGCGCTGGAGGAGGCGGTGGCGCATGTGCGCCACTGCAGCCGCTGCCACACCTTCACCGACGACGAGGTGTGCGCGATCTGCCGCGACGCCTCGCGCGATGCGCGCCTGCTGTGCGTGGTGGAATCTCCCGCGGACCAGGCGGCGCTCGAACGCACCGGCAGCTACCGCGGCTGCTATTACGTGCTGATGGGGCGCATCAGCCCGCTGGACGGCCTGGGGGCGAGTGCGCTCGGCGTACCGGGCCTGATCGGGCGGGCCACCGACGGCCTGGTCGAGGAGGTCATCGTGGCCACCAGCTTCACCGCCGAGGGTGAGGCCACAGCCCATGTGCTGGCCGAGACACTGCGCCCCCGCGGGCTGAAGGTCACGCGCCTTGCGCGCGGTGTGCCCGCCGGCAGCGAACTGGAGTACGTCGACCTGTCCACCATCGCCCACGCGCTGGTGGACCGGCGCTGAGGTCCAGCCAGCGCACCGGGCCGCTGCTCGCCGCTTGGGTGCCCGGCGAGAGTCACTGGCGGGTCATGCGCACCGGCGCCGCCTTGGGCGACGCCGAGGCGCGGGACACCGGGCGGGAGGCGGGCCGCGACGCACTGCCGCCGCGCGTGGCCGTGGCCACCTTGGTGCGGCTGGCCTGGCTCGGGGCCTTGCTCGCCGCCTTGCGCGACGAGGAGGTCTTGGCGCCCGTCGCCGCGACCCGGGTGGACTTGGCGCCGCGCGAGGCCACGGTGGTGCCCGCCTTGCGTGCGGGCTGGTACACGACGATGGAGGCGCCCGGCTTGAACCGGCCGCTGGCGCTGGTGTCGTTCCACTGCGCCACCTGGCGCGCCGACACGTTGTAGCGCTTGGCCACCGAGGCCACCGTCTCGCCCTTCTTGCCGGCGCGCAGCGTCAGCCGGCGCAGGGCGGGTGCATCGGGCGCCAGGGCGATCATGGCGTGGTCGGCCAGTTCTTCGGACACGTCTTCTTCGTGGCGGGCCGTGCGCGGCACGAGCAGGGTGGAGCCGGCCTTCACCACCATGCGCGGAGGAATGCGGTTGACCTCGCGCAGCGCCTCCTCGCTCATGCCCACCTGTCGGGCCGCATCCGCAGGCCGCATGGTGCGCGGGGTGACCCAGGCGGTCCAGGTCGCCAGCGGGCCCTTGTGCCGTGCCAGGTTCTGCACGAAACGGTTGGCGTTGTCGTAGGGCAGCAGGATCTGCTCGGTGCCCGCGGCCAGGATCACCGGCTTGTTCATCTGCGGGTTCAGATGGCGGAACTCCTCGAGCGGCACCTCGGCCAGGTGGACGGCCATGCTCACGTCGATGTCGCGCTCGATCGGCACGGTCAGGAAGTAGGGGTGATTCTTGAGCTCGGGCAGGGACAGGGCGAACTCCGACGGCCGTGCGACGATGTTCTTCACCGCCTGCAGCTTGGGCACGTAGTACCGCGTTTCCGCGGGCATGCGCAGGCTCTCGTAGTCGGTGGGCAGGCCGGCCTTCTGGTTGCGCGCGATGGCGCGCTGCACGTTGCCCTCGCCCCAGTTGTAGGCCGCCAGGGCGAGGTGCCAGTCACCGAACATGCGGTGCAGCCGGCCCAGGTAGTCGAGCGCGGCGCGGGTGGAGGCCAGCACGTTGCGGCGGTCGTCCCGGAAGACGTTCTGCGTCAGGTCGTAGTCCTTGCCGGTCGACGGGATGAACTGCCACATGCCCGACGCCTTGGCCACCGACTGCGCCTGCGGGTTGAAGGCACTCTCGATGAAGGGCAGCAGCGCCAGTTCCATGGGCATGCCGCGCTTGTCCAGTTCCTCCACCACGTGAAAGAGGTAACGGCTGCCGCGCTGCGTCATGCGTTGCACGTAGTCCGGGCGCGAGGCGTACCAGCGCTCCCGGTCGCGCACCAGGTCGCTGTCGAGGTCCGGCATCGCGAAACCGGCGCGCACACGCTCCCACAGGTCGACCTTCGCCCGGTCGTCGTACAGGTCGACCGGGCGGTCGGGTTGCATCGGGTCGACCGGTGTGGCAACGAATCGCTCGTCGTCGCTTGCCGGGGGCAAGGCGGCCACCGCCGAGGCGGCCGGCGCCGCCGCGGGCGTGGACTCGGCGGGCGCGGCCACCGCGACCGGCGCCGGCTCGGCCTCAGCCTGGGGGCCGGACACCGTGGCACAACCGGCCAACCACGCCGCCAGGCCGAGCGCGAGCCATCGGCCCATGGCCAGGGCAGGGGGGACAGAGTGGGTCGTCATCAATGCTGGTTCTTCCATAGGCGCAGGGTGGCAAAGACCTCCACCGGGTCGTTGCCACGTGCGCCGTGGGCCCGCGCCGAGGCCACCACCGCTGGGGCCTCGCAGCGCAGGAAGGGGTTGATACGTCGCTCGAGCGCCAGGCTCGAGGGCAGGGTGGGCAGGCCCTCGGCGCGCCCCTGCTCACAGTGCGCCTGGTGGGCCGCCAGATCGGGGTTCGTGGGTTCCACGTCGCGCGCGAAGCGCAGGTTGGACAGCGTGTACTCGTGGGCACAGCACACGCGGCTGGCCTCGGGCAGGGCGGCCAGGCGCTGCAGCGAGGCGTACATCTGGGCGGGGGTGCCTTCGAACAGGCGGCCGCAGCCGGCGGAAAAGAGCGTGTCGCCACAAAACAGCAGCGGCCCGCCGGGGGCCGCTGGGGCATGGTAGGCGACGTGGCCGGCGGTGTGACCGGGGACGTCGATCACGTCGAAATCGATGCCCTGCCATCGCACGACGCCACCGCCAGTGTGGCGCACGACCGGCTCCACCGGCATCGCCTCCCGGGCCGGACCATGGATGGGCCCTTCGAGGCGGGGCTGCAGGGCCTGGAGGCCGCCGACATGATCGGGGTGGTGGTGCGTCACTAGAATGGCCGTGAGCGCCAGGCCCAGTCGGTCAAGCGCCTCGTTCACCGCCGTTGCATCACCCGGATCCACCACGAGTGCCTCGCGGCCATCGTGCAGCATCCAGATGTAGTTGTCGGCGAAGGCGGGCAGGGCGACGAGATCCATGACGCAAAGCGAGTCGATTATAGAGTTGGGCCTCTGGCTGCGGACGCCTCCGGGGCGGTATCTGCTGGCCTGGGAACAGGAGCGTCTGGACGAGGCCGTGGCCGACCTGTTCGGCTTTCACGCGCTGCAGGTGGGCCTGCCCGAGATCGACGCGCTGCGCTGCAACCGCATGCCGCACCGCTGGGTGGCCAGCGACACACTCGATGTGCCCGAGCCCATCGGGTTGCCCGCGCCCGGCGACCCGGCCATGCAGGGGCCCGGCCCCGTGGCCCTGCACTGCGACCCCGATGCCTTGCCCTTCGCCGACCAGTCGCTGGACCTGGTGGTGCTGCCGCACACCCTGGAGCAGGCGGCCGACCCGCACCAAGCCCTGGCCGAAGTGGCCCGGGTGCTGCGGCCGGAAGGGCGTGTGGTGATCGTGGGCCTGAACCCCGTCAGTCTGTGGGGAATGCGCCAGCGGCTGGGGCATGCGCGCCTGCGGCTGGCCGGCGGCCCGCGCAGCCTGTTCCTGCCGCGTGCGGGCGAGTTCATCGGCTACTGGCGGGCCCGGGATTGGTTGCGCCTGCTGGGCTTCCACGTGGAGTCCGGACGGTTCGGATGCTGGCGGCCGCCCGTGGCGTCCGAGCGGTGGCTGCAGCGCTTCGCCTGGATGGACCGGGTGGGTTCGCACTGGTGGCCGGTGTTCGGTGCGGTCTATTGCCTGGTGGCCGTCAAGCGCGTACGCGGCATGCGCCTGGTCGGACTGGCCCGGCAGGAGCGCATCACGCCCAAGGTGGCTCCGGTGCTCAACCGGCACATGCACATGACAACGAAGGACTCACGTGAATGACGCGACGACCGCAGTGACGGTCTATACCGATGGTGCCTGCAAGGGCAACCCCGGCCCCGGCGGCTGGGGCGCCTGGCTCAGCAGTGGCGGCCACGAGAAGGAGCTGTTCGGGGGGGAGCGCCTGACCACCAACAACCGCATGGAACTCACGGCGGTGATCGAGGCGCTTGCCAGCCTCAAGCGCCGCTGCCGCGTGGCGGTCTACACGGACAGCGAGTACGTGAAGAACGGCATCACGACCTGGATCCACAACTGGAAGCGGCGCGGCTGGCGCACCGCCGACAACAAGCCGGTCAAGAACGCCGAACTCTGGGAGCGCCTGGACGCGCTCGTGCAGCAGCATGACGTGGCCTGGCACTGGGTGCGCGGGCACACCGGAGACCCGGGCAACGAGCGCGCCGATGCGCTCGCCAACAAGGGCGTCACCTCCATCCTGCGCTGAACCCGCGCGCCCCCAAGCCTGCCCCCAGGGCGCCGCTGCCCCCCAGGGCGTGCGCGGAACCGGGCTCCGCCGGTCCGCTGCGCGAGCCCCCTCGGGGGGGCAGCGACCGGAGGGCGCGCGGGGGCCCTACCCTCCGATGTAGTGCATCTCGACGCGCCGCTCGCCAGGGTGCGGCGCCGCGGCGGAGCCACGCAGCTCCGAATAGCGGTCCTCGCGCGCCCCCCACACCTGCGCGATCGCGGTGGTGATGTCCTCGTCGGTGGCGCCGTCGCGCAGCAGCGAGCGCAGGTCATGCCCCTGGCTGGCGAAGAGGCAGAGGAACAGCTGGCCTTCGGTGGACAGCCGCGCCCGGTTGCAGTCGTGGCAGAAGGCCTGCGTGACGCTGGAGATCAGCCCGATCTCGCCGCGGCCGTCGTCATACCCCCAGCGTGCGGCGGTTTCCCCCGGGGCGGCCGCTTCCAGCGCCTGCAGCGGCCACGCCGCCTGCAGCATGCGCAGCACGTCGGACGACGGCACCACGTCGTCCATGCGCCAGCCATTGGTGACGCCCACGTCCATGAACTCGATGAACCGCAGCACGACGGCCGGCCCGTAGCGCTCACGGAAATGGCGCGCCATGGGCACGATCTCGTGGTCGTTGACTCCGCGTTTGACGACCATGTTGACCTTGAGCGGGCCCAGCCCGGCGGCCAGGGCGGCATCGATGCCGGCCAGCACATCGGCCACCGGGAAGCCCACGTCGTTCATGCGCTGGAAGATCGCGTCGTCCAGGGCGTCCAGGCTCACCGTCACGCGGCGCAGGCCCGCCGCCTTCAGGGCGACGGCCTTGCGCTTGAGCAGCGAGCCGTTGGTCGTGAGCGTGAGGTCGAGCGGCTCGCCGTCGGGCGTGCGCAGCGTGGCCAGCATGGCCACGAGGTCCTCGACGTTCTTGCGCAGCAGCGGCTCGCCGCCGGTGAGCCGGAGCTTGCGCACACCGTGGGAGGTGAACAGCCGCGCGAGGCGCGTGATCTCCTCGAAGCTCAGCAGCGCGCTGTGCGGCAGGAACGCATGCCGGCTGTCGAACACTTCCTTGGGCATGCAGTAGCTGCAGCGGAAGTTGCACCGGTCGGTGACCGAGATGCGGAGGTCGCGCAGTGGGCGGCCCCGCGCATCCGACAGCAGGCCCATGGCCGGGATCGGCACAGCCGCACGGGCCATGGAGGCTCCGCGGCGCCAATCGGTGAGGGGGATGACACGTTCGCCCATGGGCGCCGATTGTGCCGTCGGCGGGACCCGGGAACGCGCGCGGGGTCAAACCCGCTGCGCGCGGGATGGCGCGGGGGCGCTACTGCACCGTGCGGGCGCCCGCCTCGGTGGACACCGGGCCCGCCACCTCGGGCGCGCGCCGGGCACCGTTGAAACGCTTGGCCCAGTAATCCATGCGCATGTCTTCGATGCGCACCTCGCCACCTGCGCGCGGCGAATGGATGAATTTGCCGTCGCCGATGTAGATGCCCACGTGGGAGAACGTGCGGCGCAGGGTGTTGAAGAACACCAGGTCGCCGGGCTTGAGGTCGTCCTTGGAGATGTTGAACAGGCCGGGCGCCTTGGCCTGCTCGTCGGCACGGCGCGGCAGCACCAGCCCGACACTGTGCTCGAACACGTAGCGCGTGAAGCCGGAGCAGTCGAAACCGTTCTCCGCGCTGGTGCCGCCGCGCCGATAGCGCACGCCGATGAAGTTCATGGCAGACAGCACCAGGTCGGATGCCTTCTCACGCACCTGGTGGATCAGGCCGGACTCGCCGCCGCTGGCCACGGGCACGGCCGTGCCGGGTTGGATCAGGCCGCGGTCCTGCAGCAGCTGCATCACCGGGTCATGCGCCACGGGCGGCTGCGCCGGGGCGGCGTGCGCCAGGGGAAAGGCCAGCGCCACCACGAGGGCCAGGCCAGCGGGCGTCAGGGATCGAATCGTCGGCACGGGGCGCAGCATACGTGGGGGGGTTGGCGAGTGTCAACCAGAAAAGCCAGTGTTTTCAAGCACTTGCCACGGAACTGCACGGTGCCGCGGCGGAGAGGGCCTCGGACTTGATGAGGAATGACGGTCCGCCCCACCCGGGTGCCGCCACAATCCGCCCCGGCCGGTGCACCGATGCCGGCGCTGACGAACGAGGCGACATGCTGGTGGTGAATTCCTGGTTTCGTGTCTCGATGGCCTGCACGGCCATCGTGCTGGTCCCCCTGGGTGCATGGGCCGACGGGCCGTCCTGGCCGGGGCCGGCCTTTCCGGATTGGCGCTCCCCCGGCCAGGTGAAGCAGGCCTGTGACGCCGGGCTGCGCCAGGCGGGGGCGGCGCTGCGGCAGCTGGAAGAGGTGGCCCCGACGGCCGGCTGGATCGCTGCCTACGACGCCTTCTATGCGACGACGGAGGATGCCCATGGGCCGGTGGAGTTCATTCGCCACGTGCACCCCGACGCGAAAGTGCGTGACGCGGCGGAGGCGTGCGAGCTGCGTTGGCAGGACTTCCTGACGCGTGTGGGCCAGAACGAGCGCCTGTACCGTGCTGCGCGGGCGGTGGAGCCGGCCGACGACATCGACCGCGAGGCGTTGCGGCAGACGATCGAGGCCTTCGAGGACTCCGGCGTGGGCTTG
This sequence comes from Burkholderiales bacterium, assembly GCA_016213265.1. Lineage (GTDB taxonomy): Bacteria > Pseudomonadota > Gammaproteobacteria > Burkholderiales > Burkholderiaceae_C > Ideonella. Next base: position 2,390 of record JACRBA010000174.1, on the reverse strand, counting down.
GCGCCGGCCCGGCGCACCCGTGCCCGGGAGCTCGCCAACCGCATCAGTGCGCTGGGCCAGCAGTTCGACAAGAACATCCGCGACAGCGCCACCCGTGTTCCATTCACACCGGCCGAGCTGGTGGGGGTGCCGGCGGCCGTGTGGAAGGGCGCGCGGCGCGACGCGCAGGGCCGCGTGCTGCTGGGCCTGGACTACCCCAGCTACTACCCGGTGGTCGAGCACGCCCAGAGCCCGGCGGCGCGGGAGCGCATGTGGCGCGCCAAGATGAACGAGGGCGGGGCGGCCAACATCAGGCTCCTCGGCGAGATCACCCGGCTTCGGCGCGACTACGCCCGCCTGTTCGGCTCCGACAGCTACGCCGATTTCATGCTGCGCCGGCGCATGGCACGCGACACCGCATCGGCCCAGCGCTTCCTGGACGATGTGCAGCAGGCCGTGCGCGAGGGCGAGCAGCGCGACCTGGCCGCGTTGCGCGAGGCCAAGGCCAGGCACCTGGACCAGCCGCTCGACAAGACGACGCTCGAGCGTTGGGACGTGTTGTTCTACACCGAGCGACTGCGCAAGGAACGCTTCACCGTGGACGAGGAGTCGTTTCGCCCGTACTTCCCTCCGCAGGAGAGCCTGCAGTTCGTGATGCGCATCGCCGAGACCATGTTCGGCGTGCGCTACACGCCGGTGCCGGCGAAGTTGTGGCACCCCGAGGCGCAGGCCTATGCCGTCAGCGATGCCACCACCGGCAAGCCGCTGGCGGGGCTGATCGTCGATCTGTACCCACGTGACGGCAAGTACGGCCATGCGGCGGTGTGGTCCTACCGCAGCGGCTCCACGCTGGCGGGGCGCCTGCCGCAGGCGGCCCTGGTGGTGAACTTCGACCGCAAGGGATTGACGATCGATGAGCTCGACACGCTGCTGCACGAGTTCGGCCACGCCCTGCATGCCAACCTGTCGGCCACGCGCTACGCGCTGAACGCGGGCACCAGCACGCAGCAGGATTTCGTCGAGGCGCCGTCGCAGATGCTGGAGGACTGGATCTTCGACCGGCCCGTGCTGAAGCTGTTCACGGAGGTATGCCCCCGCTGCGAGCCCGTGCCCGATGAGCTGGTGGAGAAGGCGCGCGCGGCGCGCGAGTTCACCAAGGGCAGCTTGACCGCCCGCCAGCACCTCTATGCGGCCTACGACCTGGCGCTGCACGGGCCGGATGCGCCGGAGCCGATGGCACAGTGGCGCCGCATGGAAGGCGCCACGTCGCTGGGACATGTGCCGGGCACGATGTTCCCGGCGGCCTTCAGCCATGTGGCCGGCGGTTACGGCGCCGGCTACTACGGCTACCTCTGGAGCCTGGTGGTCGCCATGGACCTGCGCACCGCATTCGCCGGCAAGCGGCTCGACGCCACGGTGGGCCGGCGCTACCGCGACACCGTGCTGGGGCAGGGCGGCCAGCGCCCGCCCCAGCAGCTGGTGCACGACTTCCTGGGCCGCGACACCAGCCCCAAGGCCTTCTACGACTACCTGGCGCGCTGAGCGCGCCACGCCTCGGGCGTCAGAGCACGTCCGAGGCGTAGTCGGCCAGGCGCGAACGCTCGCCGCGCGCGAGCGTGACGTGGCCGGAGTGCGGCCAGCCCTTGAACCGGTCGACCGCATAGGTCAGCCCCGAGCTGCCCTCGGTGAGGTAGGGCGTGTCGATCTGCGCCAGGTTGCCCAGGCAGACGATCTTGGTGCCAGGCCCCGCACGGGTGACCAGCGTCTTCATCTGCTTGGGCGTCAGGTTCTGCGCCTCGTCGATCAGCACGAACTTGTTCAGGAACGTGCGGCCCCGCATGAAGTTGAGGCTCTTGATCTTGATCTTCGAGCGCACCAGGTCGTTGGTGGCGGCGCGGCCCCATTCCGCGGCGGAGCTGTCGCTCTTGGCCAGCACCTCCAGGTTGTCGTCCAGCGCGCCCATCCAGGGGCCCATCTTCTCTTCCTCGTTGCCCGGCAGGAAGCCGATGTCCTCGCCCACCGGCACCGTGACGCGGGTGACGATGATCTCGGAGTAGCGGCGGTCCTCCAGCACCTGCGACAGGCCGGCGGCGAGCGTCATCAGCGTCTTGCCGGTGCCCGCCGTGCCGGTGAGCGTGATGAAGTCGCACTCGGGGTCCATGAGCAGGTTGAGGGCAATGTTCTGTTCACGGTTGCGCGCCGTGACGCCCAACACGGCGTTCTTGCCGTGGGTGTAGTCGCGCAGGGTCTTGAGCACCGCCGACTTGCCGGTGATCTCGGTGACGCGCGCGTACAGCGGCGCCTCGCCGGGCGTCTCGAGGTAGACGAACTGGTTGTTCATCAGCGCCGGCACGAGCGGGCCGCTGATGCGGTAGAAGGTGTGGCCGCCCTGGTTCCAGCTTTCCATTGTC
>JACRBA010000175.1 GCA_016213265.1 Burkholderiales bacterium | reverse complement strand
TTGCCGGCGCCGATCTGCGGGCGCCCGGTGGCATAGCCGCCCAGCAGGGCGCGGTCGCACAGCAGGTTGATGCGCCGCGGCACCCCGCGCGAGAGCTGGTGGATGCGGCGCAGCGCGGCCTTGTCGAAAGGCGACGCACCCCCGCCACCCGCCACGCCGAGCCGGTGCATCACGTAGCGGCTGCTGTCCGCCTCGTCCAGCGGGCCGAGGTGGTAGCGCGCGATCACGCGCTGCGCCAGCTGCTCGAGCTCGGGGCGGGCCAGCATGTCGCGCAGCTCCGGCTGGCCGATCAGGATGATCTGCAGCAGCTTGCGCTCGGTGGTCTCCAGGTTGGTCAGCAGGCGCAGCTGCTCCAGCACCTCGGGCGCCAGGTTCTGCGCCTCGTCGATGATGAGCACGTTGATCTGCCCCACCGCATGGGTGCGCAGCAGGAACTCGTTGAGCGCGTCGGTCCAGGCCTTGGGGCTGCGGGTGGCCGGGTCCACCCCGGCCGGCACGGGGATGCGGAACTCCTCGCAGATGGTCTGCAGCAGCTCGGGCACCGTGAGCCGCGGGTTGAAGATGTAGGCCACGTTGCAGCGCGGCGGCACCTGTTCGAGGAAGCACCGGCACACCGTGGTCTTGCCGGCGCCGATCTCGCCCGTGAGCAGGACGAAGCCGCCGCCTGCCTTCAGCCCGTAGAGCAGGTGCGCGAGCGCCTCGCGGTGGCGCTCGCTCATGAAGAGGTAACGCGGATCCGGCGCGATGGAGAAGGGCGGGTGCTTCAGGCCGAAGAACTTCGCGTACATGGCGGGCAAGCATAGCGCCCCCGCCGCCCCGCCCGGGCGGGGTGGGGCGACTTCAGTGGGCGGCGCAGCGGCCGAAAAGACGTGTTCGACGACTGCCCCCATGCCTGCCACGCCGCCACCGACCGCCCCCGCGCCACTGGGCCTGCCGCCCGACCGGCTGGCCCGGCGGCGCCGGCAGCGGCGGGTGTTCCTGCTGGCCAGCGGCGCCAGCTACCTGGTCGATGCCCTGCTGTTGGCCGCGCTGTGGCTGGCCGGTGCCACCGGGCCGGGCCCGGCGGGTGCGGCGCTGGTGGGCGGGCTGCTGCAGTGCGGTGTGGTGGGCTGGCTGCAGCACACGCGGCGCAATGAGCGCATGGCCGACCCTTACCTCGTCACGCCGCAGCTGATCTGGGGCTCTGCCGTCCAGCTGTTCATCGCCTGGTGCTGGCCTGAGGTGGCCGTGCTGGTCGTCATGGTGCTGTTCATCGTGTTCGCGTTCGCGGCGCTGGCGCAGCGGCCGGCGCGGCTGGCCCTGGCCTGGACGCTGTGCAGCGCGGGCATCGCGCTGGTGATGCTGCGCCCGGGTGCCTCGGCAGCGCTGCCGCATGCCACCGTCTGGCAGGCGGGCGTGTCGGCCGCATGGATGGCGCTGGTGCTGGCGCGCTGCATCTTCGTGGGCAGCTACGGGGCGGCGGTGCGCCACCAGCTGGGGGTGCGCAGCCGGCAGCTGGCCGAGGCCACGACCCGTCTGCACGACCTGGCCATGCGCGACAGCCTCACCGGTGTGCTCAACCGGCGGGCGGTGATGGAATCGCTCGCCGCCTCGCTGGCCCGCGGCCCGGTGGCCGTGGTGCTGTGCGACCTGGACCACTTCAAGCGCGTCAACGACCGCCATGGCCACCAGGCGGGCGACCAGGTGATCTGCCGCTTCGCCACGCTGGCGGGCGCGACCCTGCGCGCAGCAGACCGCCTGGGCCGCTACGGGGGCGAGGAGTTTCTCGTCGTGATCGTGGGCGACCCGGCGGGCACGGGGGCGGCGGCGGGCTCGGCGGCCGCCCTGGCGGCGGCCGAGCGGCTGCGCGACCGCCTGCGCGAGGCCAACTGGACGGACATCGCCCCGGGCCTGGCGGTCACGGTGTCCATGGGCATCGCGGCGTCGCGCCCCGACGAGTCGGTCGAGGAACTGCTGCGGCGGGCCGACCAGGCGCTGTATGCCGCCAAGGCCGCGGGGCGTGACACGGTGCGCCTGGCCTGACGCGCATCAAGCCCCTGCTGGCCTCAGGCCGGGAGACTGCCGGCCATGGCCAAGCGCTTTCCGATCCATCCCGCACACCCGGAGCGCAACTGCTGGGGCTGCGACGACTACTGCGCGGCCGACGCCATGAAGTGCGGCAACGGCTCGGACCGCACCCAGCACCCGGTGGAGCTGTTCGGCGACGACTGGGCCGCCTGGGGGCTGGACCCGGTGCAGCCCGGCGACGCTCAGGCGTCCGACGGGTCGGGGCGCACGTCCTTGCTGCCCAGCACCGGCTCGGAGATCGACTTGCCCAGCGACTCGGCCACGCCTTCGTCGCGCACCCTGTCCACGTCGCCGTAGGGGCTCTGGTCGTTGTCGCCGTCGTCGGGCGGCGGGTGGCCGCTCGGCGTGGCTTCCCGTTGGCGCCAGTCGGCGTCCACGGGCAGGCCTTCGTCGATGCGGTCCACGCCCTGCTCGGTGCCGCGCTCGCTGAGCGCGTCGTCGGTCACGGGGCCGCTGGCCGACGGGTCGGGGGAGGTGTCGCGTTGCATGCTGCCGTCTCCTTCGCGGCCGGTCGGCCGCCGTGGCGAATGCACCCATCGTGCGCGCGAGGCCGGCCCGGCGCCGCCCGCCGGGGCCGCATGACGCGGTAGGCCGGCGCCTACGGCAAGCGCTGCCGCTCGCCCGGCGGCACCAGACCCCGGCGTGGGATCGGCGTGGAGAACACGATGGAGGTGCGCGTTTCACCCCAGGCGTTGATGGACGCGAGAAACGTCTCCAGGTCCGCCAGGCTGCGCGCCACGACGGTGATGAGGTAGGAATCGGCACCCGCGACGTGGTGGCACTCGATCACCTCGGGTGCCGCCTCCAGCCGCTGCAGGAAGGGCTGCTTGCCCGGCTGGTGCACGGTGATGCCGACGATGGCCTGCACGGGGTAGCCTGCGGCCGCCGGGTCCAGCGCCGCGTGCACCCCACGCACCACGCCGGCCGCCTCCAGGCGCCGCAGTCGCTCCACGGTGGCGGGGATGGACAGGCCAGCGGCGGCGGCCAGGGTCTTGAGCGGGGCGCGTCCATCGGCCTGCAGGGCCTGCAACAGGCGCCAGGCCCGGTCGTCCAAAGCAAGGGTGTCGGCCATATCGGCACTTTGCCTGAAAAAAACAAAGCGAGTTCCCCATTTCAGGCCGGTTCCTGGCTGGCGACAGGCGCTTTCGCCTTCCGACAATGGGGGCATGTCGCCCACCTTGCTGCTCTTCGCCCAGTCCCTGCTCATCGGCCTGTCCATCGCCGCCCCGGTGGGCCAGATCGGCGTGCTCGCCATCCAGCGCACCTTGCAGGACGGCCGGGCGGCCGGCGTCGCCACGGGTCTGGGCGCCGCGCTCGCCGATGCGGTCTACGGGGCCATCGGCGCCTACGGGGTGAGCGCCATCACGGCCTGGCTGCTTGGGGCCCGGCAGTGGCTGTCGCTCGCGGGGGCCGGCTTCCTGCTCTGGCTGGCCTGGCGCACCGCACGGGCGCCGGTGGCCACGGTGGCGGCCACCACGCGGCCGGCCGCCGGGCGCCTGCTGCGCATGGTGGGCGGCACCTTCGTGCTGACCTTGTCCAACCCCTCGACCATCCTGTCGTTCGTGGCGGTGTTCGGCGTGCTCGCGGGCCGCGCCCCGGTGCCGGCGCCGTGGGTGATGGTGGCCGGCGTGCTGGTGGGCTCGGCGCTGTGGTGGCTGGTGCTGGCCGGCGCGGTGGGTGCCGTGCGCGAGCGTTTCGATGCGCGCTGGCAGCGCGGCGTCAACCGCGTCTCGGCGGCCGTGCTGGCGGGCTTCGCGGCGTGGCAGCTGCTGCAGGCGCTGGCGGCGCCGGCACCGGGCTGAGCGCCGGCACCGGCCGCCGAGGGGTCACAGTGAGCCATCCTCGCCGCGGGCGGCCGCCACCTGCAGGGCGATCTCGCGCCGCTTCATCGCCAGGTACTCGGCCTTGTCCATCTCGCGCAGCTGGGCGGGGTAGCGCTCGGTGGCGTCGAACCAGTCGTTGAGCCGGCGGTCGGCCTGCTGGGGCGGCGGCGCGCCCAGCGAATCGAGGTAGGCGTCGATGGCCAGGAAATAGCGCATGGTGTTGCGCTCGGCGATGCCCTGGACGCCGCGCACGTACTCGGGCCGGCCGTCGGGCGAGTGGCCCACCACCGTGAAGCCCACCTTGTTCCGGCCGGCGGTGGCGAGGTAGGCATCGGTGGCCAGGCGCGCGGCCAGGTTGGTGGAGTAGGCGTAGCTCATGTGCAGGAAGGTGCGGCCGTTGTCCAACGGCACGGCCTGCAGGCGCAGCAGGTAGTCGCGCGTGCCCAGCGGCCCCTCGCGCGAGGCCATCTGCACCGCCAGGTAGTCGGGCCGCGCCGAGGGCACGCTGAGGTGGAAGCGCATGGGATGGGCGTCGTCCGCCGGCTGCTCGGCCTTGCGGCCGATGGCCACGTCCAGCGTGTCGCGGCCGGCGCGCTGCCGGGGTACGCAGCGCTTGACGTTCATCTGCAGGATGAGCATGTCGCACCAGCGGTGGCCGCCCTGCAGGGCCTGCGCCACGCGGGGGAACGGGTGGTCCACCACCGCGTACACGTCGCCCGTGGGCCGGCTGGCCGAGGGCGTGGCGTCCAGCACGATGGGGCGCTGGAAGGGGCTGCGCGCCATGGCTGGCGCGAGCGCCTGGTACTGCTGCTGCAAGGCGCCGGCGTCCTGGGCGGCCGCACTGGTGGCCGCGAGCAGGGCCGCCGCGGCGGCCACGGCGGCGAAGGCAGCGCGTGCCCACGTGGGGCGTCGCACGGGCCGGCCGGGCCGGCGGGAGGCGGCGGGGTGGAACAGGGCGGTGCGCATGGCAGTGCTTCGAGACGGCGGGAGGGATGGGCCCAGCGTGCGGCACAGGGGCGGCGGCGGGGATCGGCCGGCAGCGTGCGGCCCTGTCGGACAACGCCGCACGCGGCGACGGCGCCGACGGGCACAGGGGTCAGCGTGGCGGCGTGATGCGGTAGATGAGGCCCAGCGTGTCATCCGACACGAACAGCGCACCGTCGGGGCCGAAGGCCAGGCCGACGGGGCGGCCGTGCACCACGCCGCTGGCCTTGTCGAGGAAGCCGGTCAGGAAGTCCTCCGCGGCGTTCGGGCCGCCGTGGTCACCGAAGCGGATGCGCTGCAGCTTGTAGCCCACGGGCTCGCGCCGGTTCCAGCTGCCCCGCAGGGCGACGATGGCGTCGCCCTGCCAGGCCTCGGGCCAGCCCCGACCGAAGGGGATGAACCGCATCGCCATGGGGGCCGAGTGGGCCGGCAGCGTGAGCGTGGCCGGCGCCGTGAGCGCGCAGTACTCGCTGCGCGGCATGGGGCGGCCGATGGGCGTGGGGTCCCCGGGGCGCAGTGCCATGCGCTCGGGCGGGGCCTGCGTCATGCCGTCGACGTGGCGGGCGCCGTAGCAGATGGGCCAGCCGTAGTTGGCGCCGGGCAGGATGTGGTTCAGCTCCTCGGGGGGCAGGGTGTCGCCGCGGAAGTCCGAGCCGTGGTCCATGCCCCAGAGCGCCCGGGTGGCCGGGTGCCAGTCGTAGCCGATGGTGTTGCGCAGGCCGTTGGCCACCACCTCGCGCCGACTGCCGTCGGGTGCATAGCGGATCAGCGTGCCGCGCTCCAGCTGGTTCTCCTCGGCGCAGTCGTTGCAGCTGCTGCCGATGGACACGTACATCCAGCCATCGGGGCCGAAGCGCACCATGCGGTTGGGGTGCTGGCCGCCGTCGGGCAGGCCGGTGACCAGGCGCTCGCGGCTGCCGCCGCCCGCCGGCACGCGCCACAGCGTGGTGGACGAGGCGAGGACCAGTGAGCCGTCGCGCCAGGCGATGCCGTGCACGCCCTCCAGGCCGCGCACGACCGTGCGCTGCTCGTCGGCCTGGCCGTCGCCGTCGGTGTCGCGCAGCGCCAGCACGTCGCCTGCGTCGCGCCGGGTGACGTACAGCGTGCCGTCGGGGCCGGTGTCCAGCATGCGCGGGTGGCCCAGTGCCGACGCGAACACCTGCAGCTGGAAGCCCGGCGGCAGCTGCCACGCCGGTGCGGGCGCCCCGAGCGCGGCGGCCGCTGTCTGCAGGGTGTGGCGGTGCACGAGAGCGCGCTGGCGTTCTTCAGCCGGCAGCGGCTCGGCCAGGGCCGTGGCGGCCAGCAGGCCGGCCAGGCAGGCCGCGATCGCGGCTGGGGTGCGCAGGGTGGGTGCCATGGGGCCTCCGGGTGGACGGGCGGAAACGCCCGGCCGTCCCGGCAACCCGCATGCCGTTCACGCCGTGGAGGACACCGCCTCGGGCGGGCGGGCGGGCGACGGCTTGGCCGTGCGGAAGTGCCACCAGGGCAACGCCCGGGTGAGCGGCAGCACCTCGCCGGCGTGCGGGGCGGGCGCGTAGCCCGGCAGGGCGGCCAGCGCCTCGCGCCACGCGGCGCTCGCCAGCACGGCGCGCAGCTTGGCCACGCCAGGGTGGTCCAGCGCGTCCTTCAGGCAGACCAGGAAGTAGTCCTCCGTGACCAGCGGCACGAAATCCAGGCCGAAGGCGGCGGCCGCCGCCTCCACGCCCAGGCCGGCGTCGCCTTCGCCGCTGGCCACGGCGGCGGCCACGGCGTTGTGGCTGTCCTCGGCCAGGCCGCGTGCCGCGAAGGGGGCCGCGGGCAGATGCTGCGAGGCCACCAGGTGGTCGGTGAGCAGCCGCGTGCCCGAGCCGGGCTGGCGCGGCACGAAGCGCACGCCGGCCGCCGCCACGTCGGCCAGGCTGCGCAGCGCCAGCGGGTTGCCAGGCGCGACGATGAGCCCCTGTGTGCGGCGCGTGCAGCCGATCAGCTTGTGCCGGCCCGGCCTGAGCAACGGCTTCAGGCCGCGCGCGAACGGGTTGCTCGCTTCGGCCAGCGGCGGCACGTGGAAACCGGCGACCAGGCAGCGGCCCTCGGCCAGGTCGCGCAGGGCATCGAGGCTGCCGGAAAAGCGCAGGTCCACATGCAGCCGTTCACTGCGGCTCGCGTGCTCGCGCAGCAGCGGCAGGGCGAGGTCGTGGCTGGCGTGCACGGTGAGCACTTGCTGGCTGCCGTCCAGCGCCTCGGCCATCACCCGCTCGAGCTCGGCGCGCAGCGCCTCGATGTGTGGCGTGAGCCGCGCGCGCGCGCGTGCCTCCGCCCACAGCAGCCGCTCGGCAAAGGGGGTGAGGCGAGCGGGCTGCCCGCGCACCCAGTGCACCAGCGCCTCGCCGAGCGTGTCCTCCCAGCGCTTGAGCGAGCCCCACACATGCCGGTAGGAGGCGCCCAGCGAAGCGGCCGCATGCTGGATCGAGCCGCTCTCGCGCACGGCGCTGAGCAGCTCGAACAGCGGGTTGTGGAGGTCGGCGCCGCGCTGGTCTTCGGCTTCGAAGCTGTACTGGAGTCGGACGCCACGGCTGCGCATGCCGGCACGATACCCCAGCGCCCGGGCGCTTCGGCTGTCACAGGATGGAGCAGTTCCCCGCGCGCTCAGGGTTAGCCCTGGGTGGTTGGCGCTGGGCTGTATGCAGATGATTGCATATGCCTCGTGCGCGGTCGGCGTGCCCGGGCGCATCCGAGTGTCTGCAACCTGCGAGCCCACCGTCATGCAGAAGAGCCTTCACATCAACCCCGACAAGTGCACCGGCTGCCTCCAGTGCGAGATGGCGTGTTCCTACGAGAACTACGCCGTGTTCGCGCCGGCCAAGTCGCGCATCAAGGTGTTCAATTTCCACGAGACGGGCCGCAAGGTGCCCTACACCTGCACGCAGTGCGACGAGGCCTGGTGCCTGCACGCCTGCCCGGTGGAGGCCATCACGGTGAACGCGCTCACCGGGGCCAAGGTGGTCAACGAGAGCACCTGCGTGGGCTGCAAGGTCTGCACCATCAGCTGCCCCTTCGGCACCATCAACTACGTGCAGGAGACCGGCAAGGTGCAGAAGTGCGACCTGTGCGGCGGCGACCCCGCCTGCGCCACCGCCTGCCCCACCGGTGCCATCACCTACGTGGACGCCAACTGGACCGGCATCGACAAGATGATGGCCTGGGCCGACAAGCTGGGCAACCAGCCCTCCGCCGCCTGAAGCGCGCGCACTCAAGAAGGAGCCACACGATGTCCTGGGCTGGAAAGATCCTGCGCGTCAACCTCACCGAAGGCACGGTCAAGAGCGAGCCGCTGCGCATGGACTGGGCGAAGCTGTACCTCGGCTCGCGCGGTCTGGCGAGCAAGTACCTGATCGACGAGATCGACCCCAAGGTCGATCCCCTCTCGCCCGCCAACAAGATCATCTGGGCCACCGGCCCGCTGACCGGCACCATGGCCTCCACGGGTGGCCGCTACACGGTGGTCACCAAGGGGCCGCTGACGGGGGCCATCGCCTGCTCCAACTCGGGCGGCTACTGGGGCGCCGAGCTCAAGACGGCCGGCTGGGACATGATCATCTTCGAAGGCGCCAGCCCCAAGCCGGTGTACCTGTACGTCAATGACGACGTGGCCGAGCTGCGCGACGCGTCCGGCCTGTGGGGCCACAGCGTGTGGGAGACCGAGGAGACGCTGAAGAAGCTGCACCAGGACCCGCTGCTGCGCATCAGCTCCATCGGCCTGGCCGGCGAGAACCAGGTGCTGTTCGCGGCGGTGGTGAACGACCTGCACCGCGCGGCGGGCCGCTCGGGCGTGGGTGCGGTGATGGGCAGCAAGAACCTCAAGGCGGTGGCCGTGCGCGGCACCAAGGGCGTGGGCAACCTCGCCGACCCGCAAGGCTTCTTCCGCGTCACCGCCGAGAAGAAAAAGATCCTGCACGACAACGCCGTCACCGGCCAGGGCCTGCCCACCTACGGCACCCAGGTGCTGATGAACGTGATCAACGAGATCGGCGCGCTGCCCACCCGCAACCACCGCGACGTGCAGTTCGAGGGCGCCAAGGACATCTCCGCCGAGGCCATGGCCGCGCCGCGCGCCACCGACGGCAAGAAGCACCTGGTGACCAACCAGGCCTGCTTCGGCTGCACCATCGCCTGCGGCCGCATCAGCAAGATGGACAAGGGCCACTTCACGGTGGAGAACAAGCCGCAGTACTGGGGCGCCTCCGGCGGCCTGGAATACGAGGCGGCCTGGGCGCTGGGCGCGGCCAACGGCGTGAACGACCTGGAGGCGCTGCAGTACGCCAACCTGCTGTGCAACGAGCAGGGCATGGACCCGATCAGCTTCGGCGCCACCATCGGCGCGGTGATGGAGCTGTACGAGATGGGCGTGCTCACCAAGGAGCAGCTGGGCATCGAGGCGCGCTTCGGCTCGGCCCAGGCGCTGGCCTACTTCGCCGAGATCACCGCCCGCGGCGAAGGCTTCGGCAAGGAGATCGGCCAGGGCTCCAAGCGCCTGTGCACCAAGTACGGCCACCCCGAGCTGAGCATGAGCGTCAAGGGCCAGGAGTTCCCGGCCTACGACTCCCGCGGCATCCAGGGCATGGGCCTGACCTACGCCACCAGCAACCGCGGCGCCTGCCCCCTGCGCAGCTACACCGTGGCCTCCGAGGTGCTGGGCATCCCCGTGAAGACCGACCCGCTCACCGCCGAGGGCAAGCCCGAGCTGGTGAAGGCCTTCCAGGACGCCACGGCGGCCTTCGATGCCGCCGGCATCTGCATCTTCACCAGCTTCGCCTGGGGCCTGGCCGACGTGGCGCCGCAGGTGGCGGCCGCGTGCGGCGAGGAGTTCACGCTGGAGAACATGGAGAAGATCGGCGAGCGCATCTGGAACATGGAGCGCGACTTCAACAACCGTGCCGGCTTCACCGCCAAGGACGACAGCCTGCCGCCGCGCCTGCTCAACGAGCCGGCGCAGACCGGCCCGGCCAAGGGCCTGGTGAACAAGCTGCCCGAGATGCTGCCCAAGTACTACGCCGCGCGCGGCTGGACGGCCGAGGGCGAGCTCACGCCCGCCACGCGCGAGCGGCTGGGCCTGTGAGCCGGGAAGCCGCCACGCCATGAAGCACGTGATCCTGGGCGCCGGCCCGGCCGGCGTCATCGCCGCGGAGACGCTGCGCAAGCACGCGCCCACCGACGAGATCGTCATCGTGGGCGACGAGCCGGAGCTGCCGTACTCGCGCATGGCCATTCCCTACCTGCTGGTCGGGCAGGTGGGCGAGGACGGCACCCGGCTGCGCCGCGGTGGGGCGCTGCACTACGACCGCCTGCAGGTGGGCCTGGTGCAGTCGCGCGCCACCGCCGTCAACACCGCCACCCGCCAGGTGGTGCTGGACGACGGGCGCACGCTGGACTACGACCGCCTGCTGGTGGCCACGGGCTCGTCGCCGGCCCAGCCGCCCGTGCCGGGCATCGACGGCCCCGGCGTGCACACCTGCTGGACGCTGGCCGACGCGCGCGCCATCGCGGCCGCCGCGAAGCCGGGCGCGCGCGTGCTGCAGCTGGGGGCCGGCTTCATCGGCTGCATCATCATGGAGGCGCTGGCCACCCGCGGCGTGCACCTCACCGTGGTGGAGATGGGCGACCGCATGGTGCCGCGCATGATGGGCCCGGCGGCCGGCGGCATGATCAAGCGCTGGGTGGAGGGAAAAGGGGTGCAGGTGCACACCGGCGCCCGGGTCGACGCCATCGAGCGGCCCGGCCCGGACAACGCTGCGATGGGCGTGCGCCTGTCGAGCGGCCAGGTGCTGCCGGCCGACCTGGTGATCAGCGCCACGGGCGTGAGGCCGAACATCGGCTTCCTCGAGCAGTCGGGCGTGCGTTGCCTGGTGGGTGTGCTCACCGACGAGCGCATGCAGACCAACGTGCCGGGCGTGTACGCCGCGGGCGATTGCGCCGAGGCATTCGACAAGGTCAGCGGCCAGACCATCGTCAGCGCCATCCAGCCCAACGCGGCCGAACAGGCGCGCGTGGCGGCGATGAACATGCTCGGCCGCGACACCACCCTGAAGGGCGTCACGCAGATCAACGTGCTGGACACGCTGGGCCTCATCTCGGCCAGCTTCGGCCAGTGGCAGGGCGTGCCGGGCGGCGAGCAGGTGCAGATGACCGACGAGCCGGCCTGCCGCCACCTGAGCCTGCAGTTCGCGGGCGACCGGCTGGTGGGCTGCAACGCGGTGGGGTGGACCCAACACGTGGGGGTGATGCGCGGTCTGGTCGAAGGACAGGTGCGCCTGGGCGCGTGGAAGGATAAGCTGATGGCCGACCCCACCCTGCTCATGGAGGCCTACCTCGCCAGCGCCCAGGCGCAGGGCGAGCGGGGCCACCTGACGGCCTGACGTGCACATCACCTTCAAGCTCTACGCCAGCCTCACCGCCTACCTGCCGCCCGAGCGGCGCAGCGGCAACCAGATGCCGCTGGAGTTGCCTGCCGGTGCCACCGTGGCCGAGGCCGTGGCCCCGTTCGCCCTGCCCATGCACCTGGTGCACCTGGTGCTGATCAACGGGCACTACGTGCCGCCTGAGCAGCGGGCGAGCCGGGTGCTGAACGAAGGGGATGTCCTGGCCATCTGGCCGCCCATCGCCGGCGGATGAGGCACCCATGACACCGCCCAGCCCCCACGCCTTCGAACGCGAGCACGGGTTCACCGAGGCCGAGTGGCTGCGCTGCCTGCCGCATGCGGTGGGGCCGCACGCGCTGGAGCGGCTGGAGCCCGGCGCCGCCAACGTCCGCCTGCGCGGTGGCGGGCTGCTCACCCTGCGCTGGAAAGTGCTGCCCGATCGCCGCATCGCCCTGTTGCGCATGCCACGCCTGGGTGTGCGCTACGTGTTCGACGCGGAGATCGCCGAGGCGGCCCGCGACGACTTCCTGCGCCAGTTCGACCGCTACCTGCAGCGCGGCGGCGGTTGACGGCGGCGGAACTGGCGGTCGAACGCCCCGTTGATCGTCACATCACGGTCACACCATGCGCCTACACTGAGGACACCGAAGCGCAGAACCGGCCGCACGATTGGGCGGTGGGATGTGAAGTGTCCCTGGGAACCCGTCACCCAGCGCCGAGAGTACCGTCGCCCGCCCACGAGCCCCGGCTCCAGGCGAGGTGCCCGGAAGCGAGCCCGCCGCCAGACATGGCCGCGGGCTTTGTCTTGTGGGGCGGGCCGATGGCCTATGCCCCCAGCGCGGGCGCCATCGCCGGCCGCGCCGGGCGGAGCGTGAACCAGCTGCTGAACAGCCGCTTCAGCGGGCCCTTCTGGCGCTCCAGGCGCGCGCCGATGGCCCACACCGTGGCCAACGTCGCCCCCACCACCCATGCTGCCCGGTGATCTTCCAGCCCGAGCACCGGCACGCTGGCGGAGAAGAACTGCACCAGCGGGTAGTGCAGCAGGTACAGCGAGAAGGTGAAGCCCGCCAGGTAGCGGATGCCGCGCTCGGCCGCCGCAGGCATGTCGGCCAGGTGCGGTGCCAGGCCGGCCAGGCCCACGAAGTGGGTCGCGACGAGGGCGCCGATGACGTAGTTGCCCAGGAAGTGGCGCGACCAGGACAGCTGCTCGCGCATCACCTCGTCTCCCAGCAGGCTGTAGGCGAGGTCGCGCAGCGCATCGGGGCCGCCTGCGTGGCGGAACACGGCATAGCCGACCACGGGCGCGAGGAAGAGCACGGCGGACGTGACCAGGCCGGGCCGTCGGGGGCGCTGCGCCACGCGGTAGGCCCACACGCCCATCCACCACACCGGCAGCAGCAGCAGGATCTTCGGGCCGATCAACAGGCACACCGCTGCCACGGCCACGCCGCGCTGGCCCGGCGGCAGGTAATGCGCGGCGGCGAACAACACGTAATACCAGAATTCATACCCGATGGACCAGAAAGGCCCATTGGAAAATGGGCGGGTATATGAAAACCACAGCTCGTTGGTGAATGTCAATCCCGCGGCGAATCGCCGCACCGGGTCGTCCATTTCATACCAGCGACCGGTATAGAGGCTCGGGTCGAGCTGGTTGCCCAGCGTATCCAGCAAAAAAGTGAGCAACAGCGCCGGCACCACCACTGAATACAGCCGGGCCAGCCGGCTTGCCGCGAAATCGCCCAGGTGAGGCTCTCGCGTGGCCGCCACGTGAGCGATCACGTACCCGGAGAGCACGAAGAACACCATCACCGCGTCGTTGCCCAGCCCCGCGACGGGCTCGAACAGCGGGACGCCGCCCGTGAAGCGCTGGTAGTTGGCATGCGACGCAAACACGACCAGGGCCACGAAAAACCGCACGGCATCCAGGTAAATGGAAGTATTCGGATTCAATACAAACTCCTTGTCACGGCGGGTATCGAGATAGTGGGTTTTTCGGGCGAAAGGGTTTTCGCGTCGGCGCGCAGTCTGCCTGCCGCGAACGCCATTCGCATGTCCGAGACGTCTCATGTGCGCCCAGGCGTTACGGGCTGCGCGGGCGGACGGCGCCGAAGACGGCAACAATGGTGCCCATGAAGACCTACGCGATCGAAATCCAACGTCTGAAGTCGGCCCGCCACGACAAGGGGCTCATCGAGCTGGGGGTGGACGTGTTGGTGGCGCCGCGCCAGGCGCGCGACGAGGAGGCCGCGCCCAGCAGCCGGCTGAGCCTGCCGGTGGAGCACGCGCGCACGCTGGTGCTGCTGCTCAAGCAGCAACTGGCCGAGCTGGACAAGCTGCAGCCGCGCAGCCGCCGCTCCGGCCGCGCCTGAGCACTTCGTGGACTCGCTGACGCAGGCCGCGCTCGGCGCGGCGGTGGGGGTGGCCACGCTGGGCCGCCGCACGGCGGTGTGGAAGGCGGCAGCCTGGGGCGCGCTGTGGGGCACGCTGCCTGACCTGGACGCGTTCATCGACCATGGCGACCCGGTGCGCAACATGACCCTGCACCGGGGCGACAGCCATGCGCTGTTCTGGCTCACGCTGCTGGCGCCGGCGCTGGGCGCGCTGGCGGCGCGGGTGCACGGCGAATGGGGCCGCTGGCGGCGCTGGTGGCTGGCGGCATGGCTGTGCCTGGTCACCCACCCGCTGCTGGACTGGATGACGGTCTACGGCACGCAGCTGCTGCGGCCCTTCACCGACACGCCCTACGGGGTGGGCAGCGTGTTCATCATCGATCCGCTGTACACCGTGCCGCTGCTGCTGGGCGTCGGCGCGGCCGTCGTGTGCCGCTCGCGGGGGCTGGGCCTCAATGCGCTCGCGCTCGGGCTGTCCACGGCCTACCTGGGCTGGAGCGCCGCGGCGCAGGGGCATGTGCGGGCGGTGGCCGAGGCCGAGCTCGCGCGCCGCGGGGTGGTGGCCACGCAGCTGCTGGTCACGCCCACGCCGTTCAACACCGTGCTGTGGCGCGTGGTGGCCGTCACGCCCGACGCCTACCACGAGGGCTTCCGCTCGCTGCTCGACGAGGGCGCGGGCATGCACTTCGACCGCTTCGAGCGCGGGGCGGGGCTGGAGTCACCGCTGGCGGGTGTGTGGGCCGCCGACCGCATGCGCTGGTTCACGCGCGGCGTGTATGCCTTGTCCCCCGTGGGCGACGAGGCGCGCATCACCGACCTGCGCATGGGCCAGGAGCCGCACTACAGCTTCTCCTTCGCCGTCGCCCGACACGACGGCCAGCGCTGGCTGCCGCTGGACGTTCCCGCGTCGCGCGGCGGCCGCCCGGCGGACCTGAAGCCGGCCCTGCAGTGGCTGTGGCGGCGCCTGCAGGGCGAGCCGCTGCCGCCGCCGCGCTGAGCGGCGGCGGGCGGCGTCAGCGCCGGCCGGGGCGCGGCGGCGCGGGCGGGTCCACCGCGTCCAGCCAGCGCAAGGCGTCCACGTGCGCGGTGAAGTGCTGCAGGTAGGCCGGCGACACCTGGTGCATCAGGGTCAACGCCCGCAGCACGAGCTGCACCGAATTCAGCGGCCCGGCCTGGGCGGGCACCCGGGCGAGGGAGTCGTGCAGGCGCCGCTCGGCGTCCAGCCGTGCCCAGGTGCGGCGAACGTCCTGCAGCGAGGACACGCCGCCCATCGGGCCCGGCAGCGCGGGTACGTCCTCGGCGACCGCCGCCTGTCGCGACTGCAGCGCCTGCCTCAGCCCGGCAAGCGCCTGCATTGCGGGCCGCGGGGGCGACGGGGCCTGCGCGGCCGGGGGCATGCCGTCACTCTCCCAGTCGGGCGCACACACGGCCAGCCAGTGCTGCAGCCGGGCGTCCACCCAGGCCCGCGTGGCGGCCGGCTGCGCGGCGGCGCGCCGCGCCAGCGATTCGACGAGCTGGAAGCGCACCGGGTCGCGTGACGCCACGCCCCGCGCACGCCAGCGGACCAGCGCGCCGTCGAGCTCTTCGGGGGTGGGCAGTGGGGCGGTGGACATCACGACGACTCCGCGCGGCGGCTCCGGGCCGCGCCTCAGGGCGAGACGGCGGCACTGGCCGCGGCCTCGCGTCGCGGGCGCGGCGTGGGCGCCATCTCCACGCGCCGGTTCTGCGCCCGCCCGGCGGCATCGTCGTTGGACGCCACCGGCTGCTCGGCGCCGAACGCCGCCGCGAACACGGCGGACGACGGCACGCCCTCGGCGATGAGCGTGCGTGTCACCGTGAGCGCCCGCTGGGCGGACAGCTCCCAGTTGTCGGCGAAGGGCGCCTGCTTGCTGGCGCGCACGGCGCGGTCGTCGGTGAAGCCGCTCACCATGAGCACCTGGTCGCGTGCCTGCAGGTAGGCCGCCAGCGGCGCGGCCAGGCTGTGCAGCAGCTGGCGGCCCTCGGGCTGCAGCTCGGCCGAGTTGAAGGCGAACAGCAGGCTGCCGCTGATGCCGATGCGGCCGTTGTCCAGCGTGATGCGGCCGGCGGCCAGCGGGCCCGCCAGCGCCTGCTCCAGGGCCTGGCGCTGCTGCGCCTCGGCCTGGGCGCGGGCGGTCTCGGCGCGCAGGCGCTCGGCCAGGTCGAACTGGATGCCCAGCGCGCACACCAGGATCAGCACGAAGGCGCCCAGCAGGCCGGCCATCAGGTCGCCGAACACCGCCCACACGGGCGTGGCCTCGTCGTGCAGGCCGGTGGCTTCGAGCTCGTCCATGGTGGTCAGGAGGCGTCCAGCGCCGGCGTGCGGCCGGCCAGCTGCTGCAGCTGGTCGATGATGTGCTTCTGCGAGGCCACGCTCAGGTCGATCAGCTCACGCGCCTGGGCCACGTAGTAGCCCAGCTGCTCGTCGCTGCGCTCCATGTGCTGGCCCAGCGCGGCCTCCACCCGGCCCAGCTGCTCGGCCAGCTGCTGGCCCGTCTGGCCGAACTGCAGCACGGCGGTGCCGAAGGCCTCGCCCACGCTGGCCAGCTCCACCACGCTGCCCGTGGCCTGCGCGGCGGTGGCCGCGATCTTCTCGGCCTCGGCCGAGGCCTGCTCGGCGAAACGGGCGCCGGCCTGTTCCAGCACGCCGGCCGTGGCGGCGATGAGGGCGTCGATGGCACCGCGCTGCTCGTGCGACGCGCGGTTCACCGCGTCGAGCAGGGTGGCCAGCGTGTCCATGAGGCGGGTGCGCTCCTCCAGCGCCGCCTGGTCGCGCGCGACACTGTCGCTGAAGCGCTGGCGCATCTCGGCGATGACCTCCGCCGCCATCCGCGGCGCCTGGGCAGCCTGCTCGACCAGCTCGCCCAGCCGGCCCAGCGTGTCGCGCGCCTGTGCCTCGGACCGGGCGCTCAGCGCCTGGGCGGTCTGTTCCAGCGTCTGGCAGATCTGGCGCTGTTGGGCCAGGGCCTCGGCGCTGCCGGCGCGTGCCTGCTGCTGCAGCTCGCCCGCCCAGTCGCGCAGCGCCTGCTGCCAGCCAGCCAGGCGCTCGGCGTCCTGCGTGGCCTGCAACGTGAGGGCGCGTTCCTGTGCCGCCTGCACGGCCTGCAGCAGCGCCTGCTGCTGCTGGCTGAGCCGGTCACCCGCTGCGGCCAGCTGCTCGCGCAGCGACTGCGCGATGCCGCCCAGCTGGCCGCGCAGCTCGCTGGCCATCGTGCCCAGGTGCTGCTCGGCCGCTTGCGACAACGCGGCGTGCAGGCCCGTGGTCTCGCGGCCGAGCTGGGCCAGCGTGCCCTCCACCACCGGCTGCAGCGACTGGGTGGCCAGGCGGGCGCTCTCCTGCAGGCTGGTGCGCACGCTGTCGTCCAGCGTGCGGGCCACCGAGGCGGCCAGGTCGGCGTAGGCGGCCGTGGTGTCGGCCTGCCAGGCCGCCTGCTGGCTCGCGATGCGCGCGGCCAGTGCCTCGTGCTGGCCCGTCAGGCGTTCGCCCAGCTCGGCCTGCCGGTCACCCAGGGTGTCGACCAGCGCGAGGTGCTGCGCCTGCAGCGCATCGGCGAGGCGGCGGTGCTGGTCATGCAGGTGCTGCGCCGTGGCCTGCTGGCTGTGCGCCAGCTGGGTGTCCAGCGCGCGGGCCCGTTCGTCCAGCCGCTCCATCAGCCCGCGCAGGCCGTCCACCAGGGCCGGCATGTGCTGCGCCTGCTGCTGCAGCACGTCCACCTGGCGCTGCATCAGCTGCAGCATGTCCTCGCGCTGCTGCAGCCGGGAATGGGCGCGCAGGCCGGAGTGGGCGAGGGCGCGGTCCAGGGCCTGCGACACGCGCTGGCGCTCGCGGCGCCGCAGCGCCACCAGCAGGCCCAGGGCCGTGGACGCGGCGATGCCGGCGACCGAGGTGCCGAAGGCCAGGCCCAGCCCGCGCACCGGCGCGGCCAGGGTGTTGCGCACCGCCTCCACGCTGGTGGCGCTGTCCAGCGCCGCGCCGGTGCCGTTCAGCGTGGCCACCATGCCGAGGAAGGTGCCCACCATGCCCAGCAGCACCAGCAGCCCGGTGAGATAGGGGGCCATGGCCGGGCCGGGCAGGCTGGCGCGTTCGGTCTCGATGCGGGCGCGCACCGGCTGCTGCAACGACACGGGCAGGCCGGCCAGCCAGTCCGCCAGCGAGGGCAGCTCGGCCGGCACGGCGGCCAGCGCGCCGGCCAGCGCCCGGGTGTCGCGGCCGAAGCAGTGGAGTTCCACCACCCCCGCCGCGTACGCGGCCGCGATGAGCGCGGTCATGGCCAGCGCAAAGGGATGGCTGCCGAGGTAGCCGGCGCCGATCCAGCCGAGGGCGGCGAAGCCGGCGGCCAGCGTGGCGGGGTAGGAATGCGAAGGGACTTCCCACCTTCGGGCAACGGCGTTGATGCGCCAAGATTGGTGGTGCGAGTCATCAATCTGCAGCCAATGAAAGGGGAAGTCCGTGGACAAGATTACCCGAGTCGAGGC
>JACRBA010000171.1 GCA_016213265.1 Burkholderiales bacterium | reverse complement strand
GGGCCATCCGCTTCGGCCTGGCGGTGGGTGCCAAGGTGGCGCCGCTGTCGATCTTCGCGCGCAAGAACTACTTCTACCCCGACCTGCCCAAGGGCTACCAGATCAGCCAGTACGAGATCCCGGTGGTGCAGGGCGGCAGCCTGGCCTGCTACGTGGGCGACACGGTGAAGACCGTGCGGCTGACCCGCGCGCACCTGGAAGAAGACGCCGGCAAGTCCATGCACGAGGGCCTGCAGACGCCCGGCTGCTCGGGCATCGACCTGAACCGCGCCGGCACGCCGCTGCTGGAGATCGTGACCGAGCCCGACATGCGCTCGGCCGCCGAGGCGGTGGCCTACGCCAAGGCGTTGCACGGCCTGGTGGTGTGGCTGGGCATCTGCGACGGCAACATGCAGGAAGGCAGCTTCCGCTGCGATGCCAACGTCTCGGTGCGCCGCCCGGGCGCGCCCTACGGCACGCGGCGCGAGATCAAGAACCTCAACAGCTTCCGCTTCCTGCAGCAGGCGATCGAGGCCGAGGTGAACTGGCAGATCGACGAGCTGGAGGACGGCCGCGCCATCCAGCAGGCCACCGTGCTGTTCGACCCGGGTGCCAATGGCGGCCGCGGCGCCACGCGCGCCATGCGCACCAAGGAAGACGCGCACGACTACCGCTACTTCCCCGACCCCGACCTGCCGCCTCTGGTGATCGCGCCGGCCTGGGTGGACGAGGTCAAGGCCGCGATGCCCGAGCTGCCCGGTGCCATGGCCGAGCGCTTCGTGTCGGCCGACGGCCTGCCGGCCTATGACGCGTCCATGATGACGCAGAGCCTGGCGTTCGCGCGCTACTACGAGGCGGCGCGCGACGCCTGTGGCCAGCCCAAGCTGGTGGCCAACTGGCTCATGGGCGAGGTCAGCAAGCGACTGAATGCCGAGGACCGTGAGATCGACGCCGCGCCGGTCGCACCGGCCACCCTGGCGGCGTTGATCGGCCGCATCCAGGACGGTACCGTCTCCAACAACGCTGCCCGCCAGGTGTTCGATGCCCTGTGGGGCGGTGAGTCGGCCAGTGTCGACGCGGTCATCGAGGCCAGGGGCCTCAAGCAGATGAACGACACGGGTGCGCTGGAGAAGATCGTCGACGAGGTGATCGCCGCGAATGCCAAGTCGGTGGAGGAGTTCCGCGCCGGCAAGGACAAGGCGTTCAACGCGCTCGTCGGCCAGGTGATGAAGGCCAGCAAGGGCAAGGCCAACCCCGCCCAGGCTGGCGAGCTGCTGCGCGCGCGGCTGGCCGGCTGAAGCGGCCGGCGCCGTGCGCTCTCAGCGCGCCGGCCGCGGCGCGGCGCCCGCGTCCAGCGCGCGCACCACCAGCCGGCAGGCCAGCGGTGGCATGTCGCGCCGGTGCAGCTCGGCGTCGCTGCGGTTGAGCACGATGGCCACACCGTCGCGGCCCACGTAGCGCGCCTCGCGGCCGCTGCGCACGCGCTGCAACGTCCAGGCCTGCGTGCCCAGGTGAGCCTGGGCCGTGCGCGGGGTGAAGTCCACCGTCAGCACCTGGCCGTCCGCGCAGCGGTAGTCGGCCGGGGCCGCCATGGCTGCGGCGGCCGCGCCCAGGCTCATGCCCGCCGCGCATGCCAGGCGGGCGAGCGGGCGGGTGGGGGGGCGGCGGTATCGGTTCATCGCGCGGGCCCGGAGGCGGGCGGTGTGAGCGGCCCCATCGCGCCCGGGGCGGCCCCTGCCCACAGGGCGCGCAGGCGACCCAGCTCCAGGTCGTATTGGCGGTTCAGGCGGTCGCGTTCGGCCTCCTGGCCGCGCAGGATGGTGAGCTGCGCTTCGATCGCCCCTTCATTGGCGGCGAGCCGGTTCCGCAGCGTCTGCGGCATCGCCCGGTTGCCCAGGGCGTCGCGCTCCTCCTGCAGCTGCTCGCCCTCGCGCTCGAGCTCCTTGAGGCGGCGCTGGGCCGTCTCGATCTGCCGGGCGACCGGCTCCTGGGCGCGCGCCCGGGCCGCATCGTGGGTGGCGGTGTCGGGGTAGCGGGCCAGCAGGGCGCGGTCGCGGCGAGCCTCGGCGTCGCGGGCGGCGCGGGCCTGTTCCACCGCGCGGCGCGCCGTCTCCTGCCGGGCGGCTTCCTCGGGGCTCATGGCCGGCGGCACCACGGCGCGCACGCTGCCGTCGCGGTTGAGCAGCTGCTGCTCCTTGGCCATGCATTCTGGAATCGGGCGGTCGGAGCTGAGCCGGCGGCCCTGGCTGTCCACGCAGCTGTAGATCGTGGTGGCGGGCGTCTCGCCCGGTTTGGGGCGGGCGGGCGATGGCGGCGCGGCCACGGCGGGCCCCGCGAGCACGACGGCCAGGAGCCCGGCGCAGGCGGGGTGCATGGTGCTGACGCTCACACGCCGTAGCGCGCGCGGTAGGCCGCCACCCGCTCGGCGTTGGCCTGCAGGGCCGGGTCGTCCGTGGCGGCCAGGAACTGCATCAGGTCGGCCAGCGTGGCGATGGACACCACGCGCAGCCCGAGGTCCTGTTCCACGTACTGCACGCCCGAGCGCCGGTCGGCGCCGTCGTCCTTGGCGCGCTCCTGGCGGTCCATGGTGATGGCCACACCCACCGGGGTGGCGCCGGCGGCGCGGATCATGTCCGCCGCCTCGCGCTTGGAGCCGCCGTCGGTGATGACGTCGTCGATGATGAGCACGCGGCCCGTCACCGGTGCGCCCACCAGCGTGCCGCCCTCGCCGTGGTCCTTGGCTTCCTTGCGGTTGTAGGCGAAGGGCACGTTGCGGCCCTCGCGCGCCAGGCCGATGGCCACGGCCGCGGCCAGGGTGATGCCCTTGTAGGCCGGGCCGAAGAGCATGTCGAACTCGATGCCCGATGCGATGAGGCGCCGTGCATAGAATTCGCCGAGCTTCGCGAGCTTCGCGCCGTCGTCGAACAGGCCGGTGTTGAAGAAGTAGGGCGACTGGCGGCCGGCCTTGGTCTTGAAGTCGCCGAAGCGCAATACCCCGGCTTCCACCGAGAACTGCACAAAGGCCTGCGCCAACGGGTCGGTGGGGGTCATGCTCGAGTTCAAGGACATCTCACCCATGGGTTTTCGGCTGGTCACGCTCAATCTCAACGGCATCCGTTCGGCGGCCACCAAGGGCTTCGTCGAATGGGCCGAGCAGACCCAGGCCGATTGTATGGGGGTGCAGGAGGTCAAGGCCCAGGCCGTGGACGTGGCGGGGCGATTCGACCGCGTCGCCGGCATGGACGGCCACTTCCACTTCGCGGAGAAGAAGGGCTATTCGGGCGTGGGCATGTACACGCGCCACGCGCCCAGCGATGTCATCACCGGCCTGCGCTGCCCCGAGTTCGACGCCGAAGGGCGCTATGTCGAGGTGCGCTTCGACAAGCCGGGCCGCAAGCTGAGCCTGATCAGCTGCTACTTCCCCAGCGGTTCCTCCGGCGAGGAGCGCCAGGCGGCCAAGTACCGGTTCCTCGAGGTGATCTACCCGCATCTCATGGCCCTGAAGGGAGAGCGGGAGTTCATCCTGGTCGGCGACATCAACATCGCCCACAAGGAGATCGACCTGAAGAACTGGAAGGGCAACCAGAAGAACTCGGGTTTCCTGCCGGAAGAGCGCGCCTGGATGACCCGCCTGCTCGAGGAGGCGGGTTTGTGCGACGTGTTCCGCCGCCTGAACGACCGGCCCGAGCAGTACACATGGTGGAGCAACCGCGGCCAGGCCTGGGCCAAGAACGTGGGCTGGCGGCTGGACTACCACCTGGCCACGCCCGCCACCGCGGCCCATGCCGTGCGCGAGCACATCTACCTGGAGCGGCGCTTCTCCGACCACGCGCCGCTCGTCGTGGACTACGACTTCACGGTGTAGGCGCGGGGTACTCCTCGGCCATCATCTCGCGTGTCTGGCCGGAAGGCGGCCAGGCGACGCGCCCGTCCACACGCAGCTTGGCGTCGAGGAACTGCACGATGCTCTCGAAGATCGTCAGGTCGGTACCCACGACGTGGCGGTTGAAGATGTCGGCGTCGTCCAGCCCGTGCTTCACGCCCGGCATGGTGATCCGGCTGGCATCGACCTTCACCTTGCGCGCGCGGGTCATGATGTCGGTGGTCAGGTCGTAGGCGATCACCGGGTCCTCGGTGCCGGCCAGCACCAGCACGGGGGCATCGCCGGCCTTCATGTCGGAGTGCGGGTAGAAGTCGCCCCACATGTCGACCACGGCCTTGGCGCTGCTGCCGGCAAAGCCCATTTCGTCGCCCGAGTATTCCATGCCCAGCACGGTGCACGCGCCCGACGACCCGCCGAGCAGGCCCAGCCGGTCGATGTCCAGCTGGTACTCCTCCGCCTTCGCGCGGATCCACGCTTCGGCCTTGAACGCGTCCTCCATGGCCACCAGGGCCTGGAAGTGCTGGTCGGCCGGATACGGGCTCTTGATGATGCGCTTCTTGTAGAGCCGCTGCTCTTCAGGGTCCATGGTTTCGGACACGGCAGCCAGCCCGTTCCAGGTGCGCACGCGGTGCTCGATCGGGAAGACCGCGTAGCCGGCCCGCGCCAGGCCGTCGGCGATCTCGACGATGCGGGGGCGGTCGCGTTGCACCCAGTTGAAGCCACCGCCCGGGATCAGCAGGATCGGGGGCACCCGGCCGGGCGCGCCGTCGCCGCAGGCAGTGGGCAGGTAGGCGTCCAGCAGCAGAGGCTGCTGCACGCCCTGCTCGAGCTGGCCGTAGGCATACAGCACCCGGGACTCCACCCGATAGCTGCATTCGCGCGTGGCCGCCTGGGCCGAGACGCAGGCGCCCGCCAGGGCGACGCACGCGGCCAGGCCGCGGGCAATGGATGTCGTACGCACCAAAATTCCCCCCACATGTGATGACGGGACGCGCTGCGGCGTCCGTATCAGCAAGTTACCGAAAGCGCTGCCCTGGGCCAATTCGCCCACGCCCGTAAGGGCATGCCCGTAGTACCCGCGGTGTCTGCGCTCAGGCCTGGGTGGGCTCGGGCGGGGAGCCCGTGGCGTGGCGGTGGACCAGCTCCACGATGTTCGCGGCACCGGTCTTCTGCAGGATGCGCGCCTTGTGCACCTCGACGGTGCGGGGGCTGATGCCCAGGGCGCCGGCGATTTGCCGGTGCGGCAGCCCCTGCACCAGCAGCGCCATCACCTGCGCCTCGCGGGGCGACAGCTCACCGCCGAGCGTGGACGCGGTCAGTGGCCTCGGCTTGGCGGTGGGGCTGGGACGCAGGCCGCGCGCCACGGCCGCCAGCAGCTGCGGCGGATCGAAAGGCTTCTCCAGGAAATCCACCGCGTCGGCCAGGAAGGCCTCGCGCGCCGCGGCCACGTCGCCGTGTGCCGTCATGAACACCACCCGCAACGGCGAGCCCGCCTGCTGCAGCCGGCGCTGCAGGTCCAGGCCGGACAGGCCTTGCATCTTCAGGTCCAGCAGCAAGCAGCCTTGCCAGTGAGGCTGCCATGCCTGGAGAAAGGCCTCGGCGCTGCAGAAGCTGGCGGTCGCGTGCCCTTCCAGGCTGAGCACCAGCGACACGGCGTCGCGCACGCCCGCGTCGTCATCGACGATGTACACCGTCCGGTGATGCATCCCATCCCCCCTGGCGCCTGTTGTCCGTTCGTGGTGGCGCCGCGGCAGGAAGTGTGAAGCACAAATGGCCGCGCGTGCCAGGCACGGCCCACACGCGCCCGCCGTGGGCCTCGACGATCGCACGGCACAGGCCCAGCCCGATGCCCATGCCGCCAGGCCTGCCGCTGCCGCCGGTGTCGAACACGGCCTCTTCCTCGCCCGCACGGATGCCGTGGCCGGAATCCGTCACCTCCACCAGGATGCCGTCGGCCGTGGTGCCCGCCCGAACCGACACCTCGCGTGGCGCCGGCGCGGCCGCCGCCGCGTCGACGGCGTTGTCAAGCAGGTTGCGCAGCACGACGCCGATCTGCACCGCATCGACCATCACCGCAGGCAGCGCCGGCGGCAGCTCGAGCGCCAGCGTCACCTCGCGATGGGCCGCCACGGGCCGCTGGTGCTCCACCATGGCGGGCAGCCACCGGTCGGGCGCCTGGGCCACCAGCTCGCTGCTGCCGCGCTGGACGAAGTCGCGGAGCCCACGCGCCACCTGCCCGGCGCGCATCGCCTCCACGCTCAGCCGCTGCGCGGCGTGCAGCAGCGGGCCGGCCGGTGGCGGCGACGCGGCCACCATGCGCTCGATGGCATGGGCGTAGCTGTTCAGCGCCGTCAGCGGCTGGTTCAGCTCGTGGGCCAGCGCGGCGGTCAGGCGCCCCGCAGCCGCCAGCCGCAGGGACCGGCGCAGCTCGTCGGCGGCCTGGCGCCGCTCGTCGACGGCCACGCCCAGCATGAGGCCGGTCATGGTGATGGTGGCCATGAGGGTCTGCACCTCGAACACGGTGAGGTCGGGGTCGGTGAGGTGGAACAGCACGACGAGCAGACCGGCCTGCGTGACCGCCGCCGACACGAGCGCACCCGGCAGGCCCGCGCGGGCGGACGCGAAGACCACCGGCAGCAGCAGCAGGTGGAAGAACCCCAGCTGGTCGGCTGCGCCCGCTGCCATCACCGCCGCGAGCGCCGCCGCGATGAACAGCAACGCCAGCGCGCCGTCACGGCCGGTGAGCAGGCGCCGCAGCCGCTCCCGCTGCGGGGGGTGCAGCAGCGCCATCAGCATGGGCAGCAGCACCATCATGCCGACGCCATCGCCCACCCAGTAGCGCCCCAGCGCCTGGCTCCAGGGCCGCGGTGCGCCAGCCGACAGCAGGTGGGGCGTGAGGTAGACCACGCCGTTGACCAGGGAGGCCACCGCCACGCTGGCTGTCAGCACCGTCAGCTGGCGCCGGGAGCCGAGCACGTCGTCGGCGGCGAGCAGGCGCTGCAGCACGCGGGCGAGCGCCGCATAGGCCAGCGTGAGCCCGAGCGCCGCAGCCCCCGTCGCCAGGCCATGCACGGGCAGCCCGCGCACCAGCAGCTCGGACAGCAGCAAGGCCAGAAGGACCACCGGCCACGCGCGCGGCCGCCGCCACAGCAGCGCCACCGCCAGTGCGGGCTGCGGGTTCCATGCGGTGATGTTGAGCCCATGCCACGGGCGGATGAAACTCAGCCAGTCCAGCGCGATGAACGCCAGCACGAAGCCCAGCAGCCCCGCAGCCTCCCGCAGGCGCGCCGGAGCGGGGCGGTCTGCCAGGGCCTCTGGGTGCGGTGCCATGCGCCCGCCGCTCAGGCCGCGGCCGCCTGCCGGCGTCGGGCCAGCAGCGGCACCCCCTGCGAGGCCAGGATGCAGGCGAGGATCAGGCCGCAGCCCAGCCAGCCGCTGGGGCTGAGCCGGTCGCCCGCCAGCCAGGCGCCGAACAGCGCGGCGAACACCGTTTCGCTCGACAGCAGCAGCGCCGCGTCGGCCTCGCGCGTGTGGCGCTGTGCCACCACCTGGGCGGTGTAGCCCACGCCCACCGAGATGAAGCCGGTGTAGGCCAGCGCCCAGCCCGCGGCCTGGATGGCGCTCCAGCTCGGGTCCTCCACCGCCGCCGCCACGGCCAGGCTCAGCACCGCACACACGACGAACTGGCTGAAGGCGACGGCATAGGGGGCGCCCAGCCGCCCGGCCGCCCAGCCCACCAGCACCACGTGCAGCGCCCACGGCAGGCTGCTGGCGATGACCCACCAGTCGCCCGCCACCATCCGCACCGGGCCGGCGCCGGTGAGCAGCCAGGTGCCCACCACGCAGCCCACGGCCGCGGGCCACACCACCGGGTGCGGGCGATGGCCGAACACGGCCCAGGCCAGCAGCGGCACCAGCGGCACGTACAGCGCCGTGAGGAAGCTCGCGTTCGTGACGCTGGTGGTGAGCAGGCCGATCTGCTGCAGCGCCGCGCCCAGGAAGATCAGCCCACCCAGGCCCAGCAGCAGCAGGGCGCGCGGCGGGCCGCCGGCGGGCGTCGGCGGCGCCGGGCGGGCGCGCTCGCGCCAGGCCAGCGGCAGCACCACCAATGCGCCCAGCGCGAATCGCACCCCGGTGAAACCCCAGGGGCCCATGTCGGCCATGCCCCACGACTGAGGGACGAAGGCCAGGCCCCAGATGGCGGCCACGGCGAGCAGCAAGGTGTCGGCCTGCCAGCGTTTCATGCTCTGCGTACCTGCCTGACTATGCAAAAGCTGCCGAGCATAGCCTCGGCATTCGCTTTGCCCCGCCGCGGTCGGGGTGCTTGCCACTGTGGTGCAGCCGGCGCACCATCGGCCGGAATTGATATCCGTCAATCCTGTCGGGGTGCCGGCCGCGAACATGCCCCCCTTGCCGGGCGGCCATCGGGGCCCCCTTCGAGCCAGCCATGGAGCCGCACCGATGGACGAACGAGCCCGCGACGAGCCGCCCTCCACCCGCCAGGAGGAGCTGCGCACCTTCCTGTTCCTCACCGTCGTCACGGCGCCCGTGCTGGCCGTGATGGTGGTCGGCGGCTGGGGCTTCATCGTCTGGATGTACCAGCTGCTCACCGGAGACCTGCCGGGATGAGCGCCGAGCCCGAGCTGCACATCGCCGGCGTGCTGGTGCACGTGCGCCCCCCGGCGCAGGACGCCGCCTGCCAGGCCATCGCGGCCCTGCCCGAGGCCGAGGTCGCGCAGGCCGGCGACAACGGCCGCGTGGTGGTGGTGGTCGAGGCCCCGAGCGGGCATGCCGTCATGCAGGTCATCGACCGCATCCGTGCCGTGCCCGGCGTGCTGGACGTGGCGCTGGTCTACCAGCACGCCGAGCCCGCCGCCGCCATGAACGAACCGATCCAGTGACAGGAGACACCATGACCACCCGCCGAGACTTCATCCGCGACACCGCCGTGGCCACCACCGCTGCCGCGGCCGGCCTGCCCGCCGGCGCGGCCAACGTCGTCACCGATGCCTCGCGCACGCAACTGAAATGGTCGAAGGCGCCCTGCCGCTTCTGCGGCGTGGGCTGCGGGGTGAACGTGGCGGTGAAGGACGGGCGTGTGGTCGCCACGCATGGCGACATCAACGCCGAGGTCAACCGCGGCATCAACTGCGTCAAGGGCTACTTCCTGTCGAAGATCATGTACGGCGAGGACCGGCTCACCACGCCGCTGCTGCGCATGAAGGACGGCCGCTACGACAAGAACGGCGAGTTCCAGCCCGTGTCCTGGGACCGCGCGTTCGACGTCATGGCCGAGCAGTTCAAGAAGGCGCTCAAGGACAAGGGCCCCAGCGGCGTGGGCATGTTCGGCTCGGGCCAGTGGACGATCTGGGAGGGCTACGCCGCGGCCAAGCTGTTCAAGGCCGGCTTCCGCTCGAACAACATCGACCCCAATGCCCGCCACTGCATGGCCAGCGCCGTGGCCGGCTTCATGCGCACCTTCGGCATGGACGAGCCGATGGGCTGCTACGACGACATCGAGGCCGCCGACGCATTCGTGCTGTGGGGCTCGAACATGGCCGAGATGCACCCCATCCTGTGGACGCGGGTGACCGACCGGCGCCTGAGCGCACCGCACGTGCAGGTGGTCACGCTGTCGGTGTACGAGCACCGCTGCTACGACCTGTCGGACATGACGCTCACCTTCCGGCCGCAGACCGACCTGGCGATCCTCAACTACATCGCCCACTACATCATCAAGAACAACCGGGTGAACCGCGAGTTCGTCAACAAGCACACCCGCTTCGTGATGGGCCAGACGGACATCGGCTACGGCCTGCGCCCCGAGCATGCGCTGCAGCAGAAGGCCAAGAACGCCAAGGACCCGGGCGCCATGCGGCCCGCCACCTTCGAGGAATACGCCAAGTTCGTCAGCGCCTACGACGTGGACACGGTCGCCAAGCTGGCGCGCGTGCCCAAGGAGCGGCTGGAGAAGCTCGCGCAGCTGTACGCCGACCCGAAGACCAAGGTGACCTCGTTCTTCACCATGGGCTTCAACCAGCACACGCGCGGCACCTGGTGCAGCCAGCTGCTCTACAACATCCACCTGCTCACCGGCAAGATCAGCGAGCCGGGCAACAGCCCCTTCTCGCTCACCGGCCAGCCCAGCGCCTGCGGCACCGCGCGTGAGGTGGGCACCTTCAGCCACCGCCTGCCGGCCGACATGTCGGTGCTCAACCCCAAGCACCGGGAGATCGCCGAGAAGGTCTGGAAGCTGCCCCCCGGCACCATCCCCGACAAGCCGGGCTACCACGCGGTGCTGCAGAACCGCATGCTCAAGGACGGCAAGCTCAACGCCTACTGGGTGCAGGTCAACAACAACATGCAGGCCGCGCCCAACATCCTGCAGGAGGCCTACCCCGGCTACCGCAATCCGGCGAACTTCATCGTCGTCTCGGACGCCTACCCCACCGTCACCACCATGGCGGCCGACCTCATCCTGCCCACGGCGATGTGGGTGGAGAAGGAAGGCGCCTATGGCAACGCCGAGCGGCGCACGCAGTTCTGGCACCAGCTGGTGAAGGCGCCCGGCGACGCGCGCTCCGACCTGTGGCAGCTGATGGAGTTCTCCAAGCGCTTCAAGATGGAGGAGGTGTGGACGCCCGAGCTGCTGGCCAAGGCGCCGCAGTACCGCGGCAAGACGCTGTTCGACGTGCTGTTCGCCAACGGCCAGGTCAACGCCTTCCCCGCCTCGCAGATCGAGGCCGGCTACGACAACGAGGAGTCGCGCGCCTTCGGCTTCTATGTGCAGAAGGGCCTGTTCGAGGAGTACGCGCAGTTCGGCCGCGGCCATGGCCATGACCTCGCGCCCTTCGACACCTACCACCAGGCGCGCGGCCTGCGCTGGCCGGTGGTCAACGGCCAGGAGACCAAGTGGCGCTACCGCGAGGGCCTGGACCCTTACGTGAAGCAGGGCGAGGGCGTGCGCTTCTATGGCAACCCCGACGGCAAGGCGGTGATCATCGGCCTGCCCTACGAGCCGGCGGCCGAGGAGCCGGACAAGGAGTTCCCGTACTGGCTGTGCACCGGCCGCGTGCTGGAGCACTGGCACTCGGGCTCCATGACGCGGCGCGTGCCCGAGCTGTACAAGGCCTTCCCGAACGCCGTGTGCTTCATGCACCCCGACGACGCGCAGAAGCTGGGCGTGCGCCGCGGCGACACCATCGAGCTGGCCACCCGGCGCGGCACCATGCGCACCCGCGTGGAGACGCGCGGCCGCAACAAGCCGCCGCAGGGCCTGGTGTACATGCCGTGGTTCGACGCCAGCCAGCTCATCAACAAGCTGACACTGGACGCAACCTGCCCGATCTCGCTGCAGACCGACTTCAAGAAGTGCGCGGTCGCCATCCGCAAGGTGGCCTGACGGCTGCCGCCTGACGCACAAGGAGACACGACGTGAAGCGCTTCCTTCCTGCCTGGCTGCTGCTGGCGGCCGCCGTGATCGGCGGCACCGCCGGTGCCGTGGACGTGACCGACCGCATGCGCGGCGGCCCCATCACCGAGACCGTGGCGCCGCCGCCCATCGCCAACACCGACAACAGCGACATCCGGCGCCAGCGCGCCTACGCCATGCAGCCGCCGGTCATCCCGCACAAGATCGACGGGTACCAGCTCGACAAGAACGCCAACCGCTGCATGTTCTGCCACTCCCGCACCAAGACGCAGGAGAGCCAGGCGCCCATGATCAGCGTCACCCACTTCCAGGACCGCGACGGCAACCACCTGGCCGAGCTGTCGCCCCGGCGCTACTTCTGCCTGCAATGCCACGTGCCGCAGGCGCAGCTGAACCCGCTGGTGCAGAACAAGTTCGTCGACGTCGACGTGCTGCTGGGCAACCCGCCACCGGCCGCCAGCCCGGCGAGGAAGTGACGCCATGCGCGGCCTGATCCAGCTTGCCCGCCGGTACTGGCTGGTGCTGTGGCGGCCCAGCCGCTACTTCAGCCTGGGCTTTCTCACCATCGCGGGCTTCGTGGCCGGCATCTTCTTCTGGGGCGGCTTCAACACCGCCATGGAGGCCACCAACACCGAGGCCTTCTGCACCGGCTGCCACGAGATGCGCGACAACGTCTACCAAGACCTGCGCAGCACCATCCACTTCAGCAACCGCAGCGGCGTGCGCGCCAAGTGCTCCGACTGCCACGTGCCGCACGAGTGGACGGCCAAGATGGCCCGCAAGATGGCCGCCAGCAAGGAGGTCTGGGGCAAGATCTTCGGCACCATCGACACACCCGAGAAGTTCGAGGCCAAGCGCCTGATGCTGGCGCAGCACGAGTGGGAGCGCATGAAGTCCAACGACTCGCTCGAGTGCCGCAACTGCCACCAGTTCCAGTCCATGGACTTCACCCGCCAGAGCAAGCGCGCGGTGGACGCGCACTCCAGCTACCTGGCGCGCGGCGAGAAGACCTGCATCGACTGCCACAAGGGCATCGCGCACCGCCTGCCCGACATGTCGCAGGCCGATCCGCAAGAGGTGCCCGTGCCGCGGCACTGAGGGGCCCAGGCCACGCGCTGCCCGCTGGCTTGGCGTGGGTGGTGCCAGCCTGCCTGTCAGTCCCGTGGCAGTGCGCCGCCGGCTGCCGCGTCCGCTGCCAAGCGCTGACAGTCTGGCTGCCACGGCTGCCAGGTCCGGCCGGGTTGCGCCGCGTCGTCGACGCGGCGCGCTGCCGCCTCGGTGCAGCAAGTCGTTGATTCTCCAGCGTTTTTCCTGAGCGAGGCGTCTGGCACGGGTCTTGAGAAGACCCGGGCATGTCCGACCGTCGTCTGCTGCGCCACCTCACTGCCGCGGTGCTCATCAAGCTCGTGGTGCTGGTGGCGTTGTGGTGGGCGTTCGTCCGCGACGCGCGCGTGCCGGTGGACCCGGCCGCCGCCGCCTGCCACCTGGCGGCCGGCCGGGAGGCCGGCGCGCCCTGCCCGGGAGCCCGTCCATGATCTCCGAGTCGCTCGTCGACCTGTCGCGGCTGCAGTTCGCCGCCACGGCGATGTACCACTTCCTCTTCGTGCCGCTCACGCTGGGCATGGTGTGGCTGCTGGTCATCATGGAGACGGTCTACGTGATGACCGGCCAGGTCGTGTGGAAGGACATGACCCGCTTCTGGGGCAAGCTGTTCGGCATCAACTTCGCGCTGGGCGTCACCACCGGCATCACGCTGGAGTTCCAGTTCGGCACCAACTGGGCCTACTACTCCCACTACGTGGGCGACATCTTCGGTGCGCCCCTGGCCATCGAAGGCCTGATGGCCTTCTTCCTGGAGAGCACCTTCATCGGGCTGTTCTTCTTCGGCTGGGACCGGCTGTCGCGCACGCAGCACCTGATGGTCACCACGCTCATGGCCATCGGCACCAACCTCAGTGCGCTGTGGATCCTGGTGGCCAACGGCTGGATGCAGAACCCGGTGGGCGCCGAGTTCAGCTGGCAGACCATGCGCATGGAGATGACCGACTTCTGGGCCGTGGTGTTCAACCCCGATGCCCAGGCGAAGTTCGTGCACACCGTTTCCGCGGGCTACGTCACCGGGGCCATGTTCGTGCTGTCGGTGTCCAGCGGGTACCTGCTGCGTCAGCGCGACGTCGCTTTCGCCAAGCGCAGCTTTCGGGTGGCCGCCGCCTTCGGCCTGGCCAGCGTGTGCAGCGTCATCGTGCTGGGCGACGAAAGCGGCTACATGGTGGGCGAGGCGCAGCAGACCAAGATGGCCGCGCTGGAGGCGATGTGGGAGACCGAGCCGGCACCGGCGGGCCTGAAGCTGATCGCCGGCATCGACGAGGCCCACGCCCGCAACACCTGGGAGGTGGAGATCCCGTGGGTGATGGGGCTCATCGGCACGCGCTCGGTGAGCAAGCAGATCCCGGGGATCCGCGAGATCAAGGCGAAGAACCGCGAGCGCATCCTCAACGGCATCACCGCCGTCATCGCGCTGGAGACCCTGCGCCAGCACCGCCAGGACAGCGTGGCCCGGCAGACGCTCGAGCGCACGCAGGCCGACCTGGGCTTCGGCCTGCTGCTGAAGAAATACACGCGCGACGTGCGACAGGCCACGCCGGCCATGATCGACCGCGCCGTGGACGACACCGTGCCGCGGGTGACGCCCATGTTCTGGAGCTTCCGCCTCATGGTGGGCCTCGGCTTCGCGATGCTGGTGCTGTTCGCGCTGGCCTTCTGGAGCACGCTCAAGAGCCAATGCGCCGCGCGGCCCTGGATCCTGCGCGCGGCCGTGGTGATGCTGCCGGCGCCCTGGGTGGCCAGCGAGCTCGGCTGGTTCGTGGCGGAGTACGGCCGGCAGCCCTGGACCATCTACGGCGTGCTGCCCACGCACCTGAGCGTGTCCACGCTGAGCGTCGAGAGCCTGTACGGCTCGCTGGCGGGCTTCGTGGGCTTCTACACGTTGTTGCTCGTCGTCGAGGTCTACCTGATGGTGAAGTTCGCCCGCCAGGGGCCGGGCAGCCTGGGCACCGGCCGCTACGCCTTCGAAGCCGCGCACGCCTGAACCGAGGAGCACCGTCGTGATCGACTACCCGACCCTCAAGATCCTCTGGTGGCTGCTGGTGGGCGTGCTGCTGGTGGGCTTCGCCGTGATGGACGGCCACGACATGGGCGTGGGCACGCTGCTGCCCTTCGTCGGCCGCGGTGACGACGAACGCCGCGTCGTGATCAACACCGTCGGCCCGCACTGGGACGGCAACCAGGTGTGGTTCATCACCGGCGGCGGCGCCATCTTCGCCGCCTGGCCGCTGGTCTACGCCACCGCCTTCAGCGGCTTTTACTGGGCCATGCTGGCCGTGTTGTGGGCGCTGTTCTTCCGGCCGGTCGGCTTCGACTACCGCAGCAAGATCGCGCACCCGGTCTGGCGCTCCACCTGGGACTGGGGCCTGTTCGTCGGCGGGGCGGTGCCGCCGCTGATCTTCGGCGTGGCCTTCGGCAACCTGCTGCAGGGCGTGCCGTTCCAGTTCGACGATTTCCTCGTGCCCACCTACACCGGCAGCTTCTGGGGCCTGCTCAACCCGTTCGCCCTGCTGGCGGGTGTGGTGAGCAGCGCCATGATCACGCTGCATGGCGGCACCTACCTGGCCCATCGCACCGAGGGCGCCATCCAGGCGCGCGCCATCCGCGCGGCGGCGGGTGCCGCCGCGGTCACGGTGCTCGCCTTCGTGGGGGCCGGCGTGTGGCTGCGCCTGGCCGGCATGGAGGGGTTCGTCATCACGTCGGTCGTCGATCCCGCGGCGCTGCCCGACCCGCTGGCCAAGACGGTGGTGCGCAGCGCCGACGCCTGGTGGCTCAACTACCGCACGCAGCCGCTGCTGTGGGCGCTGCCCGTGCTCGGCGTGGCCGGCGCGCTGCTCGCGGCCGGGCTGGCCGCGGTGCGGCGCACCCTGCTCGCGTTCGTCGCCTCGTCGCTGTCCATCGCCGGGATCATCGGCACGGCCGGCGCGGCGATGTTCCCCTTCGTGATGCCGTCGTCGAGCGTGCCGTCGGCCAGCCTCACGGTGTGGGACAGCGTGTCCAGCCACCTCACGCTGGGCCTGATGTTCTGGGCCACGCTGATCTTCATGCCGCTGATCGTCTTCTACACCGGCTGGGCCTACCGCGTCATGCGCGGCAAGGTCACGGTGGCGCACATCCGCGCCCACACCCACACCGCCTACTGACACGAGGAGGCACGACGCCATGTGGTACTTCGCCTGGATGCTGGGGGTGGGCTTCGCCATCCTGCTGGCCGTGATGAACGCGATGTGGGGCGAGCACGAGGCGGCGCGTGCCGGCGCGCGCGACGACGAGGCCGACCGGCCATGACGCCCGCCGTGGGGTCGCACGCCACCCGGGGCCCTGCACGCGCCCGCGTGCAGTGGCCCAGCCTGCTCGTCGCCGTCGCGGTGATGCTGGCGGGCACGGTCTATCCGCCGCTGTTCACCGATGCGGGCGGCCGGCCCGACCACGCCCTGGCCTCGGCGCTGTGCTGGGCCATGAGCGCCGGCTTCGTGCGCGGTGTGGGCTTCGTGCCGCGGCACGCCGTCTGGCGGCACCTGTTCTCGGGCCCGGCGGTGTGCGCGGCGCTCGCGCTGGCCGCGGCCCTCCGATTCCTTTGACCCCGAGGTTCCCACCATGAGCACCCCCTACGCCTTCGCCATTGAACTGTCCCTGCCGCTGGCGCCTGCCGTGGAAGCGCTGCGCGCTGCCCTCGCCGCCGAGCAGATGGGCATCGTCAGCGAGGTGGACGTCCAGGCCACGCTCAAGGCCAAGATGGGCCTGGACACCCACCCCCAGAAGCTCCTGGGCGTGTGCAGCCCCAAGGTGGCCCATGCGCTGATGGGCGCGGAGCCGGACATCGCCGCGCTGCTGCCGTGCGGCTGCGGCGTGGCCGAGCCCACGCCCGGGCGCACGCGCATCGTGCTGCAGGACCCGCGCGTCATCGCGGCGCTGTCCAGCCACGCGGACGTGCGGGCGGCCTGCGAACTGGCCCATGCCACGCTGCGGCGCGTGGTGGACCGCCTGGCCGCGGACCCCGCGGCGGTGCCGGCGTGACCGGCGCGTGTCGCGGGGAGACACGATGGACGTGATCAGTGCGCTGCTCGGCAGGCTGCAGAAGCACCTGGTGTGGAGCATTCCGGGCGCCATGGCGCTGGGCCTCGGCGTGGGAACGGTCGTCGACGCCAGCGTCCTGCGCTGGGCCATCCTGCCCCTGACCTTCGTCATGGTCTACCCCATGATGGTCAGCATGAGCCTGCGATCGCTCACTGCCGGCGGCTCGGCGCGCCTGCAGGCGGCGGCCCTGGCGGTGAACTTCGTGCTGATGCCGGCGGTGGGCTGGGGCGCGGGCTGGCTGTGCTTTCCTGACCAGCCTGCCGCCCGGCTGGCGCTGTTGCTGACGGCCCTGCTGCCCACCTCGGGCATGACGATTTCCTGGACCGGCCTGGCCAAGGGCAACGTGCCCGCGGCCGTGAAAATGACGGTGGTCGGCTTGCTGGCCGGCTCGCTGCTGGCGCCGCTGTACCTGCAGGCGCTGCTCGGCGCCGTGGTCCACGTGCCCATGGCCCAGGTGGCCTTGCAGATCGGGCTGGTGGTCTTCCTGCCGCTGCTGCTGGGCCACTTCACCCAGACCGTGCTCGTGGCGCGTGTGGGGGCCGAACGCTTCCATGCGCAGATCAAGCCGAAGTTCCCGCCCTGGTCCACGCTGGGCGTGCTGGGCATCGTCTTCGTGTCCATGGCCCTGAAGGCGCCCGACATCCTGCGCTCGCCCCAGACGCTGCTGACGCTGCTGGCGCCGCTGGTGGGCGTGTATGCGCTCAACTTCGCCGTGTCCACCCTCATCGGCCGGACGCTGTTCGCCCGCGCCGACGCCATCGCCCTGGTCTACGGCACGGTCATGCGCAACCTGTCCATCGCCCTGGCGATCGCCATCGGGGCCTTCCGCGAGCAGGGCGCCGATGCCGCGTTGCTGATCGCCCTGGCCTACATCGTCCAGGTGCAGTCCGCGGCCTGGTACGTGCGCTGGACCGACCGACTGTTCGGCCCCCCTCCCGCCCCCGCAGCCCGACCCGCATGAGCCGGGCATGTCCCCACGCGTGACCCCTTTCGCACCCCCATGACGACCGCCCCCAGCCTCACCCCTTACCTCGCCATAGGCGGCCTCGATGGCGTGCGCGGCCTGGTGCAGCGCTTCTACCAGCTGATGGACGAGCTGCCCGAGGCCTACACCGTGCGCCGTCTGCACCCCGAGAGCCTGGCCGGCGCCGAAGAGAGCCTCGTGCAGTTCCTCAGCGGCTGGTTCGGCGGGCCGCCGCTGTATGTGCTGTCCCATGGCCACCCAAGGCTGCGCATGCGCCATGCGCCCTACCGCATCGGCCCGGTGGAGCGGGACGAATGGATGCTGTGCATGCGCCAGGCGCTCGACGAGCGCGTGCACGACCCGGCCCTGCGTGCCAGCCTCGAGCGCGCCTTCGCCGACATGGCCGACCACCTCGTCAACACCGACGGCCGCCGCTGCGAGGGCGCCGCCGCCTGAGGCCAGCCGCCCCGGCGGCCGCGCTGCCCCTCGCGCCGGGCGCCACCCCTTTCCACACCCGTCAGACAGGAGACTTTCATGACCCGCCGCTTCCTTGCCGCCGCCGCCGTGGCCAGCGCCTGCTCGGCCCTGCCCGCCCATGCCCAGGAGCTGTTCGTCAACATCCACTCCGCCAGCCCCATGGCGCAGGGCGCCGGCCTCGTGCTGGCGGGCCAGGCGCTGGAGCAGAAGGCCAGCGTGCGCGTGCTGCTGTGCGACGCCGCGGCGCACATCGCGGTGGCCGGCCAGCAGATGCCCACGTTGAAGCCGCGCAATGTCACGCCGCAGCAGATGCTGCAGGGCCTCATCCAGGCCGGGGCCAAGGTCGAGGTGTGCGCGCTGTACCTGCCCAACACCGGACGGCAGCCGGGCGACCTCCTTCCCGGCGTGACACCGGCCAAGCCCGCCGAGGTGGCCGCCCACCTGCTCAAGCCCGGCGTGAGCACGCTGGCCTTCTGACGCCCTCGTGCTGCCATGGCCCGCACCCGCACCCGCACCCGCACCCGCCCTGGCACTGCCGCCCCGGCGCCGCGTCGCCGCCGCCTGCTGCTGGCGGTCCTGGCCGGCGCCGCGGCCGGCCTGGTGGCCGCCTGCGACCGCCTGCCCGGCGCCGCGCGCTGGCGCGGTGTCGATGTCACCGGCGCCTCCTACGGCCGCCGCCTGGCCC
>JACRBA010000173.1 GCA_016213265.1 Burkholderiales bacterium | reverse complement strand
GTGGCGCGGGCGGTGGCGGCTCGGGCGGGGGAGGCGCAGCCGGTGGTCCCGGCGCGGCCGCGCCCGGCCAGGCGGCCCAGGCACGGGAACAGGCCCGCGCACAAGAGCAGACCATGACCCACACCCGCACGCAGTTGCGCACGCAGGAATCGCTGCTCACCCAGACACGCGAGCAGATCCGGCTTCAAGAGCAGCTGCTGCAGCGCACCCGCGAGCAACTGCGCGCGCATGAGCAATCGCCCGCAGGCCTGAAGGACCAGCTGCGGGCCCAGGAACAGGCCCAGGTGAAGACGCTGGATCAACTGCGGGCACAAGAGCAGCTGCAGACGCAGACGCGCGACCAGCTTCGCACCCAGGACCAGGTCCAGACGCAGACGCGTGACCAGCTGCGCAGCCAGCCCTGAGCTGCCCATTCCCACACAGGAGACATCCGATGAGGTTCCCACTTCTTACCCCCCTGGCGGCGGCCGCCGCCTGCATCATGGCGCCCGCTGCGGGCGCGGCCCCGCAGGGGGCCGGGCAGGCTGCCCTGCCGCCGGTCTTTCCATGGGCCACGGTGGCCAACAGCGCCGACACCATGCCCGGCTCGACGCTGCGCTTCAACAGCTTCAACCAGCCTTCCGTCAACGCGAGGGGCCTCGTCGTGATGCGGGCGCGCAGCAAGGGTGAGCAAGGCGTCGGTCAGCCCATGCGTGGCATCTACAGCCGCGACATGGGCGCCGGGCCGGGTGCCATCACCCGGGTCTTCGACGTCGACACGACCGTGCCACAGCCGAACAACACGCTGTACGACGGTGCGCTCGGCACGTTCACCGAGTTCCCCGCGTTCCCGCGCATCGGCATGGACAACGCGACCATTGCCACCCGCGGCCAATCCAAACCGGTGTGGACCTACGTGGCGGATGACGGCACCGAGACGCGCGTGGGCACCAGCGGGGTCTACACCCAGCACCGTGGCCAGGGCATCACTGGCGCCTCGCAGGTGGGCGCCGCGCCCGGGCAGGGGCACTACGGCGTGCCCGGGGCCACGCCGGGTACGCGCTTCGACCAGTTCCCCGGCGCGCCCGCCGTCGGCGGCAGCAAGATCGTGTTCAAGGGCAACTTCACCGATGGCGTGCCCAAGACAGGCATCTTCTACCGCCGCGCGTCGCCCACCCTGCCCGACACCCAGACGCGGGTGATCGCCAGCTCGGACACACTCATTCCCGGGCAGCCGGTGGGCGGCGTGCGTTTCGGCTCGACCGCCCCGCCCAGCGCGTCGTCCACGCATGCGGTGTTTCTTGGCCTGGACAATGAAGAGTCGCCCACCCTGGGCGGCATCTACCGCGCGGCGCTGGCCCCGCAGGCCCCGCTGCAGACCCTGGTGGCGATCGGTGCGCCGGTGCCCGGCGAAGCACCCGGTGTGGCCTTCAGCCGCCTGGGCGAGGGCTTGTCCTTCGACGGGCGCTACGTCGGCTTCTGGGGCGCCTGGGGCGCGGAAAGCCGCACCCTGCTGCTGATCTGCCCCGAAGACGGCCAGAAGGACCTGATCGCCTACTGCAAGGAACACTACCCGGACGGACACCTCGTGCAGGTCCCCGTGCACCAGGGCATGTTCGTCCACGACACGCGCACACGGCAGACCCACGCCGCGGCGAAGACCGGGGCGGACTATCTCGACTTTCTCTATTGGGTGTTCTCGGGGCGCCCGCCCGGGGTGGGAGAGCCCGACGGGGATGACCCCGAACCCCCGCGGTGGCGCTCGGCCGCGTTCGTGGCCAGCTACCACAAGGGGGAGGACGGGCAGCGCGCGCAGGTGGCCTTCAAGGGTCGGGGCACGACCTTGCCACCGGTGGACGGCATCTACCTCACGGTGGTGCCATCCGTCAGGCCCCAGCGCGTGACGCTCGTGGACACCACGACGGCCGCCACGGTGCTGGACCCGGCCGCACCGGCCGGTGCCGTGGTCACCACCGTGGGCATCGAACGCGACGGCCTGCGCAACGGCTGGCTGGCGATCAGCGCCAGCATGCTCGATGCGGTGAGCGGCGAATCGTGGGCGGGCGTTTACGTGACGCGCACGAAGTAGCCCACCCACGCCGGGCACGCGCCGGCACGTCCCGGCTCAACCGCCGAAGATGAAGTAGGCGATGACGAGCAGGACGGCCGGCACGCCCAGCAGCCAGGCGATGAAATACTTGCCCATGGTGCACTCCTTGTTTTGAAGAGGAAGAAGGGAAGGAAGTGGCACCAGCGTACGGGGGGCGCCGGGCCGTGTCAGGCAGCCGAGCGCCTTGGTGCGCGTAGGACGGCCGCTCACCAGGTCGTCGGTGTGGGTGTGCCGCGGCCGGTCCAGCGCTCGATCACTACCGCCAGCAGCGCCATGGAGATGGGCTTGGTGGCGAAGTCGTCCATGCCCGCCTGCAGGCAGCGCTCGCGGTCGCCCGCCAGCGCGTCGGCGGTGAGCGCCACGATGGGCGTGTGCCCGCCGTCGCGGCGCTCCTGCGCGCGGATGCGGTGGGCAGCCTCGTAGCCGTCCATGCCGGGCATGTGCAGGTCCATGAGCACCAGGTCGAAGTCGCGTTCGCCCATTGCCTGGCACGCGGCCGCGCCGTCGGCGGCCAGCTC
The DNA here is from genome assembly GCA_016213265.1 of Burkholderiales bacterium. Lineage (GTDB taxonomy): Bacteria > Pseudomonadota > Gammaproteobacteria > Burkholderiales > Burkholderiaceae_C > Ideonella. The sequence continues at coordinate 49,653 of JACRBA010000173.1, read as the reverse complement.
GACGCTGCAGCCCAGCTTGCGCAGCATCGACTCCACCACGAGCTGGTTCACCGCATCGTCTTCGACCAGCAGCACCCGGGCTGCGCGGCGCGGGGCCTCGTCGGGCTGCTCGGGCGCCTCCCCCGGGGCCGGCTCGTCGGCCAGGGGAGCCGGCGCGTGGCTCACCGGCAGCTGCAGGTCGAACCAGAAGACCGAGCCGGCGCCCGGCCGGCTGCGCACGCCCACGGTGCCGCCCATCAGCTCGACCAGCTGGCGCACGATGGCCAGGCCCAGGCCCGAGCCGCCGTGCCGCCGGGTGCTCGACGTGTCAGCCTGGGTGAACGATTCGAACACCCGCTCCAGCTGGTCGGCGGCGATGCCGATGCCGGTGTCCTGCACGGCGAATCGCAGCCTCACCTGCCCCGCCGGCGCCGGGCCGGCGAGCTGCGTGATGCGCAGCACCACCTGGCCGCGCTCGGTGAACTTCACCGCGTTGTGCAGCAGGTTCACCAGCAGCTGGCGCAGGCGGTTGGGGTCGGCCTGCACGCGCTGCGGCAGCTCGGCCGCGAACTCGCCCCGCAGCTGCACCGGCTTTTCGCGCGCGGCCACGGCCATGAGCTCCACCGCCTCGCTGGCCAGGGCGCGCAGGTCCACCGGCGCGGGGTGCAGCGCGAGCTTGCGGGCCTCGATGCGCGACAGATCGAGCACGTCGTCGATCAGCGCCAGCAGCGCGCTGGCCGAGCGGTGCGCCGTGCGCGCATAGCGGCGCTGCTCAGGCGCCAGCGGCGAGCCCATGAGCAGCTCGGTGGTGCCGAGGATGCCGTTCATCGGCGTGCGGATCTCGTGGCTCACCATGGCCAGGAACTGCGACTTGGCCTCGCTGGCCTGCTCGGCCTGGCGGCGGGCCTGCTCCAGCTCCACGGCCTGGGCCTCCAGGGCGCGGGTCTCCTGCTCGAGCTGGCCGACCAGGTCGCGCGCGGCATGCACCGCCGCGCGCAGCCGCTCGCGCAGGCGCTGGATGACCAGGCCGGTGAGCGCCAGGTAGCCCCCCAGCGCCGCCATCGCCCCCAGGATGCCCAGCCGCGCCGGCCAGCCCACCGGCGCGCCGCCCAGCGTCTCGGCCCACGCGCTGTAGCCCAGGTAGGTGGCACACACGACCGCCGCGAAGTACAGCGCCCGCCGGAAGCCGAAGCCCACCTGGTCGGCCACGCGCACCAGCAGGAAGAACGCGAAGAACAGGTTGGCCCGCTCCAGCGCGTGCAGCGTGGGCAGCCACACCAGCAGGTCCACATGGAACAGCAGGCGGCCCACGGCCGCGCCGTCCCAGCCGCCCCAGCCCCGGCGCAGCCAGGCCCAGGCGGCCACGGCGTAACCCAGGTTCAGCAGCACCAGCCCGGCCAGGTGGGCCGAATCGAGCAGCGCCGGGGTGCGCAGGTGCTGCCACAGCAGCATGGCGCACACCACCACGAAGCCCGCCGCCCGCACCACCGGAATGTGCACGGCGTGCAGCCGGCGCGCGCTGGCCGCCTTCTGGTGGGCCAGCTGGCTCGGGTCGAGCGTGAAGATGGACTCCGCGGGAGTCGTCACTCGGTCGTGCACAGGGGTCGGCGGAGCGGGCGCCGCGTTCGCGCGGAAAAGCCCATCCTACGCCGGGAGCGCGCCTTGCCGCCAGCACCTCGGGGCAAGCGGTTCGTCACGGTGGACACCGGCTGTCACAGCCGCGCGGCGGAACGCGACCGGCGACCGGAACTCACCGCGGGTTTAGGGGATCACTCCGCCGTTCATCCTTCGACTGCCGCGGGGGCCGGCCGGCCACACTGCCGGCATCCCGCCCAGTGGCCGCCCACCGCCGCTGCCCCGCCGCCACCGCCTGCCCCTGCCCGCGCATGAGTTCCTGGAAGAAGCTGTTGACCCTTGGCCGCGCCCACCCGCGCGCGACCGGCGCCGTGCTCGCCGTGCTGGTGGCCCTGGCCGGCGTGCTGCTGCTGGGCCAGCATGCGCGGCAGGAAGCCGATTCGCGCAAGGACCCGGCCGCGCTCGCCTTCGAGCAGGATGCCGACGCCTGGCTTGCCTCGCCCAGCTCGGTGTCCGATTTCGTGCGCGCGGCCGACGGCGGCCAGCTCGCCGCCGTGGGCGTGGCCAACGGCCAGCCGGGCCTCGTGCTCTACACCCTGAAGGACGGCCGCAAGGCCAGCGTGCAGGTGCCGGGCTGCACCTCGCTGGGCTGCGCCGGCACCGCGCTCGACCGCCTGGGCGAGAAGAGCGCCGCGGCGGGCTTCACCCTGGTGGGCGTGGACGTGGACAGCCGCACGCCCAGCCAGCGCGTGCTCGCCGCGGTGGAGACCGCCCTGCCCATCGTGCTGCTGGCCGTGGCGCTGGGCGGCGGCCTGCTGCTGCTGGGCCGGCTGCAGATGGCCTCGGGCCAGAACGCCACCACCCTGGCCACCAAGCCCGACACCACCTTCGCCGACGCCATCGGCAACGACGAGGCCAAGGCGGCCCTGCAGCGCGTGAAGGCCTTTCTCAGCGACCCGGCGCAGTACGTGCGCATGGGCGCGGCGGCCCCGCGCGGCGTGCTGCTGGTGGGCCCGCCGGGCACGGGCAAGACGCTGCTGGCCAAGGCGCTGGCCGGCGAGTGCGGCGCCAACTTCATCGCCGTGGACGGCTCGTACTTCACCGCCAGCTACTACGGTGCCGGCGTGGCCAAGGTGAAGGCGCTGTTCAAGCTGGCCCGCAAGCAGGCGCCCTGCGTGCTGTTCATCGACGAGGTCGATGGCATCGGCAAGCGCGCCACCGGCGGCCAGGGCGGCGGCGCCGAATCGGAGATGAACCGCATCATCAACCGCGTGCTGGTGGAGATGGACGGCTTCGACGCCATGGACAACGTGGTGGTGGTGGCCGCCACCAACCACGAGGACAACATCGACGAGGCCCTGCGCCGGCCCGGCCGCTTCGACCTGCTGGTGCGCCTGAACAAGCCCACCCTGCCCGAGCGGCAGCAGCTGTTCGACCTGTACCTGGGCAAGGTGCGCCACGACGGCCGCGCCGACACCGGCGCCCTGGCCCGCATGGCCACCGGCATGTCGCCGGCGGAAATCGCCAACGTGGTGAACAAGGCGGCCTCCACCGCCGCCGAGCAGGGCGCCGACGCAGTGACGCCGGACCACCTGGTGCGCGCCGTGGAGGCGCAGCTGCTGGGCGGCGAGGTGTCGCCCATCAAGGACCTGCTCACCGCCGGCACGCGCGACCGCCTGGCCTTCCATGAGGCCGGCCATGCGCTGGTGGGCCACTGGACCGGCGCCGGCCGCATCGAACGCGTGACCATCGAGCCGCGTGGCCCCGGCCTGGGCGTGACCTACATGACCCGCGAGACCGAGGACCCGCTGTACGCGCAGGGCGAGCTGGTGAGCCGGCTGGCCATGATGCTGGGCGGCCGCGAGGCCGAGCTGATGGTGCTGGGCAGCGTGTCGTCCGGCGCATCGGACGACCTCAAGCGGGCGTCCGAGCTCGCCATCCAGATGGTGGGCCAGCTCGGCTTCTCCGAGACCTTCGGCCTGCTCAGCATCGCGGGCATCCCCAAGGAGCTGATGGGGCCCGAGCTGCAGTCCGCCGTGCTGACCGAGGCGCGCACGCTGCTGGAGACGGCGCAGGCCACCTGCCGACACATCCTCACCAGCCAGCGCCACCGGTTGGACGCGCTGGCCGCCGAGCTGCTGACCACCGAGGTGCTCTCGGGGCCGGCGCTGGTGGATCTGCTGGGTGACCCGGCCGCCGATGCCGCCCCCGCCGAGCCGGCCGTGGGCCCGCGGCGCGCGGTGCCGGCCGCGCTGCGCGGCCGCATCGAGGCGGCGGACGAAGCCGTCGCCTGAGTCGTCAGGCCGAGGGCGGTGCGGACCGCGCCGCCAGCGCCTCGGCTGCTGCCCGAGCGGCGCGCGCATCGCGCACAGCCTCCTCGAAGGCGCGCAGCTCGAAGGGCTTCTGCAGGAAACCGTCGAAACCGGCCTCGCGAGCCTGGGCACGCATGGCCTCGTCGCCGTAGGCGGTGAGTGCCAGCATGACGGGCGTGCGGGTGGGCAGCCGGCGGGCCACCTCCAGGCCGTTGAGGCCGGGCAGGCCCACGTCCACCAGGGCCACGTCGGGCGGGTCGTCGGTGAGCAGCTGCAGCCCGCTGTGGCCATCGAAGGCGGTTCGCACCTGGTGCCCGGCCATCTGCAGCAGCGTGGCGGTGGCATTGCTCACGTCGGCGTGGTCCTCCACCAGCGCCACGCGCAGCGGGGGCAGCGGGGCGGGTGCGGCCTCCTCGACCGCGGCGCGCGGCGCGGCCGATTCGCCCAGCACCGGCAGGCGCACGGTGAACTTCGCGCCCCGGCCCACGCCAGGGCTCGACGCCTCGATGGTGCCGCCGTGCAGTTCCACCAGGCCCCGCACCACATGCAGGCCCAGCCCCAGGCCGCCGCGCGCGCGGTCCAGCCCGGTTTCGGCCTGGGTGAAAGGGTCGAACAGTGTGCGCAGCAGCGGCGGGTCGATGCCGGCGCCGGTGTCGGCCACGGTGAGCACGGCCTGGCCGTCCGTGCGGGCGAGCACGATGTGCACGTCGCCGCCTGCCGGCGTGAACTTGGCGGCGTTGTCCAGCAGGTTGGCGACGATCTGCTCCAGGCGCATCGCATCGCCGCGCACCATCACCGGCTGCAGCGAGGTGTGCACCGCCAGGTGGCGGGTGCGGCCCGCATTGCGAAAGGCCTGCACGACCGAGCCCACGAGCTGCGAGAGCTCGACGTCGGCCTCGCGCAGCGAGAGCTTGCCGCTGCTGGCCCGCGCCGCGTCCAGCAGGTCGTTGACCAGCATGGACATCTGGCGCACCTGGCGCTTGAGCACCTCCTGCGCATGCTGGTTCGTCTGCGGGGTGGCGTTGCGCGCCTCCAGCAGCGCCACCGAGGCCGACATGGCACTCAGGGGGTTGCGCAGCTCGTGGGCGAGCATGGCCAGGAACTCGTCCTTGCCCTTGTTGGCGCGCACCGCCTGCTCACGCGCCAGCTCGGCCTCGGTGCGCGCGTTGAGCAGGTCGGCCAGCGCATCCAGCAGCTTGCGGCGCACCGTCTCGGCCTCGTCGATGGGCAGTGGCTTCTGCGCCGGGCCCTGCGGGTCGGCGGCCGTCACGCGCGACACCTCCGCCAACGCATCGAGTGCCCGCACGATGCGCCGGCCCATGAAGGCCGCACCGCCCGCGGCCACCCCGGCCGCCAGCAGCAGGCCACCCACCATCAGCAGCGTCTGGTCACGCAGGTCGGCGCGCAACGACTCGGCAGGTACACCCGTGGCCAGCGTCCACGGCGCCACGCTGAGCCGGCTGAAGGCGCTGTGGAACTGCTGCCCCTCCAGGCCCAGGCCCATGAAGCTGCCCTCGCGGCTGCCAGCCGCCTCCTGCCGCAGCTGCGGGCTGGCCGACCGGCCCACCCAGCGCTCGTTGTTGAGCGTGCGGGCGATGACCAGCCCGTTGGTGTCCACCAGAGTGAGCGTGGCGTCGTCGGCGATGGGGTAGCTGCGCAGGAAGCCCAGCCAGTCGCGCTGCTCGATGCCCACCACGACAAGCCGCGCCACCTGATCGCCCACCACCTCCGGCACGGCAACGAAGGTGTAGAAGTGCACGCCGTCTCCGGCCGGCACCAGGCCGGAGACGGCCGGCAGGCGCCCGCCCAGCACCAGCAGCCGCGTCGCCTCGTCCAGCGTGGGCGCCGGCCCGGTGCCGGGCCGCTGCTGCAGGGCCACACGCTCCCCCGTGGCCGTGACGACCGCCAGCGACGACCAGCGCGGATGCTGCGCCAGCACCCGGCCCAGGCGGTTGTCCAGCTCGGTCTCGCCGGCCAGGCGGGCCACCTCGCCGGGCGCCGTGGGTTCGGTGAGCGTGCGCAGCAGCCGGATCGTGGCCTCCAGCTCGGTGTCCAGCGCCAGGCGCAGCGCGCGCACCCGCTCCAGATGGCGCTCGGTGTGCACCTGTTGCTGCGTCTGCAGCAGCAGCGCCACCGACAGCCCCGCCACCAGCGCCAGCGGCGCCACGACGGCGACCATCATCCAGGCCAGTTGGACGCGAATGCGCATGGGATGGGGGCGGGGCGTGCGGTTCAGTGGGTGGTGGAGGGGCTGCCGAAGACCTCGATCTCCCGGTAGGGCGCGGGTGCATCGATGCCGATGAAGCCGTATTGGCGCGCCGGCGGCTCCACGAAGCGGAACTGCACCCGCGCCACGCCGCTGGCCAGGGGCTGGCCATCCGGCCGCGTCATCGTGAGCACCGAGCCCTGCTCCGCCGCATCCACCACGATGTGGTGGGCGCCGGCGAGGCGCCTGTAGTCGTCGGGCGCCGCCACACCCGACCACCACACCTCGTAGGCCTGGTGGCTGCGCTCGTCGCCGTTGCCGGCCGCCGCGCGCCCGGCATGGGTGCGGATGGCCGACAGGGTGTAGCCCGCCGGCGAGGCCGTGGTGTCGAGCGTGAAGGTGGTGGTGAACGCCTCGTCGGCGTCGTCGGTGAAGCGCGCCAGGCTGCCGTCGTTCAGCACACGCGGCGATCGGGCGCCGCCATAGCCCGTGGTGCGGGCGGACACCAGGCTGGGCGCACCGGCGCGCACCAGGTTGCCCTGGGGCACTGGCGGGGCGTCGCCGGCCCACAGCGTGCGGTCCGCCAGGGCGACGCCGTCGGCGCGGCCGCGCACGGGGTTGTCGGGCCGCTGCGGCAGCGCGGCGATGGCGCGGAACCACTGTTCGGCCATGACCGCATAGCCCTCGGGGCTGGGGTGGATGCCGTCAGGGTGCGGGTAGCCCAGCATGGGGGTGTACATGTCCACCAGCGTGACGCGGTGGCCCAGCGCCTGGTGGCGCGCGACCAGGGCCGGGATCTCGGCGTTCAATGCCTGGATGTAGGCCTGGGTGGTGTCGCTGGCCGGCGCGTTGGCGGGCACGATCTGCGCGAGCAACACATGGATCTCGGGGTTGTGGGCCACTACGCGCGAGACGAGGTCGTCCAGGCGCGCCACCACGCCGGGGCGGCCGGCGTCGGGGTCGCCACGGAAGCGGTAGTTCTGCTGCGCGTCGTTGGTGCCCGCATGCACCAGCACGATGGCCGGGTCCCACAGGCGCAGGCGCTCTTCCAGCGGCAGTGCGTTCCAGAAGGCACCGCCGCGCGTGATCTGGTCGATGCGGTAGGCGGAGTAGCCGTCGTGGTCGTGCTCGAGGAAATCGGCCGGGTCGGTATTGCGCGAGCTGCGTGAGCCGACGAAGTTGGGCCGCCCGAACGCGGCCGTCAGGCGCTCGAACAGCGGCCGGCGGTAGCCACCGTGGCCGTCGCCGCCTTCGGTGATGGAGTCACCGATGGGCATGATGCGCAGCGGCTCGGCGCGCGCGGCGCCGGTGGCCAGGGCGGCGAGCAGGATCAGGGCGAGGGCGAATGGGCGGGTGCGTCGCATGGGGTCTCCAGGGCGGGGCGCCGCCGGGCGGCGCCTGGGGGCAAACGGCGGTCCTGCCACGGCATCGGCATGCCGCGGCAGGCGGGGCATTACACATCGAACTGGAAGCCCTCGGCCGGCTGCAGCCGCCACTGGCCGCCCCCCACGAGGCACAGCACCTGGCTGTGGAAGCGCAGCACGCCAGGGCGGTGCGCCACGCTCACCAGCGTGGCCCCGCTGTCGCGCAGCCGCTGGTACAGCACCGCCTCGTTGCGCGCATCCAGCGCACTGGTGGCTTCATCGAGGATCACCACCTTGGGCTGCCGCACCAGCACGCGGGCGAACGCCAGGCGCTGCTGCTCGCCCACGGAGAGCAGCTTCTCCCAATCGTCCTCGGCGTCCAGCCCGCCCACCTGGGCCGCCAGGTCGCCCAGCTGCACCTCGGCCAGGATGGCGAGCAGGCGGTCGTCGTCGAGCTCGGTCTCGGTGGCGGGGTAGATGAGCTGGCTGCGCAGCGTGCCGGGCTGCATGTAGGGCCGCTGGGGCAGGAAGAACAGGTCGGCCAGCGGCGGGTGCTGCACGGTGCCGCTGCCCGTGCGCCACAGGCCGGCGATCGCCCGCAGCAGCGAGCTCTTGCCACTGCCGCTGACGCCGGTGATGAGCAGGCCGTCGCCCGGAGCGAGGGTGAGGTTGAGGTCCTTCACCAGCAGGCGGTCGGTGCGCGGGGTGTAGAGCGTGAGCGCATCCAGGCGCAGGCGGTCGCCCTCGCGCCAGTCGATGCGCGGCGCGGCCGTGCCCGCCGGCGCGCCGTCGCGCCCGCCCTGCCCGCGCACGGCGGCCCCCACACCACCCGGCAGCACCAGCCGCGCCAGCGCATCGAGCCGGCCGATGCCGGCGACGAAGCGCGACAGGCTCTCGAAGTTCTCCACGATCACCGACACCGCCGACAGCACCGCCACGAACGCACCGCCGGCCTGCACGGCGCGGCCGACCTCCATCTCGCCCGACAGCACCGGCTGCGCCAGGATGATGCTGGGCACCACCACCGTCAGCTGCGTGAAGCCGCGCTGGAACAGGTTGAGCGTGCGCTGCTTGCGGATGAGCTTCCAGTAGTTGTGGTACGCGGCGTCGAACAGTCGCTCGATGCGTGAGCGCTCCTGCGGCTCGCCGCGGTAGAAGGCGATGGACTCGGCGTTCTCGCGCACGCGCATCAGCCCGAAGCGGAAGTCGGCCTCGCGGCGCAGCTGCCAGAAGTTCAGCCCGATGAGGGGCGCGCCGAACACGCCCAGCGCCAGCACCGTGCCCACGGTGGCATACACGGCCAGGAACGCCACCAGCGCCTTGGAGATGGACCACAGCACCGCGCTGAAGGCCACCAGCTGCATCACCGAGCCCAGGAAGATCAGCAGGAAGTGGATCGACCGGCCGGTGAAGGTGTTGATGTCCTCGCTGATGCGCTGGTCGGGGTTGTCGATGTCGCCGTTCTTCTGCAGGTCGTAGTAGCGGCGTTCACCGAAGTAGCCATCCAGGAAGCGCCGCGTGAGCCAGCGCCGCCAGTGGTTGGCGAACGCATCGCGCATGTAGTAGTAGAAGGCGTAGATCGGCACCGCGAAGGCCAGCACCACCAGGCAGGCGCGCACGGCGTCCCAGAAGCGGTCGCCGTCGCGTGCCGCGAGCGCCGACGTGAGTTCACCGGTCTGGGTGTTCAGCCGCACGGCGAAGTGCGTCTCGGCCAGCATCAGCGCGATCAGCACCGCCAGCAGCGTCCAGGCCTTGCGGCGTTCGTCGCCGCGCCAGTAGGGCACCGCCATGGCGACGAACTGCCGCCAGGCGGCCATGGACAGCTTGGGCGGCTTCAGGCGGGGCTTGGCGGCCAGACGCAACGTGGGCAGGGTGGGCACGGTGGCGGTGATCGAGTGATCAGGCCATGGTACCCGCCACCCTCGCGGGCGCCATGGCGGCGCACAGGCCGCCCGCGTGTCAGCCGCCGCCGCAGCCGCCCTGGCCCGCCATCGCCGCCATCGCGGCCTGGAAGCGCTGCTGCAGGGCGTCGCCGGTCACGGTCTCGAGATGCGAGGCGATCATCCACTTGTGCCCGAACGGGTCGGTGACGCCGCCCGCTCGGTCGCCCCAGAACTGGTCCATCAGCGGCATCATCACCGTGGCCCCGGCAGCCAGCGCCTGCGCGAACACGGCGTCGCTGTCGGGCACGTAGAAGGTGACCATGGTGGCCGAGCCGCCGAGTGCCTGAGGCGACAGCGCCCCCATCTCCGGCCGCTCCTCGGTGAGCATGAAGTGGGCCGCGCCGATGCGCAGCTCGGCGTGCACCACGCTGCCGTCGGGGGCGTCCAGGCGCTCCACCTGCTCGGCGCCGAATGCGCGCTGGTAGAAGGCGATGGCGTCGGGCGCGCCCCGCACGGTGAGGTAAGGCAAGGCGCCGAAGGGCGCGGGCACGCGATCGGAAGAAGCGGTCATGGGGTCTCCTTGGTCGGTAACGGTGAGGCAGGCGGCCGCGGGATGCGGCGCCCTTGCACCTCCACGACGAAGACCTCGACGCGGATTCGACACCCGCCGTGTCGTCGCGCGCCTCAGCCGGCGCGGTTGCGCATCCAGTCGGCCGTCTGGAAGAACGAGGCCTCCAGACGCTCGCGCAGGGCGGCGGGCACCTCGCGCTCCTGCATGGCCTGGAACATGCAGGCCAGCCACTCGTCGCGCTCCTGCTGACCAATGGAGAACGGCAGGTGCCGCGCGCGCAGCCGCGGGTGGCCGAAGCGCTCGATGTAGTGGTTGGGGCCGCCCAGCCAGCCGCAGAGGAACCAGAAGAGCTTGTCGCGCGCGTCGTCCAGCGTGCTGCCATGGGCAGCGCGCAGCACGGCGTAGGCCGGCTCCAGGTCCATCAGGTCGTAGAAGCGGTCGACGAGGGCGCGCACCGCGGTCTCGCCGCCCAGCTGCTCGAAGGGCGTGGGGCCGCTCGGCGTGCCCGCGCCGTCGTCGTCGGTCGCCGCCATCAGCTGTTCAGCCGCGTGGCCGCGGCCACCACGCCCTGCGCCGCCGGTGCGCCGGGAAAGGCCTCGATCAGCAGCTGGCGCCGGGACACGGCCTCGCGCACGGTCTTGTCGGTGGCCACCTCACCCAGGAACTCGAGCTTCACGGGGGAATCAAGCCCGGGCGTGACGTAGCGGTCCACCACCTGCTGCAGCTGGCCGCGGATGATGCGGCCGTCGCCCGGCCGGGTGACCTGGTTGACCAGCAGGCGCAGGTCGCGCCGGCCCTGTGTGGTGGCCAGCACCTTGATGGTGGCGTAGGCGTCGGTGAGTGCGGTGGGCTCCGGCGTGGTGACCACCAGCGCCTCGTCGGCCAGGGACACGGTGTAGAGCACCACGTCGGAGATGCCGGCGCCGGTGTCGAGGATGATGCGGTCGAAGCGCGGCTTGACGCGGTTGACCACGCCCACCAGCAGCTCGCGCACCTCGGGCGTGAGGCGCGAGTACTCCACCATGCCCGACCCGGCCAGCAGCACATGGAAGCCGCCTGGGGCCGGCACGATGGCCTCTTCCAGCGTGTGGCGGCCGGTGAAGACGTCGTGCAGCGTGATCTTCGGGAACAGGTTCAGCACGACGTCGAGGTTGGCCAGGCCCAGGTCGGCGTCGAGCACGAGCACCCGCTGGCCCTGCCGCGCCAGGGCGGCGGCCAGGTTGGCCGACAGGAAGGTCTTGCCCACCCCACCCGTGCCGCTGGTCACGGCCGTGATGCGGGCCACCTTGCCGCCGCCAGCCGGCGGCGGCGTGTTCGGACCGTTCGCCGCGGTCGTGTTCATTCCAGGAACTCCCCGAAGTTCGATGTGCCAAAGAGCAGGCCCTTTTCTTCGGGGCTCACGACCGACACGGGTGTCGGCTCCAGGCAGGTACGGTTGCGGCCCTCGGCCTTGGCGCGGTAGAGCTGCAGGTCGGCGCGCTCGGTCCAGAGACTGGCCGTGGAGCGCACCCACTGCGGGGCATAGGCGCCGCCCACGCTGATGGTGACGCCCAGCGTCTGCGACGGGCCAATGGGAATCGGCCGCGCCTCGATGCGGGTGCGCAGCCGGTCGGCCACGGTCTGCCCGAAGGCCGGTGAGCAATTGGGCAGGATCACGGCGAACTCTTCGCCGCCGATGCGGGCGGCCAGGTCCATCGGCCGCACCGTCTCGCGCAGGCCGTCGGCGACCGACTGGATGACCAGGTCGCCCACGGCGTGGCCGTGGGTGTCGTTCACGCGCTTGAAGTGATCGATGTCCAGCAGCAGCAGCAGCGCGGGCTCGCCCGAGCGCGCCACGCGGTCGATCTCGCGGCCGAGCGCCGACTCGAAGCTGCGGCGGTTGGCCAGGCCGGTGAGTGCGTCGCGGCTGGACAGCTCGCACAGCCCGTCGATCAGCCCCTGCAGCCACGCGGCGCTGCCGGGTGCGCCCGGCGGCATGGCGTGGCCCGACTGCGCCAGCAGATGCAGCGCCTGCTCGACACGCAGCGCGTCGAACTCGGGCATCGGGCGGGGGTCAGGAGCGCTCACGCGGCGTGAAATATCGGACAAGGTGCGGGGTGCCGGGGCAGTCTAGCAGTGTGGTCCCCGCCGGAAGCTGCCGAAAAAGGGCCGGGAAGCCATGTCAACTCGGGCCGACGACGCAGGTCGCGCCGGGCAGACTCGTGGCGTGCCTGCTCCTGCCACCTGCCGACGACGCTGCCCACGATGACCTCCTTTCTGGACGCCCCGAGCCATGCCGGCGACACCGCCGCCGAACAGGAGTTCAGCTTCGACGCTGCCGATTTCGAGCGCGTGCGCAAGCTGATCTACCAGCGCGCGGGCATCAGCCTGCACGACGGCAAGCGCGCCATGGTCTACAGCCGGCTGTCGCGCCGCCTGCGCGAGACCGGCCACCGCAGCTTCCGCGACTACCTGCAATGGCTGGAGTCGGCAGCCGGCCCCGCGGGCGACAAGGAGTGGCAGGAGTTCGTCAACTGCCTGACGACCAACCTCACCTCGTTCTTCCGCGAGGAGCACCACTTCCACGCGCTCGCCGACGTGCTGCGCGGTTTCGGCAACCGCGCGCCACGCATCTGGTGCAACGCGGCGTCCACCGGCGAGGAGCCCTACTCCATCGCCATGGTGCTGGCAGAGGCCCTGGGCGACCACGGCGCGCGCCTGCTGGCCACCGACATCGACACCAAGGTGCTCGCCACCGCCCAGCGCGGTGTGTACCCGGCCGACTCGCGCGGGCTGAGCGCCGAGCGCCTGAAGCGCCACTTCATGCGCGGCACGGGCGCCAACGCCGGGTTCATCCGCGTGAAGCCCGAGCTGGCGCGCATGATCGATTTCCGGCCGTTCAACCTCATGTCGACCGCCTGGTCGCTGGGCGAGCCCTTCGACATGGTGTTCTGCCGCAACGTGATGATCTATTTCGACCACGCGACCCAGCGCCGCGTGCTCGAGCGCATCCATGGGGTGATGAAACCGGGCGGGCTGCTGTTCGTCGGCCACTCCGAGAACTTCACCGACGCCCGCGACCTGTTCCTGCTGCAAGGCAAGACGATCTACAAGCGGGTGTGACCCCCCGCCGCCACCCATGACCATCCTGCCCTCCGCCTCCTCCCCCGGCGCCGCCCGGCCGCCCGTGCCGCTGTCCGCCGCAGGCGCCGGCACGGTCGGGCGCACGGCCCGGCTCGACAAGCTCAAGGCCATGCCGCGCAAGTCCGGCGAGGCCTCGTTCTTCTACTACGACGCGCACTTCCGCAACGAGGCGGTGAAGGTGCTGCCCGGCGAGTTCTACTGCGACACCGAGGACATCCTGGTGATGACCACGCTGGGCTCGTGCATCGCCGCCTGCCTGTGGGACCGGCAGGCGCGCGTGGGGGGCATGAACCACTTCATGTTGCCCGATGGCGCCGGCGATTCCGGCCGCTACGGCAGCTTCGCCATGGAACTGCTGATCAACGAGATGATGAAGCGCGGCGCCTCGCGCCTGACCATGGAGGCCAAGGTCTTCGGCGGCGGCGCGGTGATCAGCGGCATGAACTCCATCAACGTGGGCGAGCGCAACACGAAGTTCGTGCTGGATTTCCTCACCACGGAACGCATCCCGGTGGTCTCCAAGGACGTGCTCGACATTTACCCGCGCAAGGTGTGCTTCTTGCCGGCCAGCGGCAAGGCGATGGTCAAGCGCCTGGCGCCGGCCAACACCGAAGCCCTGGTCGCCCAGGACCGCGTCGCCGCCCAGAAGGCGGCCCCTGTGGTCGCCACCGGCGGCACGATCGACCTGTTCTGAACCCGGCCAACCCGCACAAGAAGGACAAGACCATGGCCAAGACCCGTGTGGTCGTCGTCGACGACTCGGCGCTGGTGCGCAGCCTGCTCGCCGAGATCATCAACCGCCAGCCCGACATGGAGTGTGTCGGCGCCGCGGCCGACCCGTTCGCCGCGCGCGAGATGATCCGCAACCTCAACCCGGACGTGATCACGCTGGACGTGGAGATGCCGCGCATGGACGGCATCGACTTCCTGTCCAAGCTGATGCGGCTGCGGCCCATGCCGGTGCTGATGGTGTCCACGCTGACCGAGCGCGGCGCCGAGGTGACGCTGCGCGCGCTGGAACTCGGCGCGATCGATTTCGTGGCCAAGCCCAAGATCGGCGTGGCCGACGGGCTCAAGCAGCTGGCCGAGGAGATCACCGACAAGATCCGCATCGCCACGCGGGCGCACGTCAAGCGCGCCCCGGCCACACCGGCGGCCCCCGCCGCGGGGGCCGGCGCGTCGACCGCCAGCCGGCCGGTGGCCGCCGCGCCGAGCCCGCTGGGCCGCCTGTCCACCGAGAAGATCATCTTCATCGGCGCCTCCACCGGCGGCACCGAGGCCACCAAGGAAGTGCTGATGGCCCTGCCGGCGGACTCGCCCGCGGTGGTGATCACCCAGCACATGCCGCCGGGATTCACGCGCAGCTACGCCGCCCGCCTGGACACGCTGTGCAAGATCCGCGTGAAAGAGGCGACGGACGGCGAGCGCATCCTGCCGGGCCACGCGTACATCGCGCCGGGCGGCCTGCACCTGAGCGTGGAGCGCTCGGGCGCCAACTACGTGGCCCGCGTGCGCGACGGCGAGCCGGTCAACCGCCACAAGCCCTCGGTGGAGGTGCTGTTCGAATCCGCCGCCCGCGTGGTGGGCCCCAACGCCTTCGGCATCATGCTCACGGGCATGGGCGGCGACGGCGCCAAGGCCATGCGTGCCATGCGCGATGCCGGCAGCTACAACTACGCGCAGAACGAGGCCACCTGCGTGGTCTTCGGCATGCCGCGCGAGGCCATCGCCCACGGGGCCGCGAACGAGGTGCTGCCGCTGCAGGACATCGCCCCGCACCTGATGGACAAGCTGCGCGCCATGCACGGCGCGCTGCTGCACCGGGTCTGACGCCGCTGCCGAGCCCGCCGGGCCGGCAGCCCGGCTAGTACGCCGCCGCGCGCGCCTGCCGGATGGCGCGCTGGCGGCGCTCCATGCCGGGGGCGGCGGGCGCCTGCTCCAGCCACCGCGCCACCGCCTGTGCCCACAAGGTGTCCTCGGGCATGCCGCCCGGCTTCAAGCGCAGCGCCTCCGCAGCGACGGCGGCCGGCTCGGGCGCGCCGCCGGTGATCTTCAGCACCTTCTGGCGTGCGCCCGTGGCCGGGTCTTCCGCCCACAGGGTCGCGTCGCCTTCCGGCCAGTAGCCCGGCACCACGAAGCGCGCGAAGCCGGCCTGGGGCAACCCGGGGTGCTGCTCGGCCGTCCAGCCCGACCGCAGGCCCCACACCACCGCGTGGTCGCCCTGCGCATCCGCCAGCACCAGGCGCAGCCCGGCCGGCGCCCCGGCCGCGCACACCACCGTGCCATCCAGCCGCCGCCGACGCGGCACCGCCGGGCCGGCACCATGCAGGTGCGCCGCCGCCACCCAGGGGGCCGGCACGTCCGGCTCGGCCGTGTGCAGCGCGGCCACCTCGGGCACAGGCCGGAAGCCACGCCACCGCTCCAGCGCCACGTCGAGCGCCACCTGGCCCTCGAAGGCCGCGTACGCGCTGCGCGTGCCCTGGTCGCCCTGGCCCACCACCTGCTCCCAGATGTGCGGCAGCCGCCGCGGCGGGAAGCGGAAGCCCAGCTCGTCGAACAGCCGCTGCAGCACATGCTGCGAGCGGGCCGGCGTGGACTGGTACAGGTCCTCGTAGGCAATGGCCAGGGGGTGCACGCCCATCTCCACCAGCCCGTCCCACACGCGCTGCAGAGCCCGCATGCCACGGCGCTCGCGCTCCACCAGCTCGGTCACCGGCAGCGGGTGGCGCCGCAGCTCCTCCTCGGGGGGGGGCTGCCCGGTCTTCATGCGGTTGCCCCAGATGCCGCTCACCCGCGCGTAGTGCAGCGACAGCAGGCGGCCCTTGGGCTGGCGGCGGTAGAGAAACACATGCTGGTAGCCGGCGGCCGCGGTGGCCAGCGCCAGGCCACCGTTGATCTCGGGCGGCACCATCTCCACGCAGTGCTTGATCACCTGGTGCTCGGCGGCGATCTCCTGCATGGCCGCGCCCATGGCGAGCGCATCGCGGTCCTTGCGCCACGCCGCGGTCACGTGGCCGTAGGCGCGCCCCTCGTTGAAGGGCTCGTGCTCCGTGCGCGGCAGGCCGCTCAGGCGCACCAGCTGGCGGGTGAGGTTGGTGCCGCCGGTGCGCTGCAGGGTCCAGATGACGAAGGGCCGCAGCGGCTGGGCCGGCCCGCTGGGGACGTCCTCGGTGGGGGCGGCGGTCGCGAGGGTGGCAGACGACATGGCGGGCAGTGCGGAGGCGGTGGCGGAGGCGTCAGAGAAACAGCGCCTGGAGGTCGCTCAGGAAATCGAAGCCCCGGGCCGTGGGGCGCACGCGCGGGCCGGCGGGGCCGCCGTCATCGCGCGCCAGCAGCCCGCGGGCCAGTGCCTGCTCCAGCGGCGCCGCGATGGCCGAAGGCGGCAACCCCGTGCGGTCGGTGAACAGCGCGAGCTCGAAGCCATCGCGCAGGCGCAGCGCATTGAGCATGAACTCGAAGGCCAGCGCCTGCCGCCCCACCTCGTCCTGCTGCGAGGCCGCCCGGCCGGTCAGCGCCTCGTCCATGTAGCGGGCGGGCTCGCGCCATTTCACGGTGCGCAGCACACGGTGCGGGAAGCTCAGCTTGCCGTGGGCACCGGCGCCCAGGCCGAGGTAGTCGCCGAACTGCCAGTAGTTGAGGTTGTGGGCGCAGCGGTGGCCGGGCCGGGCGTAAGCCGAGACCTCGTAGCGCTGCAGCCCGGCGGTGGCGGTGAGCTCGACCAGGCGATCCAGCATCTCGGCGCTGGTGTCCTCATCGGGCAGCACCGGCGGGCGGCGCGCGAAGGCGGTGTTGGGCTCCAGCGTGAGGTGGTACAGGCTCAGGTGCGGCGGCGCGAAGGCCAGCGCGGTGGCCAGGTCCTCGTCCAGCTCGGCCGGCGTCTGGCCCGGCAACGCGTATATCAGGTCGAGGTTGAAGGTGTCGAAGGCCTGGGCCGCCTCTTCGACCGCGGCCAGCGCCTGTGCGCGGTCGTGCACACGGCCCAGCGCACGCAGCTTGTCGTCGGAGAAGCTCTGCACGCCGATGGACAGGCGCGTGACGCCCGCGCCGCGGTAGGCGCGGAAGCGCTCGCGCTCGAAGGTGCCGGGGTTGGCCTCCAGCGTCACCTCGGCGCCGGGGGCGAGCGGCAGCAGGCTGCGGATGTCCGACAGCAGGCGCTCGATGGATTCCGGCGCGAACAGGCTGGGCGTGCCGCCGCCGATGAACACGGTCTGCACGGACCGGCCCCACACCAGCGGCAGGCTGGCCTCCAGGTCGGCGCGCAGCGCGTCGAGGTAGCGTGCCTCGGGTGCCGAGGCGCCCGCGCCGCCCGGCGCGCGCAGCTCGTGCGAGTTGAAGTCGCAGTACGGGCACTTCTTCAGGCACCAGGGCAGGTGCACGTACACCGACAACGGCGGCGGCGCGCCCAGCTGCAGCGTGCCGGGGCGCAGGAAGCGGTCGGCCACCGACGCCAGGTCGACCGCGGGCGGGGTGGCCGGTGCGCTCACAGGCGCCACGCCTGGCGCATCAGCGCCGTCATCTGCGCGGCGGCCAGCGCCCGGTGGCTGTGCGCGTTCTTCACCGCGGCAGGCAGGGCCGCGACCGTGGCGCCCAGCGCAGGAATGTGCATCAGCGGGTCGTAGCCGAAGCCGCCGTCGCCCTGCGGCGTGGCGAGGATCTCGCCCTGCCAGCGGCCGAAGGCCACCAGCGGCTCGGGGTCGTCGGCCGAGCGCAGCGCCACCAGCGCGCAGACGAAGCACGCCCGGCGGTCGGGCGTGCTGCCCAGGCGCTGCAGCAGCAGCGCATTGTTCGCCGCGTCCTGTGCGCGGCGGCGCGCCTCCCGGTCGCGCTGGTCGGCGGCCTCGGGCGGCAGCGGCGCGAAGACGGCCGACTGCACGCCGGGGTGGCCGCCCAGTGCATCGACGCACAGGCCAGAGTCGTCGGCCAGGGCCGGCAGGCCGGTGGCCGCGGCCGCGTGCCGCGCCTTGGCCAGCGCGTTCTCGATGAAGGTGATGTGCGGCTCGTCGGCCTCGGCCACGCCCAGCTGGCCCTGGGCCACCAGCGCCACGCCCAGGGGCGCGAACAGCGCCCCCAGCTCAGCGAGCTTCTTCGCGTTGTTGGAGGCCAGCACGATCTGCATCGGGATCTCCAGGCGGCCGCCTCAGGGCGCCAGCGGCACGGCCAGCGCCGCGCGCTGCGCCGCCACCAGCTCCGCGATGCCCTTGGCGGCCAGGGCCAGCAGGCGGTCCATCTCGGTGCGCGAGAAAGGCACGCCCTCGGCGGTGCCCTGCACTTCCACGAAGCCGCCCGAACCGGTCATCACCACGTTCATGTCGGTGTCGCAGCCGGCGTCTTCCACGTACTCCAGGTCGAGCAGCGGCGTGCCCTGCACGATGCCCACGGAGACGGCGGCCACCGCGTCGCGGATGGGCGACGCCGGGATGAGGCCCCGCGCGAGCAGAGTGTTCACCGCGTCCTGCGCCGCGACGAAGGCGCCGGTGATCGCGGCCGTGCGGGTGCCGCCGTCGGCCTGCAGGACGTCGCAGTCCAGCGTGATGGTGCGCTCGCCCAGCGCGGCCAGGTCGAACACCGCGCGCATGGAGCGGCCGATCAGGCGCTGGATCTCCTGCGTGCGGCCGCTTTGCTTGCCACGCGCCGCCTCGCGGTCGCTGCGGGTGTGGGTGGCGCGCGGCAGCATGCCGTACTCGGCCGTCACCCAGCCCTCGCCGCTGCCCCGCTTGTGCGGCGGCACGCGCTCTTCCACCGAGGCGGTGCACAGCACACGCGTCTGGCCGAACTCGATGAGCACCGAGCCTTCGGCATGGCGGGTGAAGCCACGGGTGATGCGCAGCGGGCGCAGGGCGTCCGGCGCGCGGCCGGCGGTACGTTCAAAGCTCATGGGTCACATCCTCATTCAACCCACGATTGTCCCTTGCCCCGGCGGCCGGAGCGTCACTCTGGCTGGAGCCCCCTCCCGGAGGGGGCTGGGGGAGCCCACGGAAGGCCGAAGGCAAGCCGGCGCCGGAGCGAAAAAGGGCGTCAGCTCTTTTTCTGCGACGAGCGCCGGATTGCCTCGTTGATCTCGCGGATCGAGCGCTCGATCTCGGCTTCGTCGAGGTCGCCCGGCACGGTTTCACCCAGGCTGGCCTGGATGGTGGAGGCGAACACGTCCTCGCCCAGGCTGCGGGTGGAGACACCGGCCACGGAATCGCTGTCTTCCACCGCCTCCCACTCGACCGCCAGCACGGTGACGTTGTCGCCGTGGGCACCGCCGTTGCGCAGGGCGCGCTCCACCATCTCGGGCACCGCATCGGACAGGGTGCGCGAAGACAGCAGCTCGACGATCTCCTCTTCCTCCATCTGGCTCCACAGGCCGTCGGAGCAGACGATCATGCGGTCGCCGCTCTGCAGCGTGACGGGGCCGACCGTGTCGACCACCGGCTTGCCCGGGCTGCCCAGGCAGGTGAAGAGCACCGAGCGGTTGAACTTGGCGTCGATGGGCACCACCTGCGACAGCGTCTGCTGCAGCTCGGTGTAGGAGTGGTCGCGGGTGCGCGCGATGAGCTTGCCGCCGCGCACGAGGTACAGGCGCGAATCGCCGCAGTGCGCCCAGAAGGCCGCCCGGCCCTGCAGCACGCAGGCCACCACCGTCGTGCGGGGCGTGTCGACCAGGCCCTTCTCGGTGGCGTAGCGCAGCAGCTGGTGATGGCCGGCCAGGATGGCCTCCTGCAGGAAGCGCAGCGGGCTCTTCAGCGAGGGCTTGGCCTCGCGCTGGAAGGCCGCCGCCAGCGACTGCAGCGCGAGCTGGGAGGCGACTTCGCCCTCCGGGTGCCCGCCCATGCCATCGGCCAGGGCGAACAGGCCCGAATCCCGCGTGTAGCAGTAGCCCATGCGGTCTTCGTTCTTCTCGCGGCCACCCTTGCGGCTGACCTGGTAGACGGAAAATCTCATCGTGAGCCTGTCTTCAGGTTCTCGATCTGCAGTTTCAGCCGTTCGGTGAAGCTGAGAGAGGTGTAGCGTCTTTCGGTCTCGCGCGAGAGTTCCTTCTGCAGCGCAAACACGCTCTGCGGCCGGGACAGCGGATCGAGCGCCATGCACCACTCCGTCACCTCGATGAGGTTGTCGGAGTACGTATTGCGCATGCGCGACATGGACAGCGACAGCCGGTCCTTGTCGATGCGCTGCGGTGCGTCGGTGGGCGGGTAGCCCTGCATGCAGGCGTAGATGCATGCGCCGATGGCGTAGATGTCGGTCCAGGGGCCGAGCGAGCCGTCGCGCCGATACATCTCGGGCGCGGCGAAACCGGGCGTGTACATCGGGCGGATGAAGTTGCCTTCCTTGCTCAGCACTTCGCGCGCGGCGCCGAAGTCGAGCAAGACCGCCTTGTTGTCGTTGGTGATGAAGATGTTGGCCGGCTTGATGTCCAGGTGCAGCATCTTGTGCTGGTGGACGATGCGCAGCCCCTTGAGGATTTCATCGAACAGCGACCGGATGGTCGATTCGCGAAACACCTTTTCCTGTTTCAGGTCGCGCGCGGTGACGATGAAATCCTGCAGGGTATCGCCCTGCAGGTAATTCATCACCATGTAGACCGTCTCGTTCTCGCGGAAGAAATTGAGCACCGAAACGACGCTCGGATGCGAGATCTGCGCGAGCGAGCGGCCTTCCTCGAAGAAGCTCTTCAGGCCCAGGCGGTACAGCGGCTGCTTCTCGGGCTTGACGCGCGGAATGAGTTCGCCTGCGGAGCGTTCGGCCAGCGAGGCCGGCAGGTATTCCTTCAGCGCCACGAGGTGGCGCTCCTCGTCTTCCGCGAGATAGACGACACCAAAGCCGCCGGCCGCCAGTTTCTTGATGACCTGGTAGCCACCGACCACGGTGCCCGCGGGCAACGGGGCGGGTTTCGGCTTTGACATAATCGACGTTTTGCCGCTCAGGAATAGGCCTCATGTCAGTCTACAGCATGACCGGGTTCGCGAGCGCCAGCGCCGCCCCGGTGACCGAAGGGGAGCACCACCCCGTCGGGGTGACCGTGGAAATGCGCACGGTCAACAGCCGCTTCCTGGACATCGCGTTCCGCCTGCCTGACGAGCTGCGCCAGGCCGAGCCCGCGCTGCGCGAGCTGCTCACCGCCGCGCTGCGGCGCGGCAAGGTGGAGGTGCGCGCGCAGGTGGGCCGCGGCGGCGACGACGCCCTGCCCCACCCCGGCGCCGAGCAGCTCAACCGCCTGGCGCGCCTGCAATCCACGGTGCAGACCTGGCTGCCGCAGGCCACTGGGCTGTCGGTGCACGAGGCGCTGCAATGGTGCCGTGGCGGCGCGTCCGCCACCGCCGCGCCCGCGCTGGACGAACTGGCGGTGCAGGCGGCGCGCGACTGCATCGACGCCCTGCGCGCCGCCCGCGCCCGCGAGGGCGCCCGCCTGGTGCAGGTGCTGATGGAGCGCCTGGCCACCTTGCGCCAGCTGGCCGACCAGGCCGAGCCGCTGGTGCCGGCCGTGGTCGCCAAGCAGCAGCAACGCTTCATGGAACGCTGGACGGAGGCGCTCGCCGCCGCCGGCGCCTCGGGCGCGGTCTCGGCGGAATCGGCCCGCGACCGCGCGCTGAGCGAGGCGGCGGCCTACGCCATCCGCATCGACGTGGCCGAGGAGCTGGCCCGGCTGCGTGCGCACCTGGACGAGATCGAGCGCCTGCTCAACAAGGGCGGCGAGACCGGCAAGCGGCTGGACTTCCTCATCCAGGAGCTTCACCGCGAG
This sequence comes from Burkholderiales bacterium, assembly GCA_016213265.1. Classification (GTDB taxonomy): domain Bacteria; phylum Pseudomonadota; class Gammaproteobacteria; order Burkholderiales; family Burkholderiaceae_C; genus Ideonella. Next base: position 27,915 of record JACRBA010000173.1, on the reverse strand, counting down.
GCCAACACGCTGGGCAGCAAGGCCAGCGCCCTGGAGCTCACCGGCATCTCGGTGGACATGAAGGTCGCCATCGAGCAGATGCGCGAGCAAGTGCAGAACCTCGAATGAGCCGCCGCATGGACACCCCTGGCAACCTGTTCGTCGTCGCCGCGCCCAGCGGCGCCGGCAAGTCGAGCCTGGTCAAGGCGCTGCTGGAGCTGGATTCCCACCTGGCCGTCTCCGTCTCGCACACCACCCGGCCGCCACGCGGCCAGGAGCAGCATGGGCGGGAGTACTGGTTCGTCAGCCCCGACGAGTTCGCCGGCATGGTGGCGCGCGGCGAGTTCTTCGAGTGGGCGGAGGTGCACGGCAACCGCTACGGCACCTCGCGCGTGGGCATCGAGGCGCGCCTGATGGCGGGCGAGGACGTGGTGCTGGAGATCGACTGGCAAGGCGCGCTGCAGATCAAGCAGCTGTTCGCCCACGCGGTGCTGGTGTTCATCCTGCCGCCCAGCTGGGAGGAGCTCGAGCAGCGCCTGCGCCGCCGGGGCGAGGACGGCGTGGACGTGATCGCCACCCGCCTGGCCAACGCGCGCAACGAGGTGGCGCAGGCGCGACACTTCGACTACGTTATAATCAACGGCTTGTTCGAGACGGCGCTTTTCGATCTGAAAACCGTCGTTCACTCGCAGCGCCTGAAGTACGCGGCCCAGCGCCGCGCCAAGTCCACGGTCTTCAGCGCCTTGCACCTGGACTGACGCCCGCTGCGCCACTCCAGCCCCTGTTGCCCCCTCACCTGCGCAGACTCACCATGGCCCGCATCACCGTCGAAGACTGCCTGAACAAGATCCCCAACCGCTTCCAGCTGGTGCTGGCCGCCACCTACCGCGCGCGCATGCTGAGCCAGGGCCACGCGCCCAAGGTCGAGTCCAAGAACAAGCCTGGTGTCACCGCGCTGCGCGAGATCGCCGCGGGTGAAGTGGGCGTCGAGATGCTCCGCAAGGTGCCGACCTGACGCCTGCGGGTCGGCCGCCGGCCGGCACATCTGCACGGGCGCCTTCGGGCGCCCGTTGTCTTTTCACGGCACGTCAGCCAGTGGCAGGCCAAAGCCCTGCATAGTTCAGGGTCGCGGCGCGACGAGGTGCCGTGTCATCTGAACGCCATGCCCCCACCGTCCCGCCTGCCTGTCCTGGCCATCGTGGTGCTGACCCTGGCCCTGTACGCCATGGTCACCGGCGGGCGTCCGCTGGACCTGCACATCGATCGGCCCGAGTTCCTGGGCATGCACGCCTTGGTCGAGGTGCTGTCGGCCGTCGTCTGCGTGACCGTGGGCGTGACCGCCTGGCAGGCGGTGGACGAGCAGGAGCGCGGCTCGCGCCGCTGGCTGGGCAGCGCCTTCGTGCTGGTGGGCCTGCTGGACGTGCTGCACCTGCTCAGCTACGCGGGCATGCCCGACCTGGGTGCGCCCAGCAGCACGCACAAGGCCATCGTGCTGTGGCTGCTCGCGCGGGCCGTGCCGGCGGTGGCGCTGCTGATCTGGGCGACACCCTGGTGGCCCGCGGCGCTGCGCGCCGACCGGGCGGGTGGGCCGGCCGCCGCTGCGGCGCTGCTCACGGTGGCCGCACTCGCCACCATGGCGATGTTCGCGCCCGAGGTGTTCCCGCCCACGTTCCACTCCGGGGAAGGCCTGACGCCGTTCAAGCTGGCCCTGGAAGCGGCCCTCGTGGCGGTGTATGTGGCGGCCTACCTGCTCGCCCGCGTGCGCATGGCCCGCCTGCCGGCCCACGCGCAGGAGGATGAAGCCCCCGTCAAGCATGCCCTGCTGCTGATGGCGCTGTCCGAAGGCTTCTTCGTGCTGTACGGCAACGGCGTCACCGACATGGCCAACCTGCTGGGTCACGTCTACAAGGTCGTCGCCTACGGCCTGCTGTTCCACGGCCTGTTCCTCAACCAGATCCGCCGGCCCTTCGTGCGGCTGGCCAATGCCCACACCGCCCTGGAGCGCCGCACGGCGGAATACCGCGAGCTGTTCGAGCTCGCGCCGCTGGGCGTGCTGCGGGTGGACGAGCACGGGCGGGTGCAGATGGCCAACCGGGCCCTGGAGCACATGTTCGGCTACCCGCCGGAGCGCCTGCTGGGCCAGCCGGTGACCATGCTCATGCCCGCTCGCTCGCGCCGGCTCTACCTGCGCCTGCGCGGCACGGCCGCCGAGCAGAGGACGCGGCGCACCCGGCTCGGCAAGAGCATCCACGGGGTGCGCGCCGACGGCCAAGTGATCGACCTGGAGGTCTCGCTCAGCACGCAGTCCACCACCGCGGGCGAGCGGCTGACGGCCTATGTGGCGGACGTGTCCTACCGCCGCCAGCACGCCCGCGCACTGCAGCACCGCAGCACGCACGACCCGCTCACCGGCCTGCCCAACCGCTGGCTGCTGGGCGAGCGCCTGGCCGACGCCACCGCCATCGCGGGCCGCGAAGGCGCCCAGGTCGGCGTGCTGCTGCTCGACCTGGACAGCTTCCACCTCGTGAACGACAGCCACGGCACGGCCGCCGGCGACGCGATGCTGCGGGAGCTGGCGCGCCGCGTGGGAGGCTGCCTGCGTGCCGGGGACACGCTGGCCCGCCTGGGCGGCGACGAGTTCGCCGTGGTGGCCCACGGCCTGCACCACTGCAGCGAAGTCGAGGCGGTGGCCCGCAAGATCCAGTCGGTGCTGGCCGGCGGGATGGCCATCGGCGGGGCCAGCTGGCCCCTGGCGGTGAGCGTGGGCATGGCCGTCTTCCCGCACGACGGCACGCAGGCCGGTGAGGTGCTGCCGGCCGCCGAGCAGGCGCTGGCCGCGTCCAAGCGGCGCGGCCGGGGGCAGGTGACGCTCTACGACGCGCGCCCGGGCGAGGCGCAGAAGCGCGAGGGCCGCCTGCGCGCACGGCTGCAGTGGGCGCTGGAGCACGGTGCGCTCACCTTGCACTACCAGCCGCAGGTGGACACCGCCACCGGGCACATCCTGGGCTTCGAGGCGCTGCTGCGCTGGACCGACCCCGAACTGGGCGCGGTGTCGCCCGCCGAGTTCGTGCCGGTGGCCGAGCGCTGCGGCCTCGTGCATGCGATGGGCCAGCGGGTGCTCGAGGCCGTGTGCCGCCAGCAGCGGGCATGGCGCGCGCAGGCCCTGCGCACCCGCGTCTCCATCAACCTGTCGCCATTGCAGTTCCGCCAGCCGGATCTCGCACGGCAGATCGCCCAGGCGCTGCAGGCGGCCGACCTGCCTGCCGACGCGCTGGCGGTGGAGGTGACCGAATCGGCCATGATGGACGACCCGGCTGCCGCGGCCGACCAGCTGCAGCGGCTGGTGGCGCTGGGCATCGAGGCCCACCTGGACGACTTCGGCACCGGGCACTCGTCGCTGGCGTGGCTGAAGAGCTTCCCGATCTCCACCATCAAGATCGACCGGGCCTTCGTGCGGGACATGATGGGCGACGCCTCGGACGACGCCATCGTGCGCGCCGTCATCGGCCTGGCCCACACCATGGACCGGGTGGTGGTGGCCGAAGGGGTCGAGACGCCGGCGCAGCGCGAGCGCCTGCTGACGCTGGGTTGCGGCCTGTGCCAGGGCTGGCTGTTCAGCCGCGCCCTGCCACCCGACGAGGCCGCCGCGCTGCTGCGAGGCGGCCGCATCGAGCCTGGCGCCGAGGTGGCCAGTGCCTTGGCCGGGGGCGCGACGTCCTGACGGCGCCCTCCCGCGCGCACCTCTTGTGGGCGCCCCATGCCCCGCCAGGGGCATCGCCGCGGTGCGTAGGCTAAATTCCACCCATGGGCATTCGCTCCTTCGCCGCTGAACTGCTGCCAACCGCGCTGCAGGGGCGGCCGCGCGCGCCCGCGGTGCCGATGTCGCCGCCCAGCGCCGAGGTGACCACCTTCGCGGGCCTGCAGTCCAAGCTCACCCACCTGCCCAAGGCCGACCTCAAGGCGGTGCGCGACGCCTACAAGTTTGCCGACGAGGCCCACCTCGGCCAGTTCCGCGCGAGCGGCGAGCCCTACATCACCCACCCCATCGCGGTGGCGGGCCTGGTGGCCGACTGGAAGCTCGACGCGCAGGCGGTGATGGCCGCGCTGAGGCACGACGCCATGGAGGACTGCGGCATCACCAAGACCGAGCTGATCGAGCGCTTCGGCGCAACGACGGCCGAGCTGGTGGATGGCCTGACCAAGCTGGACAAGCTGCAGTTCTCCACTCGCGAGGAGGGCCAGGCGGAGAGCTTCCGCAAGATGCTGCTGGCGATGTCGCGCGACGTGCGCGTCATCCTGGTGAAGCTGGCCGACCGCCTGCACAACATGCGCACGCTCAAGGCCATGAAGGCCGAGAAGCGCCAGCGCATCGCGCAGGAGACCCTGGACATCTACGCGCCCATCGCGCACCGGCTGGGCCTGAACCAGATCTACCGCGAGCTGCAGGAGCTGTCCTTCACCTACCTGCGGCCCTGGCGCCATGCCGCGCTGGAAAAGGCCGTGCAGCGCTCGCGTGGCTACCGCCGCGACATCGTGGCGCGCGTGCAGAACGACGTCACCCGCGCCTTCAACGAGGCCAAAATGAAGGTGGAGGTGACGGGCCGCGAAAAGACCGTCTACAGCATCTACCGCAAGATGCGCGAGAAGCACGCCGGCTTCGCCTCGGTGAACGACATCTTCGGCTTTCGCATCGTGGTGTCGAGCCTGCCGGACTGCTACCTGGCGCTGGGGGTGCTGCACCAGCTGTACAAGCCGGTGCCCGGCCGCTTCAAGGACTACATCGCCATCCCCAAGGCCAACGGCTACCAGTCGCTGCACACCACGCTGGTGAGCCCGCTGGGCACGGCGGTGGAGTTCCAGATCCGCACCCAGGCCATGCACGCCGTGGCCGAGGCCGGCATCGCGGCGCACTGGCTGTACAAGGTGGGTGCCAAGGGCAACCCGTCGGACGTGGCGCAGCGCCTGGGCACGCTGTGGTTGAAGTCGCTCATCGACATCCAGGACGAGACGCGTGACGCGGGCGAGTTCCTGGAGCACGTGAAGATCGACCTGGTGCCAGACGCGGTGTACGTCTTCACGCCGATGAGCAAGATCCTGGCGCTGCCGCGTGGCGCCACGCCGGTGGACTTCGCCTACGCCATCCACTCCGACGTGGGCGACCACTGCGTGGCGGCCAAGATCAACGGCGAGCCGGCCACCCTGCGCGCCGAGTTGCGCTCGGGCGACGTGGTGGAAGTGATCACCGCGCCCAACGCCCGGCCCAACCCGGCCTGGCTGAACTTCGTGCGCACCGGCCGCGCGCGCAGCAAGATCCGCCACTACCTGAAGAACCTCGAGCAGGAGGAATCGCAGGCCCTGGGCGAGAAGATGCTGGCGCAGGCCCTGCGGCTGGAGGGCCTGGCCCTGCCGCCGCTGGAGCCGGCGGCCGCCGACACGGTGTGGCCGGCGGTGCTGCGCTGGAGCGGCAACCGCAGCCCGGCTGAGCTGATGACCGATGTGGGCCTGGGCCGCAAGATCGCCACCATCGTGGCCAAGCGCATCGCCCAGGACCTGCGCGACATGGGCCACAAGCCCGACGTGGTGACGCTGAGCCTGAACCGCTACGCCACGCCGGACAACGAATCGCCGCAAGGCCTGGTGGTGATCGACGGCGCCGAGGGCGCCAGCGTCACCATGGCCGCCTGCTGCCGCCCCATCCCGGGCGATGCCATCGTGGGCTACCTCGGACGCGGCGAAGGCCTCACCGTGCACACCGCCGATTGCCAGGTGGGCCAGCGGCTGTTCGGCCGCGACCGCGAGCGCTGGATGCGCGTGGAATGGGCCGAGGAGCCCAGCCGCCCCTTCGAGACGCAGCTGCAGGTGCTGCTGCACAACGGCAAGGGGGCGCTGGCGCAGGTGGCCCAGGCCGTGAGCCGGGCCGAGGCCGACATCACCCACATCGACATGGGCGACGAGCGCCCGGGCGAGACGGCCGACCTGAAGCTGCTGGTCAGCGTGCGCGACCGCCTGCACCTGGCCGAGGTGCTGCGCACGCTCAAGCGCAGCCCGGCCGTGCTGCGCGTGCAGCGGGTCAGGCCGTAGGGGCCGGGTAGCTCACCTCGAGGATCTCCAGCGTCTCCAGGCCACCGGGGGTCATGAGCTGCACCTCGTCGCCCTCGCGGGCCTTGAGCAGCGCACGCGCGATGGGCGAGATCCAGCTGACCTCGCCGGCCAGGTGCTCCACCTCGTCGATGCCCTTGATGGTGATGGTGCGCTCCTCGCCGCGCGCATTGGCATAGGTGACCGTGGCACCGAAGAACACCTGGTCGCTGCCATGGTGCAGGGAAGGGTCGGCCACCTCGGCGATGTCCAGCCGCTTGGTGAGGAAGCGGATGCGCCGGTCGATCTCGCGCAGGCGCTTCTTGCCGTAGAGGTAGTCGCCGTTCTCGGAGCGGTCGCCGTTGGACGCCGCCCAGGAGACGATCTCCACCACCTTGGGGCGCTCCTCGTCGATGAGCTGCAGCAGCTCGGCGCGCAGCCGCGCATAGCCCTGCGGCGTGAGGTAGTTCTTGGTGCCGGCGGGCAGCGGGGGCAGCGCCGGGCCGTCGTCGTCCTCGTCGCCGGTGGCGGCGTCGTTCTCGCGGGTGAAGGCCTTGCTCATGGTGGACAGCAGCAAACGTCGGGCGGGATTGTCGCCAGCCGCGGGGGCCCGTCGGCAAGGGGCGGTCCCGGGGCGTGGGCCGGCGCCCGTGCGCGCCTGGCCTGCGCCGGCAGAACCGGCCCTCAGTGCTTCTTGGCGCCGAGGTAGGTGTCCACCACCCGCGGGTCGCCCGCCAGGGCGGAGGCCGGCCCTTCCAGCGCGATGCCGCCGGTCTCCAGCACGTAGCCGTGGTCGGCCACCTCCAGCGCGGCGCGCGCGTTCTGCTCGATGAGCAGGATGCTCACGCCCGTGGCGCGCAGCGCGGTGATGGTGCGGAAGATCTCGCGCACCACCAGTGGCGCCAGGCCCAGGCTGGGCTCGTCGAGCATCAGCACCTTGGGCCGGCTCATGAGCGCGCGGCCGACGGCCAGCATCTGCCGCTCGCCGCCCGAGAGCGTGCCCGCCAGCTGCAGGCGACGCTCCTTCAGGCGCGGGAACAGGGTGTACACCTCGTCGAGTGTCGAGCGCCAGTTCGCCACCCGCTGCTTCATCGGCCGGAAGCCGCCGAGCACCAGGTTGTCCTCCACCGGCATGGTGCCGAACAGCTCGCGCTTCTCGGGCACCAGGGCCAGGCCGGCCATCACCCGCTCTTCCAGCGTGGTCTGGGCGATGTCCTGCCCCTCGAAGCGGATGGTGCCGCGCGCGGGCAGCACGCCCATGATGGCGTTGAGCGTGGTGGACTTACCCGCGCCATTGGGGCCGATGACGGTGACCACGGCGCCGCGCGGCAAGGTGATGTCCAGGCCCGCGAGCACTTCGGCCTTGCCATAGCCGGCGTGCAGGCCCGTGACTTCGAGAATCGGTGTGCTCATGCTGAATCAGTGCTCCGTGCCGAGGTAGGCCGCGCGCACCACGGGGCTCGCCTGCACTTCCGCCGGGGTGCCGGCCACCAGCCTGGTGCCGAACTCCATCACCACGATGTGGTCCACCAGGCCCATCACGAAATCCATGTCGTGCTCGACGAGCAGGATGGACAGGCCCTCCGCCTTGAGCTGGCGCAGCACGTCGGCCAGCGCCTGCTTCTCCTTCAGGCGCAGGCCCGCGGCGGGCTCGTCCAGCAGCAGCAGCGACGGGTCGGTGCACAGCGCGCGGGCGATCTCCATCAGCCGCTGCGGCCCGAGCGCCAGGTTGCCGGCCAGCTCGTGCATCTGCGCCGTCATGCCGATGCGGGCGAGCTGCGCTTCAGCCTCGGCGAACAGGCGCCGCTCCTCGTCGCGGTCCAGCCGAAGCATGGCGCGTGTGACGCCGGAGGAGGTGCGCAGGTAGCCACCCAGCGCCACGTTCTCCAGCACCGTCATCTCGGGGATCATCTTCACGTGCTGGAAGGTGCGGCTCATGCCGCGGCGGGCGATCTCCCGCGAGGGCAGGCCGCCCACCGGCTGGCCGCGGAAGACCACCTCGCCCGAGGTGAGCGAGAGCACCCCCGATACCAGGTTGAAGGTGGTGGACTTGCCGGCGCCGTTGGGGCCGATCAGGCCCATGATCTCGCCGGCGCGGATGGAGAAGCTCACGTCGTTCACCGCCACCAGGCCGCCGAACTGCTTGCGCACCGCCTGCACGTCCAGCAGCATGGAACCCGGCTCCGGCTTGTCGCGCGTGGGCAGCGGCGTGGCGCCCTCCCAGTCACGCTCGCGTGGGCGCGCCGGCAGCCAGCGCTGCACGAAAGGCCACAGGCCGTCCGGGGCGTACTTCAGCACCGCCACCAGCACCAGGCCGAAGACGATGATCTCGAAGTTGCCGCTGGTGCCGATCAGCCGCGGCAGCAGCACCTGCAGCTGGTCCTCCACCAGCTTGACCACCGCCGCGCCGGTGAAGGCGCCCCACACATGGCCCACGCCACCCAGCACCGCCATGAACAGGAACTCGATGCCCTTGGCCAGGCTGAAGGGCGAGGGGTTCACCGTGCGCTGGAAGTGGGCGAACAGCCAGCCCGAGATGGCCGCCAGCATGGCCGCCAGCACGAAGGCCGTGAGCTTGTAGCGGAAGGTGGAGATGCCCATGGCCTCGGCCATGGTGGAGCCGCTCTTGAGCGCACGGATGGCGCGGCCGGGGCGCGAATCGAGCAGGTGCGTCACGCCCAGCGCGCTGGCCAGCGCCACGATCCAGATCAGCACGTACATCGCCCGCTCGTCGGCCAGGCTGATGCCGAAGAACTGCAGCGCCGGCACACCCAGCAGGCCGTCGTACTTGCCCAGGAACTCCATGTTGGACATGGTGTAGTACAGCGCCAGGCCCCAGGCGATGGTGGCCAGCGGCAGGTAGTGGCCGGACATGCGCAAGGTGAGCAGGCCCAGCACCACGGCCACGGCCACGGCGAGCGCCAGGCCCACGAACAGCGTGAGCCAGGGCGACACGCCCACCGTGAGCGACAGGTAGGCCGAGGTGTAGGCGCCCAGGCCGACGAAGGCCGCCTGGCCGAAGGACGTGAGCCCGGCCACGCCGGTCAGCAGCACCAGGCCCAGCGACACCAGCGCGTACAGGCCGATGTAGTTGAGCTGGGTGATCCAGAAATCCGGGACAGGCAGCGACGGCAGCACCAGCATGGCCGCCGCGAACAGGGGGAAGGCAAGGGAGCGCAGACGCATGTCAGTGCTCCTCCGTGTGCGGGTCGCGCAGCGACCGCCACAGGAGGACGGGCAGGATGGCGGAGAAGACGATCACTTCCTTGAAGGCACTGGCCCAGAACGAGCCGAAGCTCTCCAGCAGGCCCACGCCGAGCGCGCCCACCAGCGCCAGCGGGTAGCTGGCCAGGCCGCCGAACACGGCCGCGACGAAGCCCTTCAGGCCGATGAGAAAGCCCGAGTCGTAGAACACCGTGGTGGTGGGCCCGATGAGCAGGCCAGACAGCGCGCCGATGAAGGCGGCCATGGTGAAGGACAGCCGGCCCGCGCTGGTGGACGAGATGCCCATCAGGCGTGCACCGAGCCGGTTCACCGCCGTGGCGCGCAGGGCCTTGCCCCACAGCGAGCGCTCGAAGAACAGCCACAGCATCACGATGAGGGCCAGCGACACGGCAAACACGATCAGCGTCTGGCCGGACAGGGTGAGCGGGCCCACGCTGAAGCGCTCGTCCCAGAAGCTCGGGTTGCGGAAGCCCTCGGCGCCGAAGAAGTACAGACCCAGGCCGGTGAGCGCGAAGTGCACGCCGACCGACACGATGAGCAGGACCAGCACGCTCGCGTCGGCGAGCGACTCGTAGGCCAGGCGGTAGATGAGCGGGCCGTAGGGCGTGACCAGCGCCAGCGTCAGCGCCGCCTGCACCAGCAGCGGCAGCTGCTGCGGCGCCGCCCACCACACCACGGCCGAGATCACCGCCGGGTAGGCCACCTGCCCCAGCACGGCCTTGGCCACGTGGGCAGGTGCATGCCGCGCACGCAGGCCCGCGACCAGCTCGGACGCGCCCGCCAGGCCGGCCAGCACCAGCAGGAACCACACGGTGCCCGGCACCTGGCCCTGCTGCAGCATGGCGAGCGTGAGCGCGCCGAAGGCGACGAACTCGCCCTGCGGGATGAAGATGATGCGGGTCACGGCGAACAGCAGCACCGTGGCCAGGGCCAGCAAGGCATACACGGCGCCGTTGGTGACGCCGTCGAGCGCGAGGATGCTCGCGATGGTGAGGTCCATGGGAATCCGGTGGGAAATCCGGTGGCAGATCCGTTGAAGAAGGCGCCGCGCAGCCAGGCCGCGGCAGCGCCGGGGCGGTCAGGGCTCGACCTTCCAGTCGCCGTTGACGACCTTGACGACCAGGCCGGTCTCGGTGGTGAAGCCCCAGTGGTTGCTCTTGGTGTAGTTCAGCACGCCATGCGCGACGACCGTGCGGCCCATGGACTCGGTGGCGGCCTTGAGCGCGGCGTGGAACTCCGGCGTGCCGGGCTGGCCCGCCTTGAGCGCCATGACGGCGTTGCCCTGCGGCGGGCGGAACATCCTGGCGCCGCCGCCCGCCGGCGTGACGGCCGGCGAGCACACGAAGTGCGGCGTCCTGGCCTCGGCCACCGCCGGTGCCATGGCCACGGCCAACGGCATGGCGCTGGCGCCCATCACGATGTCGGCGTGGGCCGCACCGGCGGCCAGCAGGGCCACGGCTGACGCCGCCAGGCGGGTGAAGGATCCGAAGGCGCGTGTCATCGCTGGTCTCCTGTGCTTCGGGGTTGAGAAACCATAGCAGCGGGGGCCCGCGGCCGCCGCTGGCGTGAACCCGAGGAGTGTCAACGGGGCGCCATTCGCGACGTCCCAACGCGACGGATCGGCCGTGCGCAGCCCCAAGCGGGCGCACCGGCCGGGGAGATGGGCATGGCGGTCGGCCCGTCCAGGCGCTGCGCGGCAGAATCACAGAGGGTCTGTGTGGCCGGTGCAGGACGGCGCCGGCTTCGCTTATGGGGTGGGCCTCGCCCGCCGCATCGCGGGGATCGCGGCGATGTCGGGATGATGGAGGATGTGGTCATCGCCTTCGCCGACATGCAGATCCTCTTCGGCAGCGAGTTCCCGCTCATCACGCCCGAGCGCTGGATGGCCGACTTCGAGGAAGCCGGCTTCAAGGGCGCGCCGGGCCGCGCCGCCCGGGTCAGTGCATCGCGCGGCCGAGCAGGCGCTCGTTCACCGGCACATCGGCCGGCGCCGTGAGCTCGCGCGAGGCCTGCTCGCACACTTCCAGGCACAGCGTGGCCACGCGCTCGCTCTGCAGGCGGTAGAACACCTGGGTGCCGTCGCGGCGCTTGCCCAGCACACCGGCGCGGTACAGCGTGGCCAGGTGCAGCGACAGGTTGGGCTGCGTGGTGTCGATCTCCGCCAGCATCTGCGAGACGTTCTTCTCCCCTTCGCACAAGGCGCGGATGACCTTCAGCCGGATGGGCGTGGACAACAGCGCAAAGAGCTCGGCGACGGAAGCCAGCACCTCGTCGGAGTAGCAGGAGTCGGACATGCGGGGGAGGATGAGGGGCACGCAGTGCGCGCCGCAGGGTGGACAACCGCCGCGATTGTAAGGAGCACTCAAGACACTGCCTGCGACCCGGATCAATGCTCGGGCAGGCGGTAGTGGTCGCGCTGCAGCACGGCCGCGACCGCACTCACCTCCTCGGGAAACAGCTGCAGGCCCAGCTAGCCCGGATATTTCGCCAGTGAAGTTGAAGAAGCCAGACTGAGGGTTTCAGCGAGCCTGGCTGGATGGCGAGGCGACGTAGTGGGGTTGGAGGCGGCGTCTGACTGCAGTGCGGACGGACCACCCCCCTTACCCCGTTGTTCATCAGTGTGCCGGGGACAGCACTGGATGGGGGTCAAGGGGCCAGCGCGCGTGCCGCGGTGATGAAAACGTGCTTCATCGGGTGTGCGCTGGCCAGCAGCACGCGCACTCGGCGCGTGTTGCGCACGATGGCTGCACCGATCTTGAGCAACTGGGTACGGATGGTGGCCGTGCAGGCTTGAGCCAGTTCGGTGCCCTGCAGCCCCTGGCGGCGCAGGTTGATCATCAAGGTGTAGGCCAGCGCAGCCAACAGCAGACGTAGCTGGTTGGCCTGGAAGCGGTGGCAGCTCGCGCGGCGCCCGAACAGATCCAGCTGCGCCTCCTTGATCCGGTTCTCGGCCTCGCCCCGGGCGCAGTAGCGCCGCTCGTACAGTGCCTTGGCCGAGCCGGGCAGATCGGTCACGATGAAGCGCGGGTTCGCGCCTTGCTCGCCGTGCTCCAGCCTGGCGATGACGCGCCGTGGCTTGTCCCAGGTGCCGGCCGCGTACTCGAACTCGCCGAACATGCGCTGCTTGGTCTGCTGGCCCGCGTACTGCTCGGCCAGGGCCATTTCAAGCCAACTCGACCTGCTGCTTCAGGCGCGAGTTCTTCTGCAGCCCGATGATGTAGCTCACGCCCCAGCGCTCCAGGCGCTGCAGCACGCGCGGGCGACAGAATCCGGAGTCTGCCCGCACGACGATCTTCGTCTTGGGCCCGGCGCGGCGCAGCGGCACCAGCAGCCGCTTGATCAGCGCGCTGACCACGCTGGCCGGATCGCGGTCGCTCGGGCGCAGCACGCAAGCCAGCAGGTCCTGCCCGGCGAAGACGTACAGCGGCAGGTAGCAATAGTTGTCGTAGTAGGCGTGGAAGTGCCCTCGCTCCTGTTCGCCGTGCAGCGGCACATGCGTCGCATCTACATCGAGCACCAGCTCCTTGGGCGCCTTGGCGTGGCCGGCGATGAACTGCTGCATCAGCACCTCGTGCAGCGCAGCGGCGTGCTGCGGTGTCGCGCGTGTCTCCAAACGGCTCAGCGTGGGCGCCGAAGCCAGTGGCTCAGCTCGGCCCACCGCCGTTTGCATCACAAGATCGTTGCGCAGCACGTTGTGGTCGCACACGTCTGACCAGCCCAGGCACAAGCCATAGATGCGCTGCGCCAGAAGGCTGTGAACGCTGTGCTCGACGCTGGCACTGCGGCGCTCGTCACCCAACGCCAAGGCAGCGGCACGGGTCAATCCGAGCCGCTCATCGACCCGTTTGAGCAGCAGCACGCCGCCATCGCTGACGATGTCGCCACCATCGAATGCGGCCTGAACGATACGCCTGCCAACGCGTCCAAACTCAATAGCCTCATCGGTACACTTTGGCATCGGCAGTCCTCGGTTGCCATGGGGGGTCAGATACCTATGACAACGGGCTCAGCCACGAGGCTGCCGACCTACTGCTCGTGAAATATCCGGGCTAGGGAAAACTCGCAGGGCCCGCGGGGCGGGCAGCGCGCGTCAGGTATCAGGCGTCAGGTATCAGGCGTCAGAGCTCAGGTGTCCGGCGCCAGGAGTCAGGCGTCATTCGCCCCAGGACAGGACGTAATTGGTGCCGCTGTGGCTGACGCCGCCATTGAGCAGCAGCACCCGCCGGTCGTCCAGCGTGGCCGCCAGGTGGCCGCAGCCCGGGTAGCTGTCCTGCGCCTGGGCCACCTTGATCCACCGCTGTCCCGGCCGCCCCTGGAACATCAGGTCGGGCGCCACGTCGACCAGCGACTGCGTGCAGTCGGTGCGCGCCATCACCACGTAGATGTCGCGCATGCCATCCCGGTTGAAATCGCCCACGGTCAATGCCCGGCCGTTGGTGCCCAGCTTCAGGTTGAACACCGGGGCGTCGAAACGTGCGCCGCTGCCCGTGTTGGGCCACACCTGCACATAGTTGCCCGTGGTGAGCACGACCAGGTCCTGCCGGCCGTCGCCGTTCATGTCGGCCAGCTTGGCCGCCTTCCATCCGATGGCGTTGGCCGGGGTCTGCCACTCCACGAAGTCGCCCGCCTGGTCGTTGACGAAGATGTGGGCCGGCCGCTTGCCGTCGCACACCAGCAGGTCGTCCCAGCCGTCGCCATTCACGTCACCCCGCTCGGCGCACTGGAAACCCTTGGCGCCCGTGGCGCGGGTGATCTGCTCCACGAACCCGGCCCCCGCCTGGTTGATGAACACATGGTTGTGGTTGACGTTGCCGTCGGGTCGCACCGTGGCCTCGTTGGTGAGGTAGATGTCCGGCCAGCCGTCGTGGTTGACATCGAGGAACACGGGAATGCGGCCGCGCCCGTAGGGGTCGTCGGCGCCGTGGCCGAGCTGCTTGACGAACCGGCCGGTGTCGTCCTGCAGCCAGAGCTCCTTGGGCCCCTGCCCCAGGCCCTTGCCGCCGCCCACGGCGCAGTACAGATCCAGGCGCCCGTTGCGGTCGACGTCGGCCGCATCGCAGTCGTGCCGGTCCACCCAGTCCAGGACCTGCTCCCCCGGCTGGTAGCCGGTGTCGGTGGCATACCAGATGCGGTCGTCGCTGTCGTGGCCGCTGATCAGCAGATCGTCCCGGCCATCCCCGTTGAAATCGGCCACCACCACGCCCCAGGCGCGGGAGCTCTCGAGCGGAGTGGCAAGGTACTGGGCGTGCGCCGCAAGCGACAGCACGCCTACTGCGGCGGCGCAAGCCGCCTTCCTGAAGCATGACATGGCGATCCTCCTGATGTGGTGATGGCCGGGGCGCCTCGGCCGCCCGGCTTCACCAACATAACGAGGAAGAAACACTTTGTCACCCCTCGCCGGCCCCTCAAGCTAGCGGGTTAGCTGTCTTCAGGGGCCAAGACTTGATCTGCTGCAAGCCTCAGTCTTGCCAGGACAACAGGTAATTGGCCCCCCGGTGCGCCACGCCGCCGTTCATCAGCAGCACGCGCTGCCCGTCCACCGGCTCGGCCAGCGAGCCGCAGCCTGGGAAGGAGGGCTGCGGCTGGCGCACCATGGCCCAGCGCTGGCCAGCGCGGCCCTCGAAGACCAGGTCGGCGCTGCGGTCCGTGCCCTGCGAGCGGCAGTCGGTGCGGCTGAGCACCACATAGATGTCCTGCCGACCGTCGGCGTTGAGATCGCCTACTGCCAGCGAGCGCCCACTGACCGCCAGCGCCACATCCAGGGCCGGGGCGTCGAAGCGTTGGCCCTGGCCGGAGTTGAGCCACACCTGCAGGCGGTTGCCCTCCACCAGCAGCACCAGGTCGTCCAGGCCGTCGCCGTTCATGTCGGCCAGGCGGGCGGCGTGCCAGGGGCGTGCGTTCGCCGCGGTGTGCAGTTCCTGGAAATCACCGGCGCGGTCGTTCAGGTACACCTTGGCCGGGCCGCTCGCATGGCACACCACCAGATCGTCCCAGCCGTCGCCGTTGAGGTCGCCGCGCTCGGCGCAGCCATGGCCCTGTGCACCGGTGGCGCGGGTGAGGGCTTCCGCGAAACGACCGCTGCCCTGGTTGATGAACAGGCGGTTGTGGTTGGCCTGGCCGTCGGGCCGCTGGGTGGCCTCGTTCGTGAGGTACACGTCCGGCCGGCCGTCGTGGTTGGCATCCAGGAACACGGGAATGCGGCCGCGCCCGTACGGGTCCTCCGCGCCATGCGAGGCGGCCAGGGTGAACACGCCGTCGGTGCCCTGCAGCCACAGTTCATTCGGGCCGCTGCCCACGCCGCGCCCACCACCCACGGCGCAGTACAGATCGAGACGGCCGTTGCCGTCCACGTCGGCCGCGTCGCAGTCGTGCCGGTCCACCCAGTCGAACACCTGGGCCGACGGCACGTAGCCCTCACCGACGCGGTACCAGATGCGGTCGGCCGCATCGTGGCCGGTGATGAAGAGGTCGTCCTTGCCGTCGTTGTTGAAGTCGGCCACCACGACGCCCCAGGCCTTGGACGTTTCCAGGTAGAGCGGCGGCTGGTGGGCCTGGCAGGCGAGTGCCACGCAGGACAGCGCGGCGGCGGCCAGCGCATGTTTCAGTGAATGCAAGAGTTCCTCCCGGCGATGACGTCAGGCACTGATCCGCCCCGTGCGGCTCAGCGGTGCCTGCGGCCGGCATGTTAGGTGGCCGGCCGGCAATTTTCGGGACGGAACTGTGACGTTAGGTCTAGGGATGGTTCCCCGGGTCAGCGTAGTGCAACGCCGCCTCGCGCAGCGAGCGCGCCACCTGGTCCACCAGGCTCGGCGGCGACAGCACCTTCACCCGTGGGCCATGGCGCAGGATGTCCATGGCCAGCTCGGTGGCGTCGGCGAACGGCAGCGACATCGTCAGCGTGCCGTCCGCCTGCGGCGTCAGCTTCTGCGCGGGGTGCCATTCCTCCTGCGCCACCCACTGCGCGGCGTCGCGGTCGAAGACGAGCGTGGCCCATTGCTCCGCCTTGCCGCTGAAGATGCCGTAGCCGCCATCGAGCTGCGCCTCCACGCGGTCCAGCGGCAAGTCCTGCGCCGGCTGGTCCAGCGCCCGGGCCGAGCGCACCGCGTCCAGCGCGAAGCGGCGCAGCGCCTGCACCGTGTGGCACCAGGCGTCCAGGTACCAGGTGTTGCGGTAGTGGATGAGACGCTGGGGCGACACCGTGCGCTGGGTGGTGTCCTGCCGCCGCCGGCTGAAGTAGGCCAGCTCGATGCGCTGGCGCTTGAGCAGCGCGCTGCCCACCACCTCGAAGCAGCGCGGCGGCACCGCGCGCCGCGCCGGGGCGGCGATCTTCACGCGCCGCATGAGCTCGTGCGATTCGCTGTCGCTGGCGCCCAACATGCCGTGCAGCTTGTCCAGCAGGGGTTGCAGGTGGCGCCCGAGCACGCCGCCGGCGTCCAGCCCGCTGATGAGCCGGTGCAGCGTGAGCAAGGCATGGATCTCGGCCTCGCTGAACCACACGCCGGGCAGCTGGTGCGCGCTGCCCGCCGCCGGCGCGCCCGGCATGGCACCGGCGAAGCGGTACACGTTGTCGTCGCGGTCGTAAACGATGGGCGCGTCCATGCGGTCGCGCAGGTACTGCAGGTCGCGCTTGAGGGTGGCGCGCGACACCTCCAGCTCATCTTGCAGGGCCTGGAAGCTCACGCCGCCGCGCGACTTGATGAGCAGCTCGATCCGGTAGAAGCGTTCGGTGCGGTCCATGCCGGGACCGTATCACAGGCTCACGCACTGAGCCTGTATGCATCCACAGTGGCGGACATGGGGCGCATCGGGTGCCCCGCCCGCCAGGAGCATCCGCATGGCCACCGCCCAGACCGCCCTCGCCTTCGACGACCTGCCGCCTGCCGCGCCTCGGCTGCGCGCGCAACCGTTGCGCCGTGCCGCCAGCGGCGCCGCCTGCCACGCGGTGGCGGCGGCGCCCCTGGCGCCCATGGTGCCGACCGGCGCCCATAGCGCCGAGGGCCACGATCACCCCGACAGCCCCGACCCCGGCTTCGTGCTGGGCTGGGACCACGCCCGCCACGGGCTGGTGCCACCGCCCGACTGCCTGCGGCCCGGCCATCCGGTGGAGCAAGGCTGGCTGGCCGGCCGCGCCGCCTTCGGCCGCCGCACCCTGCGCGGCGGCCGCCATGTGCAGCGCTGGCTGCGGCTGCGCCTGGCCGCGTGGGCACAGGGCGAGGCCTTCGAGGAGCTGCTGGTGACCCCGAACTTCCTGGCGCAGATCGACACGCCCCGCTGCCCCGTCAGCCGCCAGCCGCTGGCGGCCGACGCGCCGGCCACGCCCCCAGCGCCTGCCTCGCCGGACGCCCCGCCGGAGGCCGGCGGCGCCGACGCCGAGCCCCTGCGCCTGAACCAGCACGCCGGCCATGCGGCGGGGAACCTGGCCATCGTCTCGGCCGCGGTGCGCGCAGCCGCGCAGGGCCTGCGCTGGGACGAGGCGCGCTTGAACGGCGTGCTGGCGCAGGCCCGCGCCGCCCAGGGCGAGGCGGGCCCCCGCGGGCTGGGCGCGGCCGAATGGGCCCGCCTGTCCACGCTGATGTCCTTTGCGACGCCCTTGCCGCACGAGGTGGCCGCGGCCTTGCCACTGCGGGCGCTGCCGCCCAACCGCGTGCGCCTGATCAACCCCATCCAGGGCCTGCAGGCGCTGGTGACCCTGCAGCTCACGCACGAGGGCTTTGCGGTGCGCGTGGCGCGGCTGGCCAGCCTGTTGCCCGGGCTGGCGCTGCGGCGCGACTTCCAGCTCTTCTTCCACACCCTGCTGCCGCGCGCCTGGGCGGGCGGCCGCCCGGCGAGCCTGGCGCTCATGCGGGAGCGGCTGGAGGACGCTTGGGGCCAGCCCGACGTGCTGCGGCGCTGGCAGCGCGTGGCCAGCCAGCTCGATGCGGCGCAGGCCGACGCCATCGTGCAGCGCGCGGTGGCGCTCGGCCTGGCCGCCGGCCTGCCGGGCGCCACGCGCAGCCAGTGGCACCCGGCCGGCCAGGCCACCGACGGCTGGGCCCTGGCCAGCGCCGGCCGCGCGCACTGAGCGCCGCCGTGGGGCGGGCCACCAAGCGCCCGGGACTTCGGACGTCAGGCGTCGACCAGGCGCCCCGGACGTCCGGCGTCAGGCGTAGGTCACCCAGTCCGCGAGCTCGGGCTTGTGCAGGTGGGGCAGGCCGTTGAAGCTCAGCAGCGACATCCGCCGCGGCCCGGCCACCAGCTCGGTGACCGAGCTGTTGCGGATGCGCAGGTTCAGCTCCACCGTGGCCTCCGGCGCCAGGCCCAGCACGCGGCCCACCGCCACCGAGATGGGCCCCCCGCTGGACACCACCAACACATGCCCGCCCGGCCGCGCGGCCTCGGCGAGCGCCGCGCCCACGCCGTCGGCGAAGGCCTGGAAGCTCGGCATGCCGGCCGGTGCGCTGCGCGCCTGCATCCACGCCAGCAGGCCCTCGCGCAGCAGGCGGAAGTGCTGGCGCACGGCCTCGGGCGTGGTGGGATGGGCCAGATCACCGGGGTGGATGGCACGCACGAGGGCCTCGGGGTCGTATTCGTTCAGGCCGGGCGCGTCCACCGGCTCCGCCCGGTGGCCCAGGCCCTCGGCGATGCCCTCGTAGGTTTCGCGGTGGCGCCGCAGCGTGCCGGTGACCACATGCTCGAAGCGCAGGCCCATGCTGCGGAAATGCCCGCCCAGCGCCCGGCACTGCCGGTGGCCCAGCTCGCTCAGGCGGTCGTAGTCGTGGCTGCCGAACGAGGCCTGGCCGTGGCGGACGAGGTAGAGGGTGCCCATGGCTGCCGATTGTCCCGGTGCGCCCGGCGCCCGCCTGTCACGGCCGCGACGCGCGCGGCCCGCACGCTGTCCTCAGCCGGGCTCAGCCGGGCTCAGCCGGCCGGCTGCGCAGCGTACAGCCCGTGCACCCGGCCGAACAGGCGGGCCAGGCCGAACAAGGCGTCGATGTTCGGCGTGGCCAGGTCCAGGCGGCCGGCGATCTCATGCACCACGCCCACGATGCCGTCCAGCTCGATGGGCCGGCCGGCCTCCACGTCCTGCAGCATCGAGGTCTTGAAGGCGCCCAGCCGCGTGGTGATGGCATGCCGGTCCTCGGGCGACTGCTCGATGGGGCAGCCGATGCGCGCGCCCACCTCCGCGGCCTCGCGCATGGCGGCCGAGCAGAAGGCGCGCACCAGCGGGTCGGCGAGGATGCGGTCGGTGGTGGCGCCGGTGAGGGCGGACACCGGGTTCATGGTGAGATTGCCCCAGAGCTTGAACCAGATGTCGCGCCGCACGTCGGCCGAGCGCGTCACGTCGAAGCCGGCACGGGTGAACACATCGGCCACCGCCTGCACCGCCGCGCTGTGGCCGCCCACCGCCTCGCCCAGGATGAGCCCCTGGCCGAAGTTGTGCTGCACCAGGCCGGGCTGCGGGCTGGCCGCGGCGATGTGCACCACGCAGCCGATCACCCGCTCGCGCGGCAGCGCGGCGGCGATGCGGCCGTCCGGGTCCACGCTGCGCAGCGGCGCCTCGCCCACGCCGGCCACACCCTGGCAGAACCACCAGGGCACGCCGTTCATCGCCGGCAGCACGCGCGTGTGGGGCCCGAGCAAGGGCGCGATGCCGGCTGCCACCGCCGCCAGCGCCGGGCCCTTCACCGCAATGACCACCAGGTCCTGCACGCCCAGCTCGGCGGCCCGGTCGCTCACCTGGTGCACGGGCGCCTGCCACACGCCGGTGCCGGCCCCGGCCTCCCGCAGGCGCCAGCCGTGCTGGCGCAGCGCGGCCAGTGTCTCGTGGCGTGCCAGGGCGCTCACTTCGGCCGCGCCCACGCGCGCCAGGCGCGCACCGATGAAACCGCCGATGGCGCCGGCGCCGATGATGCAGATCTTCATGCCGCCGACTGTAGCGGCGGGCGTGGCGGCGCCAGCAGCCCGGCCGTGCGGGCGAGTTCAGCCTGCCACTGGCGCGCCCAGCCCGCCAGCGCCTCGGATTGCGCGCCCAGCTGCTGCTGCAGGAAGGCCGCGGCCAGGGTCTTGGTGGCCGTCTTCACCTGGCGGTTCATCTCGGCGCCGCCGGACACCTGGCGGTCGGTGAACACGCTGTGGCCGCCGCGCTGGAACACCGCCAGCGCCTTGCGCGGGTCCGCCACCGCCTCGAACACCGCGATGCGGTCCTCCACGCCCGAGTGGTAGCCGGGGATCTGGATCACGTCCTCGGTGCTGGTGACATGCAGCGTGGGCACCTTCACCGGCGCCAGGATGGCGGCCAGGTCGCGCTCGCCGTAGAAGGGCGGCGCGGACAGCACGATGCCGGCGCGCCAGCGGGCATCGGCCAGCTCATGGCGCACGCCCGGCCGCTCCACCCGCGCGCCCAGCGACAGCAGCGTGGTGTTGGCACCGTAGGAATGGCCGGCGACGACCAGCCGGTCGCGGTCCACCCGCTCGGACAGGGCGCCCAGCGGCGTGGCGGCCGGCTCGGGCGCGAGCAGGCGGTCGAGCGCGAAACGCAGGTCCAGCACACGCTGCACGGCCTCCTCCTCGCGCGCGGCATGCTGCAGGCGGCTGACCAGCGTGAGCGGGTTGCCCAGCCACAGCGAGCGGTCACTGCCGGTGTGCTGCACATGCAGGCAGGCCCAGCCCAGCGCCGCCAGGTGGCGCCCGAGGTAGCTGTAGCCCACGCGCGAGCCGCCGATGCCGTGCGAGAACACCACCAGCGGCACGCGCGCATCACGCGCCACCGTGTCGCCCGCCGGCCAGTACAGGCGCGCGGGCACGGCGCGCTGGCGCGCGGCGTCCACCCAGTCCAGGTCCAGTGGCAGCAGGCGCGCCGCGCGCTCCTCGGTGTCCAGCCCATCGGCCGGGGCGGCCACGGGGGGCGCGGCCTCCTCGCGCGCCGGGGCGAGCCACGGAGTGCAGGCCAGGCCCAGGGCCGCGCCCAGGACATGGCGGCGGCGCAGGGCCGGGGCGACAGGGGATGGGCTCGGGCGGCGGGTCGGCATGGTGCCGCGCAGTATGGCGAGGCGGCGCGCCGTCTGCAGGCCGCGCGCGACGAAACCCCCGCTGCCCAGGACGGCCCGCGTCCTGGGGCGATCAGAACGACGTGCCGGCCACCCCGGCGCGGGCGGCGGCCAGCGCCTGCCGCAGCACGCGCAGGTCGCCGATGTGGTTGGCCAGCAGCAGCACCAGCCGGGCGTTCACCAGCTGGCTCTGCGCGTCGTCCAGCCCGCGGTGGGTGGCGATCAGCGCCTCGTAGAAATCGTCGCCGGGGCTGAAGGCGCGCAGCGGCGCGTCGCCCGGCGTGCCGAAGTTCGGCTCGGTGATGAGGTGGGCGCTCATGCGGTGGCCTCCTGCGTCATGGGGTGGGGCTGGCCCAGCGCGCGGCCGAGGGCTGGCCGCACGTCGTCCCAGCCGGCCTCGCGCCAGCGCGCGGCCACGTGCTGGTCCGGCCGCAGCAGGTAAACCGCCCCGCCTTCGGCCCCGTAGCGGCGGGTGGCCAGGCCGTGCGTGTCGAGCAGGCACCACTGCGCGCCGTCCGGCGCCGCCACGCTGCCGGCCGCGCGCACGCGCACCACGGCCACGCCGGCCGGCGCCGCGCCACCGGCCAGCGGCTGCTCGCCGAACACCAGCAGGGTGAAGCCCGCGCCGCCCTGCCCCAGGCTGGCCTGCGCCAGCGTGTGCAGCAGCCACGCGGGCTGGCCGTCGGGGGTGTGCATCGGCGCGTCGGCCGCGGGCATGCCCGGACGCATCCAGCCCGGCAGCGCGGGGGTGTCCGGCGTGTCCGGCGTGTTCAACGGCGAGTCGGCCAGCCAGGTGGGCACCGACAGGCGGCCCGAGTTGACCAGCGTGCGCGCGAAGGCATGCTCACGCGCCAGCCCCAGCACCGCGTCGCGGAACAGGCGCGACACGGCGCTCTTGGGCGTGATGAAGTCGGTGGAGCGGGTGGAGTTGAGGATGTTCTCGTCGGCCGCCGCTTCGCGCTCGCTGGCGTAGCTGTCCAGCAGCGATTCCGGCGCCTGGCCGCGCACCACGAGCGCGAGCTTCCAGGCCAGGTTGTCGGTGTCCTGGATGCCGGAGTTGGCACCGCGCGCGCCGAAGGGCGACACCTGGTGTGCCGCATCGCCCACGAACAGCAGCCGGCCGTGGCGGAACCGCGCCATGCGCCGGCACTGGAAGGTATAGACGCTCACCCACTCCAGCTCGAACGAGGGCGGCGTGCCGCCGGGGCCCGACCAGTGCGCCAGCATGGCCTGGATGCGCGGGATCACCCTCTCGGGCTGTTTTTCGAGCTCGGGGTCGGCGTCCCAGCCGAGCTGGAAATCGATGCGCCAGACCCGGTCGGCCTGCTTGTGCAGCAGCACACTCTGGCCGCGGTGGAAGGGCGGGTCGAACCAGAACCACCTTTCTGCCGGCCAATCGTCAGCCCCCACGCCTGCGGGCGAGGCCGCAGGCTGCCCCCCGAGGGTGCGCTCGGCCGCTTGGGAGCGGCCCGGTGCTGGCCTCGGCGCCTCCATCACCACGTCGGCGATCAGGAACCGGTCGTGGAACACCTGCCCCTCGATGTCCAGGCCGAGCCGGCGGCGGATGGGGCTGCGCGCGCCGTCGGCCACCACCAGCCAGTCCGCCTCGAGCGTGAAGCGGCCCTCGGGGGTCTCCACCTGCACGGTGGCGCCCTGGCCGTGCGGCTCCACGGTGAGCACGCGGTGCTTCCAGCGCAGGTCCAGCCCGGGCAGTTCAGCGGCGCGGCGCACCAGCGCCTCTTCCAGGTGGTACTGCTGCAGGTTGATCATGCCCGGGCACTGGTGGCCGGCCTCGGGCTGCAGGTGGAAGCGGAACACCTCCTCGGTGTCGAAGAAGGTGCGGCCCACGTTCCAGGTGATGCCGCGCTCCACCAGCGGCTGGCCCAGGCCCAGGCGGTCCAGCACCTCCAGCGTGCGCTGGGCGTAGCAGACACCGCGCGAGCCGATGCTCACGGTGTCGTCCTCGTCGAGCAGCAGCACGGGCAGGCCGCGCTGGGCCAGGTCGATGGCCGCCGACAGGCCCACCGGCCCGGCACCCACCACCACCACGGGGTGGCGGCGCGGTGCGGCCTCGTCGAGCTCGGGCGCACGCGGCGAGGCGAAGCGCGGGTAGGTGTAGGTGGCGAGCATGGCCGGCTCCTGCGGGTGGTCCTGCGGGTGGTCCTGCGGGTGGCGGCGTCGGGTCAGCCTTCGAGGGCGGCCCACATGGCGCGGTCGCGCTCCGCCGTCCAGATGCGCGGGTCGGCGATGCCGCTGGCTTCGTCCAGGCAGCGCGTGACGTCGAAGGGCATGCAGTGGTCGAAGATCACCCAGTGGCCGTACTTGGGCTTGAGTGCCGCGTAGGTGTCGCGGTAGACGGTGTTCAGGTCCTTGCCCGCGGCCTGGCCCGCCTGCACCTGGGCCCACACGTCGCTGACGAAGGCACGCGTGCCGGCCAGCCCGGCGTTCACCGCCTCGGGCGTGGTGAGCGCCGCGCCGCGGCCCGGCACCAGCGCCTGCGGCTGCAGGGCGGCGATGCGGTCCAGCGTGTGCGGCCAGTCCTGGAAGTAGGCGTCGCCGGCGTAGGGCGTGGCGTCGAACTCCACCAGGTCGCCGGAGAACAGGATCTTCTGCTGCGGCAGCCACACCACCGTGTCGCCCTTGGTGTGGCCCCGGCCCAGCTGCAGCAGCTGCACTTCCAGCTGGCCCAGCCACAGCGTCATGCGGCCCTCGAAGGTGAGGGTCGGCCAGGTGAGCCCCGGCGGCAGCGATTCGACGTTGCGGAACAGGCGCGGGAAGCGGCCGATCTCGCTGGCCTTGTCCTGCTCGCCGCGCTCGACGATGAGCTCGTAAGTGTCGTGGCTGGCGATGATGTGATCGGGCCGGTAGGCCGAGGCGCCCAGCACCCGCACCGCGTGGTAGTGGCTCAGCACCACGTACTTGATGGGCTTGTCGGTCACCCCGCGGATGCGGCGGATCACGTCCTGCGCCATCGCCGGCGTGGCCTGCGTGTCGATCACCATCACCGCGTCGTCGCCGATGACGACACCCGTGTTCGGGTCGCCCTCGGCGGTGTAGGCATAGGCGTTGTCGGACAGGCGGGTGAAGCTGACCTGCTTTTCTTCGAGGTCTGCCTGGCTGGCAAAGGCTTTGGTGGGCGTGGACATGGCGGGCACCGGGTGGTTCGGGTCGTTGGTTTGCGTATGGCGAATGCGTTTGCCGATTTAGACACAGCGCGCCGGCTGTGTCAAACTCGTTTGCCATGAGCAAATCCTTGTCCGATGAGGCCACCGAGCGCGGCCAGCGCGCCATCCAGTCGGTGGAGGTGGGCGGCCGCCTGCTGCTGGCGCTGGCCGAGGGCGGCGGCGCCCTGCCCTTGAAGGAGCTCGCGGCGCGCGCCGGCCTGCCCGCCTCGCGCGCCCACCCGTACCTGGTGAGCTACGGCCGCCTGGGCCTGGTGGAGCAGCGGGCGGACACGGGCCACTACGCCCTGGGCCCGGCGGCCCTGCAGATCGGCCTGGCCTGCCTGCACCAGTGGGACCCGCTGCGCGCCGCCGAGCCCGAGGCACGCGCCCTGGCCGACGCGACGGGCCACGCCGTGGCGCTCTCGGTGTGGGGCAACTTCGGGCCCACGGTGGTGCGGCTGATCGAGGCACGCCAGCCGCTGCACGTGGCGCTGCGCGTGGGCAGCGTGCTGTCCATCCTGGATACGGCCACCGGGCGCGCCTTCGCCGCGGTGATGCCGGCCAGCCGCCTGGCCGAGGCCGTGGCCGGCCCGCTCGGCGAGCTGCAGCCGCGCGATGCCCGGCGCGTGCGCCCGGCCGACCTGGAGCCGCTGCGCGCCGAGTTCACCCGCCATGGCGTGGCGCGCGCCGTGGGGAAGCCCATTCCCGGCGTCAACGCCTTCGCCGCCCCGGCGCGCGACCACGAGGGCCAGGTGCCGCTGGTGGTCACCGCGCTGGACCATGAAGACCGCCTGCCGGCACCATGGCACAGCGCCACGGCGCGCGCCGTGCGCGAGGCCGCCGCGCGCATCAGCGCCCGCCTGGGCGGACGCGCCCACCCCTGACGGCCGCCACGGGCATGCCGGCCGCGGTACGCTGTGCCGCCCACTGGCTGCTGGAGGAGCGCCCATGCGACCGCTGATCGTTTCCGAGTTCGTCACGCTCGACGGGGTGATGGAGGCCCCGGGCGGTGAGCCCGGCCACCTGCACACCGGCTGGGCGGTGCCCTTCATGGGCGAGGAGCAGGTGGCCTTCAAGCAGCGCGAGGTCGAGCAGGCCGGCGCGCTGCTGCTTGGCCGTGTCACCTACGAGTCCTTCGCCGATGCCTGGCCCGGGCGCAGCGGCGCCTTCGCCGAGCGCATGAATGCGCTGCCCAAGCATGTGGTGTCCGCCACGCTGCAGCCGCCGCTGTGGCAGGGCACGCGGCTCATCCGCGACGACATCGCCGGCCACGTGGCCGAGCTCAAGCGCTCGGGTGACGGGCCGCTGCTCGTGGCGGGCAGCCGCATGCTGGTGCACACGCTGCTGGCGCACGACCTGGTGGACGAGGTGCACCTGCTCGTGTTCCCGGTCGCGGTGGGCAGCGGCCGGCGCCTGTTCCCCGACACACCCGTGATGACGCGCATGGCGCTGCGCCATGCGCACGCCTTCGCCAACGGCGTGCTGCTGCAGCAGTACGCCGTGCAGCACGGCGTGGGCTGAGGCTCAGTCGGCGTCCTCGCCCGGCCCGGGCGTCTCGGGCGCGCGGTCGGGGTGCGCGCGGTCGACGTCGCCCGGCGCCTCGGGCCCGGTCTGGCCGGTCTCGCCGAGGCGGTGGTCGTCGGCGTCGTGCTCCAGGCCCCCTTCGAGGCCGGGCGGGAAACGGGGGGATGCGGCTGCGGTCATGGGCGGTCTTCCGGTCGGGGCGGTGGGGTCGGCCAGGTCGCCGACAGGGCCTGCCAGCAAGGCGCGGTCCCGGCCCGATGGCGGCCGCTACACTGGATGGACATCCAGCCACCTGCCCGCCGTCTCGCGTGGCGGGGCGCTGGCCGTGCTGCCGTGTCCGACTCGCCCACCGCCCCGCCCTCCCCCGCCGCCACCGCCGCGCTTGGCTGGACGGTGTCGGTGCGCGCGCTGTGCGACGCCGTGGCCCGGCATGGTGACCTGGACCACCGGTTCAACCCCTCGCCCACCGCCGAGCAGGGCCAGGCGGCCCACCAAGCCTTGGCGCGGCGCCGGCCGGCGGGCTGGCGGGCGGAGGTGCCGCTGGACGCCCGCCTCGACGTGGCCGGCGGCCAGCTGCACGTGCGCGGCCGGGCCGACGGCGTCGACGACGCCGCCCGCTGCCTGGAGGAGGTGAAGACCTGCCGCGGCGACCCGGCGCGGCTGCCCGCCAACCAGCGCGCCCTGCACTGGGCGCAGGCCATGGTGTATGGCGCCCTGTGCTGCGCAGCGGCCCACGCGCCGGACTGGGAGGTGGCCGTGGTGTACGTGGACGCGGTGAGCCACGCCGCCCACCCGCCCGTGGCGCGGCGCGTGCCGGCGGCCGAGCTGCAGGCCTTCCTGCGTGGCCTGGCCGAGCGCTACGCCGCGTGGGCCGTGCAGGAAGCGGCCCACCGCACGCAGCGCGACGCGGCGCTGGGCGCGCTGCCCTTCCCCCATGGCGGCTTTCGTGCCGGCCAGCGCCAGCTCGCCGAGGCCGTGTTCCGCAGCGTGCGCCATGGCCGCTGCCTGCTGGCCCAGGCGCCCACGGGCATCGGCAAGACGGTGGGCACGCTGTTTCCCGCCCTGCGTGCGGTGCCCGAGGCGGCGCTGGACAAGGTGCTGTTCCTCACCGCCAAGGGCTCGGGCCGGCTCGCCGCACTCGACGCCCTGCGCCAGCTGCTGCCGCGACCGGCGGGCCACCCCGCCCCCGTGCGCGTGCTGGAGCTCACCGCGCGCGACAAGGCGTGCGAGCACCCGGGCAGCGCCTGCCACGGCGAGGCCTGCCCGCTGGCCCGCGGCTTCTACGACCGCCTGCCCGCCGCCCGCGAGGCCGCGGCGGCGCATGCCGGCCCGCTGGACCGCAGCGCCCTGCGCCACCTGGCCGCGCAGCACCAGGTGTGCCCGTACTACCTGGGCCAGGAGATGGCACGCTGGGCCGACGTGGTGGTGGGTGACAGCAACCACTGGCTGGACCTGGGCGGCGGCCTGCACCTGCTCACGCTCGAGCGCGGCTGGCGGGTGGCGGTGCTGATCGACGAGGCCCACCATGTGGTGGACCGGGCCCGCGACAACCACAGCGCCACGCTCGACTGGCCGGGCTTCGCCGCCGCCCGCCGCGCCGCGCCCGCGCTGCGCCGCCCGCTGGACCGCCTGGCCCGCGCCTGGCGCGCCCTGGCCGACGCCCACTGGCCGCCGGGCGCCGCCGATTACCAGGTGCTGCCCGGCCTGCCCGAGCGCTGGCTCGCCGCGCTGGGCGATGCCACCGGCGCCATCGGCGACTGGCTGGCCGAGGCGCCGCCGCCCTGGCCGCAGGCGCTGCTGGACTTCCACTTCACCGCCCTGCACTGGCGCCGCCTGGGCGAGCTGTACGACGCGGCGCACTCCCTGGTCGATGGCCAGGCGGCACCGGCGGGCGCCGCACACCGCCCGGGGCGCCGCCC
>JACRBA010000172.1 GCA_016213265.1 Burkholderiales bacterium | reverse complement strand
TCGGGTGACGTGGCGATCTCGTTGCTGATCCAGCAGATCGGTGCCTACTCGCTGGAGGTCTGTACCAACGACGCGATGCGGCAGAAGTACCTGCCGCGCATGGTGCGCGCCGAGATCATCGCCTGCAGCGGCATCAGCGAGCCGGGCGTGGGCTCCAACGTGGCCGAGGTCACTTGCCGCGCCAAGGCCGACGGCGATCACTACATCGTCAACGGAGAGAAGACCTGGATCTCCAACGGTCACTACTCCGACTTCTGCATGGTCATCGTGCGGACCTCGGACGACGGCGCACGCGGCCTGTCGATGATCCTGGTCGACCGGCAAGAGCACGGCTACGAAAGCCGCAACATCGACAAGCTGGGCTTGAACAGCACATCCACCGCGCAGCTGTTCTTCGACAACGTGCGCGTGCCGGCCGGCAACATGATGATCCAGGCCGGCACCGGCCGGACGAACACGCTCGTCCTGTGCGAGACGGCGCGGCCGATGGTCGGCCTGACCTCGGTGGGCATCGCGCAGGCGGCCCTGAACAAGGCCGTCGCCTACGCAAAGGAGCGCCGCCAGCACGGCAAGCCGATCGGCCAGCACCAGCTCATCCAGGGCATGCTCGCCGACGCGGCCATCCAGCTCGACGCGGCGCGGCTGCTGATCTACCGCGCCTTCAATTTGATCGACCATGGCGTGCGCAGCGAAGTCGAGAGCGCGATGGCCAAGTGCTATGCCACTGAGATCGCGGTGGACGTGGCCTCCAAGGCGGTGCAGATCCACGGCGGCAACGGCATCACCAAGGACTTCGGCGTCGAACTGCTGTACCGCAATGCGCGCATGATGACCATCCCTGACGGCACGACCGAGATCCAGAAGCTGATCATCGGCCGGGCGCTGACCGGTCTCAACGCGTTTTCCTGACGTGATGTCGCCAGTCCAAGTGTCCACGACCACCGCCTCCGTGGTGCTGAAAGCCGACAGTGTGACCTTGCGCTTCGGCGGTGTCACTGCGCTGTCGGACGTGAACATCGAAGTGCGTGCCGACGAGATGCTCGCCGTGATCGGCCCCAACGGCGCCGGCAAGAGCTCGCTGCTGAACGTGCTCAGCGGCTTCTACCGTCCGCAGCAGGGGCAACTCACCTATGAAGGCCGCGACATCCTCGGCTGCGCGGTGCACGCGATCGCCCGCGATGGTGTCGTACGCACGTTCCAGGGCACGCACCTGTTTCCGCACATGACCGTGCTCGACAACATCCTGATCGGACGGCACTCGCGCATGCGTTCCAGCCTCGCGCAGGCCTTCGTCTACTTTCCCTGGACGCAGCGCGAAGAGGCGCGGCACCGCGAAGTGGCCGAGGACATCGTCGAATTCCTGGAGATCGAGAACATCCGCCACCAGCCGGTGGGTTCGCTCGGCTACGGCCTGCGCAAGCGTGTGGACCTGGGCCGTGCGCTGGCCATGGAGCCGAAAGTGCTGCTGATGGACGAGCCGATGGCCGGCATGAACACCGAGGAGAAGGAAGACCTGGCCCGAATCGACATCGACCTGCGCGAGGCGCGCCGCAACCACCTGGTGCTGGTCGAGCACGACATGGGGGTGGTGATGGACCTGGCCGACCGCGTGGCCGTACTCGATTTCGGGCGCAAGATCGCCGATGGCACGCCGGCGCAGGTGCAGGCGGACCCGGCGGTGATCCAGGCCTATCTCGGGGCCGCCGCGTGAACAAGCCGCAAGCCATCCTGAAACAAGCGCCGCAGGCCACCCCGCTGAAGGCCAAGCCGTACAACGGTGCATCCACCCCGGCCATCGCCCGGACACAGACGCTGCCGCAGATGCTGCTGGGCCATGCCCGCAGCCGGCCTCAGCAGCTCGCACAGCGCGTCAAGCGCAAAGGCATCTGGCGCTGTCACACCTGGGCCGACGTGCTCGAAACGGTGCGCCCGCTCGCGCTCGGCGCGGCAGCGCTCGGCCTGCAGCGCGGCGACACGGCGGTGGTCATCGGCGAGAACGAGCCCGATCATTTCTGGTCGATGTTCGCCGCCCAGTCACTGGGCGCGAAGACCGTCTCCGTGTACCCCGATGCGACCACGGACGAGTTGCTCTACCTGTGCGAAGACTCTCAGGCACGATTCATCTTCGCGCAGGACCAGGAGCAGGTCGACAAGGCTCTGGCCATTGCCGACAGACTCCCCGGGCTGTGCGGCATCGCCTACTGGGACGATTCGGGCATGTGGTCGTACCGGCACGATCTGCTGCATGCCTTCGAGCCGCTGTGTGCCGCGGGTCGCAAGGAACATGAGCGGCACCCCGCCCGCTTCGCGGAGATCGTCGAGGCTGGCCGCGCCGACGACCTGGCGCTGCTGACCTACACCTCGGGCACCACCAGCAAGCCCAAGGGCGTGATGGTCAGCCACCACTGGCTCGTGGACAACGCCAGCCGCATGCTAAGCGCGCTGCCGCTCGAACCCGGGATGGAGTACCTGTCGTACACCCCGTTGGCCTGGATCACCGAGCAACTGCTGGGTGTCACGCTCGGGCTGATGCTCCCGCTGGTGGTCAACTTCCCCGAGGGCCCCGACCAAGTGCTGCCCAACATCCGCGAACTGTCGCCGCACCTGGTGCTGTTCGGGCCGCGCCAGTGGGAGAGCATCACCGCGACGATCGAGGCGCGCATGCTGCACGCCGGACGGCTGCCACGCGCGCTGTCCCGCTGGTGCGTGCGCTTCGGCCCCGCGGTGCGCGTGGCGCGGCTCGAAGGCCGTGAGGCGCCGCTGACGGCACGGTTGCTGCTGCCCCTGGCCGAGTTGTTGACCTTGCACGCGGTGCGCGACCAGTTCGGCTTCCTGCGTTCGCGCATCGCCGTCTCCGGCGGCACCGCGATGGCGCCCGACGTGTTCCGCCTCTTCCACGCCTTGGGCGTGCCGTTGCGCAACATCTACGGCTGCTCGGAATTCGGCCTCATCGCCGGCCACCGCGGCGAGCGCTACGACTTGGAGACCGTGGGGCCGCTGTTGACGGTGGCACCGGATTTCGGAGCACCGCTGGAGTCCAAGGTCGACGACGGCGGAGAGTTGCTGCTGCGGGGCGGCACTGGCTTCCTCGGCTACTGGAACAAGCCCGAGAAGACCGCCGCGCTCGACCGCGATGGCTGGTTTGCCAGCGGCGACGCGGTGCGCTTCAGCGACCGCGGCGAGATCGTCTTCCTCGACCGCGTGGAGCACCTCGTCAAGCTGTCCAGCGGACACGCGTATCCGCCGCAGTTCATCGAGACGCGACTGCGCTTCTCGCCCTTCATCAAGGACGTGATGGTGCTCGGCGACGCGACGCGGCCTTGGGTGGCCGCGTTGGTCAACATCGACATGGGCGTGGCCTCGCGCTGGGCCGAGGAACGACGCATCGCGTTCTCGACCTTCACCGACCTGTCGCAGCGCCCGGAGATCCGCGCGCTGGTGCGCGGCGAGATCGCGCGCATCAACGCCTTCCTGCCCCAGGGTTCGCGCGTCGTGCGATTTGCCAACTTCCCCAAGGAACTGGATGCCGACGAAGGCGAACTCACGCGCACGCGCAAGCTGCGCCGGGAGTTCCTGGAACAGCGCTACCGCGTTCTCATCGACGGCCTTTACGCTGGTGAAACCGACATCGACTGCCAGATCGCCGTGACCTACCAGGACGGCCGCCAGGGCGTTCTGCGCGCCAAGGTCGTCGGCACCGACGTCAACTCCGCGAGTTCGCGATGATCCTCGAGTTCCTCAACTACGCAATCAATGGTGCGCTGCTCGGCCTGCTCTACGCGCTGGTGGCCATGGGTTTCGTCGTCATCTACCGCGCCAGCAAGGTGTTCAACATGGCCACCGGCGAGATGCTGGTGCTCGGCGCCTTTCTCGTTTGGTGGGCGGTGGCCTCACGCGGCATGCATCCGGCCGTCGGCATCGCCGCGGCGCTGGCCATCGCGGTGCTGGTGGGGCTGGCGATCGAGCGCCTGTTCTTCCGCCGCTTGATCGGCGAGTCGGTGTTCTCGATGATCATGGTCACGATTGGCCTCCTGATCCTCACCCGGGGCCTGGTTCTGGTGATCTGGGGACCGCAGGAACGGGCCTTCCCGGCGCTGATCCCGCTCGAACCACTCATCATCGGCGAGATGATCGTGCCCCGTTCCCTCGCCGTGGCCGGCGCGGTGGCGGTCGTGTTCGCGCTCGGTCTGCACTGGTTTTTCAACCGCAGCCGCACGGGGCTGGCGATGTCGGCGGTGGCCGAAGACCACCAGATCGCGCTATCGATGGGGATCAGCGTCCGACGGTCCATCGCTTTCGCTTGGGCGCTGGGCGGCATCCTGTCAGTGATCTCCTCCATCGTCTACCTCAGCGGCAAGTCGCTGACCTTCCTGTCGTCGGAGATCGGCTTCGCGGCGCTTCCGGTCGCACTGCTTGCCGGACTGGAGTCGATCCGGGGCCTGCTGCTGGCCGGGCTGATCGTCGGCGTCGTGCAGGGGCTGACATCGGCCTACATCGATCCCCTGATCGGCGGCAACGCAGCCTCGGTGGTTCCCTACATCTTCATGCTCGTCGTGCTGGCGGTGCGTCCCAACGGGATGTTCGGCTGGAAGCGCATCGAGCGCGTCTGAGAGTTCGACCTCGATGGATCCTTCCGGCATCTTCTTCACACGCTACGAGCAGGACAGCGCGATCGTGCGCACGCGCGCCCAATGGTTGGCGCTGGCGGCGTTCGCCGCCGCGCTGATCGCTTTCCCCTGGTTCGCCTCGCCGCGCCTGGTGGCGGTGGCCAACCTGATGTTCATCACGGCCATCGTCGTCGTCGGACTCCAGATCACCACAGGCTACGCCGGGCAGATCAACCTTGGCCAGGCGGCCTTCATGGGCGTGGGCGCCTACGGAACCAGCGTGATGGAGGTCAAGTTCGGTCTGCCGTTTTGGGTGGCGGTGCCCATGGGCGGGCTGATAGCGGCCTCGGTGGGCTGGGCTTTCGGGTTGACGGCTTCGCGCATCAAAGGCTTCTACCTTGCACTCACGACCATCGCGGCCCAATTCCTGTTCGTGTTCGTGGTGCTCAACCTACCGTCTTCATGGCTCGGGGGCGTCAACGGCTTCAGCCTGCAGCCGGCAAGAATGGGCGGCATCGTGTTCGACACCGACCGCGCGCTGTACTTACTTTTTCTGGTCGCAGCGGCGGTGATGGTCGCGGGCGCCTTCGGCATCTTGCGAAGCCGGCACGGACGCGCCTTCGAGGCAGTGCGGGACGATGACGTCGCTGCCGGCATGATGGGCATCGACGTCGCCGGTACCAAGGCACGCGCCTTCGCGCTGGGTGCCTTCTACGCCGGCATCGGCGGCGGCTTGTGGGCTTACCAGATCCGCTTCGTCTCGGTCGACCAGTTCACGCTGTTCAACTCGATCTGGTTCATCGCCATGATGATCGTCGGCGGGATCGGCTCGATCGTCGGCGCATTGATCGGCACCGTCGTGATCCGAGCCGTCCAGGAAACGATCACCAGCGTCGGCCCGGACCTGATCGAACGCTTCCCCGCGCTGGGCAGCGATGTCGTCTTCGCAAGCATGAACGTGTTTCTGGGTCTGGTCATCACGGGCTTCCTGCTGCTCGAACCCAAGGGCCTCATGCACCGCTGGAACATCTTCAAGGCCACGTATCGCCTGTGGCCCTTCCCTCACTGAATCCGTCCACACCATCGCGCCGATCCCGGCGCTCTTCCCACGAGGAGATCTTCATGCATCGACGCCATCTCGTCTCACGCGGACTGTTCCTGGCCGCCGGCCTCACGCTCGGCGCTCAGGTCTCGGCGCAGACGTCGGTCAACATTGCCGCCATGGCGGATTTCGCCGGCCCCTACGCCAACGTCATGAACGACATGCAGGGTGGGCGTCTGGCGGTCATCGACTGGTGGAACAAGGAAGTCGGCGAGAAGCTCAATGTGCGCATCAACGTCAAGACCTACGATACGCGCTACGACGTGGCCCAGACCGCGAGTCTGTGGCCCGGCATCAAGGCCGAGCTGAAGCCGGCGATGGTGTTCGGCCTGGGCGGCCACGACGCTGCGGCGCTGCAGCAGCGCCTGCCCGAAGACAAGGTGCCGATGCTGCTCGGCACCGCCGCCTACGGATTCGGCTGGAAGCCCGGGCAGTGGGCGTTGAACGTGCGCCCGACCTATACGCACGAGGCCGCCGGCTTCCTCGAGTGGTTCCGCGCGACCAAGCTGGAAGGCAAGCGGGCGGTGAAGGTTGCGATCATCACCTCGGAAGCGTCGCCCGCCTATGCCGACATGGCCAAGGGCCTGCAGGCCTATGCCAAGGCCCATCCCGACAAGGCCACTTTCGTCGAAGCCATCTGGACCGAGGTGCAGCCCGCCGACCTGACGCTGCAGGTGCGCCGCCTGGCCAACGCAGGCACGGACGTGATCGTGATCCAGACCAACACCGCGCAGGCCGTAGCCACCAAGCGCGCGCTGCAGGCGCTGGGCAAGAACATCCCGATCATGCTGTCCCTGCACAACGGCGTGCTGGGCTCGTCCAAGGCGCTGGGCAACCCCAACGGCTTTGCCGGCGACTACGAAGTCGGCGCTATCGCCGATGCCAGCGAAGACGACACGCCGGCACGCAAGTTCTACACGATGCTGCAAACCAAGTACGGCCTCAAGTCCGGCTGGAACGCGATGACGATGCTCGGCCTGGGGCAGGCCGTCGTCGGGGCCCGCGCCGTCGAGGAAGCCGTCAAGGCCAAGGGCGCTGCTGGGGCGACCGGCGAAAACGTCCACGCGGCTCTGCTGTCGGCCAACTTCACGTCGGCACAGCTCATGGGCCTGCTGCCGGGTGTCGACTTCAACCCCGAGAATCCGTTCCCGACCGGCACGGCCAAGGTGAACATCGCCACGATGAAGGACGGCAAGGTCGTGCGCGTGGCGGCCGACGCCCCGGTGCCGGCGATCCCGAAGTGGTGAAAACGTGGTCGACGTGAGCGAGTCCGCCGTGTCCGAAACGCGGCGCCGGGAACCCCTGTCGGGCTCTGCCAAGGTGGATGGGAGCGACGCCGCGCTGCTGTCGCTGCTCAATGTCGAGGTGCTTTATGCCGACGTGATCCTGGCCCTCAAGGGCGTGTCGATGCAGGTCGCGCCAGGCGGTTGCGTGGCGCTGCTCGGCGCCAACGGCGCGGGCAAGAGCACCACCCTCAAGGCCATCTCCGGGGTCATCGATTCCGACGACGGTCGCGTCTCGGGCGGCAGCATCGCCTTTGGGGGCCGCGCGATCCGCGGCCACGACACCGCCAGCATCGTGCGCAGCGGTCTCGTGCATGTGATGGAGGGCCGGCGCGTGCTGCCGCACATGACGGTGGAGCAGAACCTGATCATCGGTGGCCACATGTTCGGCAGCACCGCGCAGATGCGACTCGCGCTCGACGGCGTGTACCAGGCCATTCCTCGCCTGGCCGATCTGCGCACACGCACGGCCGGCTATCTCTCCGGCGGGGAGCAGCAGATGCTGGTGATCGGCCGCGCCATCATGGCCGAGCCCAAGCTGATGCTGATCGACGAACCGTCGCTGGGTCTGGCGCCGCGCATGACCGAAGAGGTCTTTGCCGTACTGCATCGGTTGCGGGCCCAGGGCCTGGCACTGCTGATCGTCGAGCAAAACACACGCGTGGCCCTCGAGATCGCCGACTACGGCTACGTGATGGAAAGCGGGCGCATTGTGCTCGAAGGCCGTGCCGACGAGTTGCGCGCCAACGAGGACGTGCGCGAGTTCTACCTCGGCCTCGACCGCGAAGGCGGACGCAAGAG
Organism: Burkholderiales bacterium; assembly: GCA_016213265.1. Classification (GTDB taxonomy): domain Bacteria; phylum Pseudomonadota; class Gammaproteobacteria; order Burkholderiales; family Burkholderiaceae_C; genus Ideonella. The sequence continues at coordinate 6,659 of JACRBA010000172.1, read as the reverse complement.
CTTCCGCGAGGTCAAGCACTACCGACGGCGCAAGCGCTGGCTGGGTTGAAACGAAACACCATGAAAGGCAAGGCATGCCGGGTCCACTGCAAGGCTTGAAGGTCATCGAGTTCGGCGGCATCGGCCCCGGGCCCTTCTGCGCGATGATGCTCTCGGACATGGGAGCCGACGTGATCCGCCTCGACCGCAAGGCCGACAAGGGCAAGGACCGCGGCTCGCCCGGCTTCCTGGCCTCCGGTCGACGCAGCGTGCTGCATCGCGGCCGCCGCTCGGTGGCGGTGGACCTAAAGGACCCTGCCCACCGCGACAAGGTGCTGGCAATGATCGACGGCGCCGACGCGGTGATCGAGGGCTACCGCCCCGGCGTGCTGGAGCGGCTCGGGCTCGGGCCTGATGTGCTGCTCGCCCGCAATCCGCGGCTGGTGATCGGGCGAATGACGGGTTGGGGGCAGGATGGCCCGCTCGCGCAAGCGGCCGGCCACGACATCAACTACATCGCACTGTCCGGGGCATTGGCGGCCATCGGCCGCAAGGAGGGCGGGCCGGCCGCACCGCCGGCGATGGTTGGCGATCTGGGCGGCGGCGGCATGATGCTCGCGTTCGGCATCGTCTGCGCCGTGCTCGAGGCGCGTGTCTCGGGCAAGGGCCAAGTGGTCGACGCAGCCGTGCTCGACGGCGCAGCGCTCCTTACGTCGATCGTTTGCGAACTGCGCGCACTGGGGCTGTGGCGTGACCAACGCCAGGGCAATCTGCTGGACGGTGGCTCGCACTTCTACGACACCTACGAGTGTGCCGATGGCCAGTGGATCTCGATCGGCTCTCTGGAGCCGCAGTTCTACGCGCTGCTGCTCGAGAAGCTCGGCCTGGAGAACGATCCCGAATTCGCGCGCCAGCGCGATCCCAAGGCCTGGCCGGCGCTGAAGGCGCGGATTGCCGCCATCTTCCGCGCCCAACCCGCCGCGCACTGGTGTGCGCTGCTGGAGAATACCGACGTGTGCTTTGCCCCGGTGCTCGCCACCGCCGAAGCCGCCGCGCACCCGCACAACGTGGCGCGAGCCACGTTCTTCGAAAGCGAGGGCGTCGTGCAGCCCTCGCCTGCGCCGCGCTTCAGCCGCACCCCGGCGGCGCGGCCGAAGCCGGCACCTTACATCGGCGAACACGACGACGAACTGCTGGGCTGAATCGCCGTACGAGGCGACAGCGGAGGTGGCCATGCAACTGGGGCTGAAGGACAGGGTCGCGATAGTCACCGGCTCGGCCCGCGGCATCGGCGCCGAGACGGCGCTCGCGCTGGCGGAGGAAGGCGCCCGCATCGTCGTCACTGACATCGACGGCGACGCCGCCGCGGCGCACTGCGCGGCGCTGCAGGGCGCGGGCCATCGAGCCATCGCCGTGCCCGCCAACGTGACACGCAGGGCCGATGTCGAGCGCCTGGCGCAGGCCGCGGTCGACGCCTTCGGCGGCGTGCACGTGCTCGTCAACAACGCCGGCTTCGCGCGCGATGCCCGCATCACCCGACTCAGCGAAGCGGATTGGGATGCGGTTATCGACACCGTGCTCAAAGGCGCGTTCCTCTGCACCCAGGCCGTGGCGCCGCTGATGGCCGCGGCCAAGTGGGGACGGGTCGTCAACATCTCCTCGCGCGCGCACCTGGGCAATCCGGGCCAGGCTAACTACTCGGCTGCCAAGGCCGGCATCCTGGGTTTCTCGGCCGCACTGGCGCTCGAACTAGGCCGCGATGGCATCACCGTCAACACCCTCGCGCCGGGGTTCATCGAAACCGACGGCGTGCGCAAACTGCCGCACTACCAGAAAATCCGCGACAACGCGCTGGCGCGTACGCCCATCGGGCGCCTCGGCGTTCCCCGGGACATCGCCAGCGCGGTGTGCTTCCTCGCCAGCGAGGCCGCGGGCTACATCACCGGCGCCACGCTGCACGTCACCGGTGGGCGCTACGCGACCTGAGCGGCCAGCAGCCATGGACTTCGGCTTCACTCCCGATCAGGACACGCTGCGCGCGAGCGTTCAGCGCTTCATGCGCGAGCGGGTCGCACCACGCATTGCCATGTGCGAGCGCGAGCGCGAGTTCGCCTGGGACCTTCTGCCCCAGCTCCAACCCTTCGGCTACCTGGGCGGGCTGCTGCCCGAAGAGGCCGGCGGCTTCGGCATGAGCCACGTCGCCTGGGCCATCCTGATGGAGGAAGCCGGCTATGGTTGGCTGTCACTGCGGGTGATGATGAACTCGCTGAACATCCTGGCCCAGCTGCTGCACCGCCACGGTACGGTCGAACAGAAGGGCCGCTGGCTGCAGCCGCTGCTCGCGGGCCAACTCCGGCACTGGATGGCCATCACCGAGCCGAACCACGGCTCCAATGTCGCCGGCATCGAGACCCGGGCCGAGGACAAGGGGGGCCACTGGCTCGTCAACGGCAACAAGCTGTGGATCACCAACGGCGTGCACGGCAACTTCGGCGTCGTGGTCGCGCGCACCTACAGCGCGCGCTGCGATGGCGGCATCAGCCTGTTCATCGTCGACCGCGAGGAGACCGCTTACGAGGCGCAGCGGGCCGACGTGATGTTCATCCGCGCCACCGGCACCTCGCAGCTCGCCTTCCGCGACGCGATCGTGCCCAAGGCCAATCTGTTGGGCCAGGAGGGCGAGGGCCTCAAGGCCATCCTCACGGGGCTGAACTTCGGGCGCCTCAATGTGGCGATGGGGGCGGTTGGCGCGGCGCGCGCGGCGCTGGATCTGTCGATCGACTACGCGCGGCAGCGCAAGCAGTTCGGGCGGTCGATCGCCGGCTTCCAGCTCGTGCAAAAGCTCATCGTCGACATGATGGTGCGCTGCGAGGCCGCGCGTGCGCTCGGCTATCGGGCCGCCTGGACGCTCGACCAGGGCGGCAGCGCGCGCACCGAGTGCTCGATCGCCAAGCTCTACGCCGCCGAAGCGGCGCACGAGGTCGCGAGCATGGCGCTGCAGGTGCACGGTGGTTGCGGCTACAGCGAGGAGCTGCCGATCGAGCGCATCTTCCGCGACACCCGCGGCGGCCTCATTCCCGAGGGCACCACCGAGATCCAGACGCTCATCATCGGGCGCGAGGTGCTCGGCGTCTCGGCGTTCCACTGAGGAGTCGACAACGATGGGCATGCCACTGCTGTCTGCACTGCGCCTGAATGCGCGGCGCCTGCCACACCGGCCAGCGCTTCGCTTCCGGGATCAGACATGGAGCTATGTTGATCTGCTCTCGCGTGCCGAGAGCGCCGCGGCGGCGCTGGCGGCGCTGGGCATCGCTCCGGGCGAGAAGGTGCCGATGCTCTCGATCAACCATCCCGACATGCTGGTGGCCTATTTCGCCCTTACCGGCATCGGGGCCGTGCCGGCGCCCCTGAACTACCGCCTGACCGACAGCGATCTGCACCATGGGATCTCGGCCGCGCATGCGCGCTTCGTCCTCTTTGGTTCGGGTTTCGGCGGGCGCGCCGCGGCGATGGCCGATCCTGCATGGCGCCCTATCGTGTTCGCCGACGCCGCGCACGACGCGCCCAAGGGTGCCCTGCACTGGGACGAATTGCTGCAGTCCGACCCGCATCGCGCACCGCCCCTCGGCCGCGAGGGCAGCACGATCATGCTGCACACCTCGGGCACCACCGGCCGCCCGAAGGGCGCGCTGCGATCGCGCTTCGGCTTCGAGGAGCGCGCCATCGCGCAGCGCTTCGGCATGGATGACCGCACCCTGGCCGCCTTGCCCCTGTGCCTGAGCGCCGGCTGTGTCTATACGCTGCTGCCGCTGTACCTGGGCGCCAGCGTCACGCTGCTCGATCACTTCGACGCCGGCACGGCCATCGAGACGATCGAATGTGCGCACATCACTTCCACGATGCTGCTGCCGGCAATGCTCCAAGCGATGGTCGATCATCCCCGCTGGAGCGGTGCCGATCTGTCGAGCCTGCGCGTCGTGCAGTCGGGGGCCGGCACGCTGTCGGGTGCGCTCAAGCGCAGACTGCTCGATCGCCTGGGGGAAGGCGTCCTCAACGTCTATGCCGCCTCGACCGAGGTCGGGCCGTATGCCAACCTGGATGGCGCCGAGGTCGCCCGGCACCTGGACGGCAACTGCGTCGGCAGGCCCTTCTTCGGCGTCGAGCTGAAACTGCTGGACGACGAAGGGCACGAGGTGGCAACCGGCGAGGTGGGCGAAATCTGCTGCCGCAGCAATTCGCAATTCGACGGCTACTTCGAGGACGACGAGCTCACCGAAAGCACGCGCCGCGGCGACTTCCTCACCGTCGGCGACCTGGGCCGCGTCGATGACGACGGGCTGCTGCATTTCGTCGGCCGCAAGCGCGACATCATCAAGAGCGGCGGCATCAACGTCTATGCGTCGGAGATCGAGCAGGTGCTGCAGCAGCACCCGGCCGTGGCCGAGGCGCACTGCATCGGCCTGCCGGACGAGCGCCTGACCGAACTGATCTGTGCCGTGATCGTGCCGCATGCGGACGCGTCGCCGTCGCCCGACGAGTTGTCCGCCTTCGCCGCTGCCCGGCTGGCGGCCTACAAGAAGCCGCGCCGCGTCGTTCTGATGAGCGAGGTTCCGAAGAACCTGACCGGGCGCGTGCTGAAAACGCAGCTCGTCGAGCAGGTACTGGCCTTGCCCGAGCCACGTCCGGAGTAGGAGCATGCAGCTTTCGACCCTGAGCCCCGAGCCTTGCTACTTCGAGGACCTGGAGATCGGCGCAGCATTCGACAGCCCGACGCGCACCGTGACCGAGGCCGATGTCGTCAACTTCGCCTGCCTGTCGGCCGACTTCAATCGCCTGCACGTCGATGCCGAGTACGCCAAGGTCACCCCCCACGGCCAGCGCATCGCGCACGGGCTGCTGGTGCTGGCGGTGATGTCGGGGCTCGTCACGCGCATGCAGCTCAACCAGCACCTGGAGCCCAGCCTGATGGGTCTGCTCGACATCCAGTGCCGCTTTCCGAAGCCCACCTTCATCGGCGACACGCTGCGAGTGCGCGTGGATGTGGCCGCGAAGAGAGGGACATCCAGGCCCGACCGCGGGGTGGTGGCCTTCCACCGCCAGGTCATCAACCAGCGCGACGAAGTGGTCGTCGAAGGGACCTGGAAGCTCCTGGTCCGCCGCCGCCCGGCATTGGACTGAGACCGACCGGGCGGCTTGGCCACTGCGCGAAGCGATGCAGCAGTGCCTGTCGAATTGCCGCCCATTCTTGGCATTCAACGTTCCGTTGCAGCAATCGCAGCAGCTCGAACGGACACCGCATGCACGCCGATAAAGCTACGGGTCGTGCCGCTGACACAACTCTAGTGTCATGAGTTAGAAGTTCGCAGGCAAAAGCGCTCGACGCTCGCGAGGATGTCATCGGCGGACTTGGTCCACACGAAGGGCTTGGGATCGGCGTTGTGGACTTGCAAGTACTTGCGGATGGCCTGCTCGAGTTCGCGTGTCGAGCAATGGGTGCCGCGGCGGATGTAGTTCTGCGTGAGCGTGGCGAACCAGCGCTCGACCTGGTTGAGCCAGGAGGCGAAGGTCGGCGTGAAGTGAACGCTGAACTTGGGATGGCGCGCTAACCACGCCTTGATGGCCGGGGTCTTGTGCGTGCCGTAGTTGTCCATCACCAAGTGCACGTCCAACTGCGCCGGCACGTTGGCTTCGATGGTGCGCAGGAACTGCAGGAACTCGCTGCTGCGATGACGCCGATGCATCTCGCCGATGACCTCACCGGTGGCGATGTCCAGCGCCGCGAATAATGTGGTCGTGCCGTGGCGCGCGTAGTCGTGCGTGCGCCGCTCGGGGATCCCGGGGGCCAACGGCAGCAGTGGCTGGGTTCGATCCAGTGCCTGGATCTGGCTCTTCTCGTCCACGCACAGCACCATCGCCTTCAGCGGTGGGTCCAGATACAGCCCCACGATGTCGCGCACCTTGTCCACGAACATCGGGTCGCTGGAAAGCTTGAATGTCTCCTGCCGATGTGGCTGCAAGCCGAAGGCGCGCCAGATGCGCGAGACGGCCGCCTGCGACAAGCCGCTGTCGCGTGCCATCGTGCGCGTGCTCCAGTGCGTGGCGCCGGCTGGCACGCTCTCCAGCGTCTTGGCAATCACCGCGTCCACGCGCGCGTCGTCGATCGTCCTCGGCGCACCCGAGCGCGGCGCATCCAGCAGCCCGTCGAGCCGCTGCTCGATATAGCGCGCTCGCCATTTGCCCACCGTCTGCTGCGTCACGCGCTGGCGGGCGGCCACGACCTTGTTCGCTTGACCCTCGGCGCATGCCAGCACGATGCGCGCACGCAGCGCCAGCGCTTGCGCAGTCTTGCGCCGCAGCGTCAACGCCACCAACTCCTCGCGTTCCGCCTCGCTCAGTACCAGTTGCCCTTGCGCTCTTCGACCCATCGCAGCCTCGTCGTGCACACACGGTACACGACAGACCTCGATGGCATCACATAGTTCAACTAACTTCCAATTCAAGACACTAGTGTGCTGTTGCATAAATAGCTTGCATTGATCTTGAACCGCCCCGGGTTTGACGGAGGCTCCAACTCTGGAGAATGGAGCCATGAAGAAGTCCCCGAAGTTTTCCCCCGAGGTGCGCGAGCGTGCCGTGCGCATGGTGCTGGAGCATCGCAGCGAGCACCCGTCGCAGTGGGC
>JACRBA010000170.1 GCA_016213265.1 Burkholderiales bacterium | reverse complement strand
GGCTCTTGCAGGCCAGGCGGTACATGTTGGCGGTGGGGCCACCCAGGTCGCTGACCACGCCGGTGAAGCCCTTGACCTTGTCGCGCATGTCCTCGATCTCGCGGATGATCGAGTCCTCCGAGCGGCTCTGGATGATGCGGCCCTCGTGCTCGGTGATGGAGCAGAAGGTGCAGCCGCCGAAGCAGCCACGCATGATGTTCACGCTGAAGCGGATCATCTCCCCGGCCGGGATCTTGGTGGCGCCGTCGTGCCGGCCGCGCTCGTCGGCGTACGCCGGGTGGGGCGCGCGCGCGTAGGGCAGGTCGAACACGTGGTCCATCTCGGCCGTGGTCAGCGGGATGGGCGGCGGGTTGATCCACACCTCGCGGGCCGTCTTGCCCTCGCCGTGCCGCTGCACCAGCGCGCGCGCGTTGCCGGGGTTGGTCTCCAGGTGCAGCACGCGGTTGGCGTGGGCGTAGAGCACGGCGTCGCTGCGCACCTGCTCGAAGCTGGGCAGGCGGATGACGGTGCGTTCGCGCGGCGGCAGGGCGATGCGGCCTTCGGCCGGCCGGCGCGTGGGCGGCAGGGCAATGGGCACTTCGACAGGCCTGTCCTGAGCTTGTCGAAGTGGCTCAGTGCGAACGGGAAGCGCCGTTCGGGCTGAGCCTGTCGAAGCCCCGGTTTCCCGAGCGCACTCCTGGCCGTCGGCCTCCCAGCCATACGGGTTGATGTGGGCGTCGATGCGGCCTGGCCGGTCCACCTCGGTGGAATCGAGCTCGAACCAGCCCTCGGCGGTGGGGTCGCCGGGGCGGCGTACGAAGGCGGTGCCGCGGATGTCGGTCAGCCGCTCCACCGGCTCGCGCGCGGCCAGGCGGTGGGCGATCTCCACGATCGCGCGCTCGGCGTTGCCGTACAGCAGCAGGTCGGCCTTGGCGTCCACAAGCAGCGAGCGGCGCACCTTGTCCTGCCAGTAGTCGTAGTGGGCGATGCGGCGCAGCGAGGCCTCGATGCCGCCCACGACGATGGGCACCTCGTGGAAGGCCTCGCGGCAGCGCTGGGCGTACACCAGGCAGGCGCGGTCGGGCCGCTTGCCGCCGGCGCCGCCGGGCGTGTAGGCGTCGTCGCTGCGGATCTTCCGGTCGGCCGTGTACCGGTTGATCATCGAATCCATGTTCCCGGCGGTGACGCCGAAGAACAGGTTGGGCCGGCCCAGCGCCTTGAAGGGGTCGGCCGATTGCCAGTCGGGCTGGGCGATGATGCCCACGCGGAAGCCCTGGGCCTCGAGCACCCGGCCGATGACCGCCATGCCGAAACTGGGGTGGTCCACGTAGGCGTCGCCCGTCACCAGCACGATGTCGCACGAGTCCCAGCCCAGCGCGTCCATCTCGGCCCGGCTCATGGGCAGGAACGGGGCGGTGCCGAAGCGCTTGGCCCAGTACGGCCGCCACGCGGTGAGCGCCTTGCTGCCGCCGGGCGACGACGCGCGCGGCCGGTCCGCCGCGCGGGGCGGGGCGCTCGCAAGGGCAGCGGGGGCGTCGGATCGGGTCATGGGCAGGGCGCGGGCAGGCGGGTGGATCGGCAGCCGGGCAGGCGGCACACGGGCGAACCCGCCATTGTCCCCTGCCGCCGGCTGCCCCGCCTGCCGCAGGGGCTTGGCGGCGGGCCTCGGCACGCGGTTTGCCGCCAGCCCCCACGTGCCTTCGCCGGCGCGGCTGCTGCCCTGCCCGGTCCTGGTTCGAAAGCTGTCTGATGCCTGATTCCGTCGTGCGTGCCCCACCCGTCGTCCACCCCTGGACGGACGAGACCGCCGAATCCTTGCGGCTGCTGGTGTAGAGCATCACCGACTACGCCATCTTCCTGCTGGACCGTGACGGCCGCGTGGCGAGCTGGAACCCGGGGGCCGAGCGCATCAAGGGCTACCGGGCCGAGGAGATCATCGGCCAGTCCTTCGAGCGCTTCTACCCGCCCGACCGGCTGCTGGCCGGCTGGCCGCGCGAGGAACTGCGCCGCGCCGCTGCGCACGGGCGCTTCGAGGAAGAGGGCTGGCGCCTGCGCAAGGACGGCACGCGCTTCTGGGCCAGCGTGGTCATCACGGCGCTGCGCGACGCCCAGGGCGAACTGCAGGGCTACGGCAAGGTCACGCGCGATCTCACTGAGCGGCGCTGGCACGAGGAGCAGCTGCGCCGCAGCGAGGAACAACTGCGCCTGCTGTTCGAGGCGGTCAAGGATTACGCCCTGTTCATGCTGGACCCGCAGGGCGGCGTGCTGAGCTGGAATGCCGGCGCGGCGGCCATCACCGGCTTCACGGCCGACGCGGTGCTGGGCCGGCACTTCTCGATGTTCTTCACCCCCGCGGACGTGGCCGCCGGCCGGCCGGCCGAGGAGCTGGCCCGTGCCCTGGCCGATGGGCGCGTGGAGGTGGAGGGCCTGCGCCTGCGCGCCGACGGCAGCACCTTCTGGGCCAACGTGGTGATCACACCGGTGCGCGACGACGACGGTGTGCACCGCGGTTTCGCCAAGGTGACGCGCGACCTGTCGTCGCAACGCCGCCTGCTCGAGCTGGAGCAGACCAGCCGCCGCATGAACGAATTCATCGCCATGCTGGCGCACGAGCTGCGCAACCCGCTGGCGCCCATCCGCAATGCCACCAGCCTGCTGCGCCTGCAGCCCGACCTGCCGCCGCTGGTGACCCGGCTGACCGAGATGGTCGACCGCCAGACGCGACAGCTCAGCCGCCTGGTGGACGACCTGCTGGACGTGGGGCGCGTGGCCACCGGCAAGATCTCGCTGCAGCGCGAGGACCTGGACTGGCGCGACGTGGTGCGTGCCACCGCCGAGGCCATCCGCCCGCTGGCCGACGCCAAGCGCCTGCAGCTGCACCTGGAGCTGCCCGAGGCCGTGCCGATGCGGGGCGACGGCACGCGGCTGGCCCAGGTGATGCACAACCTGCTGTCCAACGCCGTGCGCTACACCCCCGAGGGCGGCCAGGTATGGGTGAGCGCCCACCGGGACGGCGGCCGGGTACTCACCCGCGTGCGCGACAACGGTCGCGGCATCGCCCCCGCGGCGCTGGACCGCATTTTCGAGCTCTTCGCGCAGGAGCCGGAGGTGGCGCGCGACCCGGCCGACAGCGGCCTGGGCCTCGGGCTGAGCCTTGCCCGCACCCTGGCCGAGCTGCACGGCGGCCGCCTCACTGCCGCCAGCGCCGGCCATGGCCAGGGCGCCACCTTCGAGCTGGTGCTGCCCTGCCTGCCCGGCCCGGCCCCGGCGCCGGCGCCGGCTGCGGCGGCACTGCCCGGCGCCATGGCCCGGCCGCTGGCCGTGCTGGTGGTGGACGACAACCGCGATTCCGCCGATTCCATGGCCCTGCTGCTGCGGCAGATGGGCCATGCCGCCGAGGCGGCCTACAGCGCACGCGAGGCGATGGCGCTGGCCAGGCGGGCCTCGCCGCATCTGGTGCTGCTGGACCTGAACATGCCGGGCGAGGACGGCTACCAGGCGATCGGCGCCCTGCGCGCCGCCTGCGAGCAGGCCACCTGCATCGTGGCCATGACCGGCTATGGCCAGCATGCCGACCGCGAGCGCACGGCACGCGCGGGTTTCGACGACCACCTCACCAAGCCGGTGGCGGGCGCGCCGCTGGCGCGTGTGCTGGCGCGTGCGGCGGCCCTCAGCGGCCGAACAGACCCTTGACCATCTCGCCCACGCCGTCGACCACGCCCGACAGGCTCACGCCCAGCGATTCGGCCAGGCCGGCCGCAAAGCGCGTGGCCAGGTCGTCGTTGATGGAGAAGGCGGGGTCGTCCAGCCGGCCGTCCAGCGTGAAGGCGATCTCGATGCGCCCGCGGCGCGACAGGCCGGCCAGCACCGCATCGCGCGACAGGCCGGCGAAGCGGTCGCCGAGCCCCGAGCCGCTGGCGAGCTGCACGTCGGTGAGCACCAGCCGCCCGGGCGCACGCAGGCGCTGCGCCGCCACCTTGGCGTGCACCTGCACGTCCAGCGTGCCGCGGCGCACGCCGGCGTCCGCCACGCGCAGCAGGTAGGGCTGCAGCGCCACCAGGTCGGCGCCGGTGAGGCTGGCGCGCACGTCGGCGTCACGGGTGGCAGGCGTGAGCTGGCCGTCGATGCGCAGCTGCCCGTCGCGCGACGGGCCCTTGAACAGGCCCTGCAGCTGCACCTGCACAGGGGTGTCCAGGGCGGGCAGCTGCAGCCCCTGCAGCGTGGCGTCGAGCTCGGCCAGGCGCAGGTGGTGCGGCCGCTTGCCGCGCACGCTGGCGTCGTGCAGGTCCACCTGCACCCCGTTCAGCGACACGGTGCCGATGTGCAGCGCCGGGGCCGCGGGCGCCGGGCCGGAGGCCGCATCGCCGGGTGGGGCGGGGCGCTCCAGCAGCCCGGGCAGCACCCGCAGCCGGCCCTCGCGGGTGCGCAGCAGCACGATGCGGGCGTCGTCCACCTCCACCCGCTCGATGCGCCAGGCCCCGCCGAAGGCGCTGCGCCAGGCGGGCTGCACACGCACGCGCCCGGCGTGCAGCTCTTCGTCGGCGGGCCAGCCGGGCGCAGCGGCCACGTGCAGATCGTGCAGCACCACGCCCGACCAGCCCAGCTCCACGGCACCCAAGGTGGCACGCGGGCCCAGGGCGTCGCGCACGGCGGCGCCCAGGCGCTGCACGGCCAGGTGGTGGGCCAGGGCCAGGGCGAGCAGGATCACAGTGGCGCCGACGGCGGCGCCGGCCAGCAGGCGACGGGAGCGGTTCATGGCGGCCGCGATTCTCCCCGACCGCCGCGCCGCGGCGCGGGGCTCAGGCCCGCAGGCGCCCCCGGAACCCGCGCGCCGCGTAGTACGACTGCACGCCGTTGTGGTATGTGAAGACCCGGCCGTAGCGCCGGTCGCCGAACAGGGCACCGCCCAGGGCACGCACCTCGTCCGGCGTGGCGAGCCAGCTGGAGGTCTTCAGGTCGAATTCGCCGAGCGCCTGCAGCGCGCGGTACTGCGCCTCGTCCAGCAACTCGATGCCCAGGGTGGCGGCCATGCCCATCGCACTGCCGGCGGGCTTGTTCTCCTTGCGGGCGTGCAGCGCGGCGTCGTCGAAGCACAGGCTGCGCCGCCCGCTGGGCGTCTCGGCGGCGCAGTCGCAGAACAGCAGCTCTCCGGTGGCCTCGTCGCGGCCGATCACGTCCGGCTCGCCGCCCGAGTCCTCCATGGCCTGCAGGGCGCGCAACGCCGCCGAGCGGGCGTCCAGGCGAGCGGCCACGTCGGCCCATTCGATGCCGGCGTGCCGCTCGGGGTGGCGCTGGAAGCGCTCGGCCAGGGTCTGCAGCAGGGTGTGCTTGTCAGCGGCTTTCATGGTCGGTGCCTCACTCCTTGCTCAGATGCCCGCGGGCGATCGCGGCCTCGCGGTCCTGAAAGATGGCCATGGCGGTGACCAGGCGCAGGAAGCCGAACTTCCGGTAGAAGGGCTCCTTGCCGGGCACCGCGTACAGAAGGATCTTCTTGTGCCCCTGGCAATCAGCCAGCAGGCGCTGCACGAGCGCCTTGCCCAGCCCGCTGCCCTGGTGGCTGGGCAGCACGGCCAGGTCGCACAGGTAGGCGCAGTCGGCGCCATCGGCCAGGGCGCGGCCGGCGGCCACCAGCTGGCCCCTGTCCCGCACGAACCAGGCGTACCGGCTGTGCGCAAACACCTGGCGCAGGTGGTCCGCGGGCTTGTGGCCCAGCGGCGCGCGGCGGTACAGCGCCTCGAGCTCGTGCCAATCCACGCCCGACAGGCTGCGCGACCATTCCAGCGTGTGGCCGCCGGTTGATGCCGGTGGGGCGGCCGTCGCGAGCCGCACCGCCACCTCGCGGGCCCGCACCCGGTTGCCGTAGGACCGGCCCTGAAAGGTGTAGGTGGTGTCGCCGAGCGTGCGGTAGCCCTGCGCCGCGTAGAAGGCGAGCGCGCGGCCGTTGCCCTCCCAGGCCGTGAGCCACAGGTGGGCGTGCGAGGCCGCCGCGGCGATGGCCTCGGCCTCGCGCAGCAGCTGCCGGCCGAGGCCTTGGCCCTGGGCGCCGGGCTGCACGTAGAGCCGCACCAGCTCGGCCCCCACCACGTCGCCCGCCGGGGCGGTGGCGGGCGCCAGCGACACCTCGGCGAACCCCCGCAGCCCGCCCGCTTGCTCCGCGAGCACGAAGCGCCGCTCGGGCGCCTGCAGCCGCTGCGCGTACGCGGCCGGCGAATACTCGGCCAACGCCTCGGCGGCCAGGTCCGGCCGCACGCCGTCGGTGGCGTAGGTGTCGAGGAACACCTGCACCGACAGCGCCGCGAGCGTGGCAGCATCCGCGGGCGTGCCGGCGCGCAGGTGGTACCCCAGGGGCAGCGCCTCGTCAGGCATCGTCGTTTGGCGCGGCCAGCGGCTCGCGGTGGTAGTAGTCGACGGAGGTCTCCGCGGGGAACATCTTGCGCAGGCCGCCGCCGTGCGTGGCCGCACCCCACACGCCGATCTTCTGCGAATCGGGGTACTCGCACACTTCGGTGGCGGCGAGCGTGGACACGGCCAGGTAGCGCAGCGGCACGCTGCCGGTGTTGATGATCTGGTGCGCCACCTCGGCGCCGCCCGTGGGGCAGGCGATGACATCGTGGGCGCGGATGCGGTGGCGCTGCGTGCCGAAGCGCAATTCGCCTTCGCCCTCGAGGATGAGGAACATCTCCTCCTCCGCGCGGTGCGAGTGAAACGGGCACTGGGCGCTGCCGGGGGGCAGCTCGGTGAGGTTGTAGCCCAGCTGGCGGGCCCCGATGCCCGCGCTGAACAGGGCACGTCGTGAGCTGTAGTAGCCGTTGTCCTCCACGTCGTCGGCCAGATTGACGAAGGGCGGGGTCATGCGGGCTTCCTGTCGAGCTGAGGTGAACGGTAGCGGTGACGCTGGCGGTGGGCGATGGCGGTGGCGCAGGCAGAGGCCGTCAGCGGGCAGATCTCATGCCGCGCCCGCGCCCGGCGCGAGCAGGGCCGCCAGCTTCAGCGTGGTGGCCCAGTTGCGGGTGGTGAGGCCGCGGCCGGCCTTGCCGTGCAGCGCGGCGCCCGCCTGGCTCTGCAGCAGGCCGCCCGTGCAATGCAGGTAGGCGGCGTGCGTGGTGATGGCCAGGCGTTCACCGGGCTGCAGCAAGGGCTCGAGTGCGGTGAGCGCCTGCAGCGCATGCGGGTCCGCCGCAAACGCCACCAGAAAGCGCGAGTGGTCGGCTTCGGGCGGCACGATGGGGTTGCCCGCCACGATGGCAGCGAACTCCGCCGCGAGCTTCACGATGACCGGCGTCACCACCCCGCAGCGCGCCTGCACGGCGGCCGCGATCTCGTGGGCCAGCACATCCGCCCCACCGCGGCGGGCAGTGAACACCGCATTGCCGCTGTTGAGCAGGGTCTGCACGCCGGTGTGCCCCAGGCCCTCGAGCAGGGCGCGGAACTCGGCCATGGGCACCTTGTTGCCCTTGCCCACGTTCACACCGCGCAGCAGGACGGCGAAGCGGGTCATGCGAGTCAGCCGCAGCGGTCTGTGGAGGCCAGGGTGGCGCGGGGGCGCGGCTGCGCTACTCGGGCGAGTGGCACACCGCCTCGATGTTGTTGCCCTCGGGGTCGATGACGAAGGCCCCGTAGTAGTGGGCGTGGTACTCGGGCCGCAGCCCGGGGGCGCCGTTGTCCTTGCCGCCCGCCGCCAGCGCGGCGCGGTGGAAGGCATCCACCTCGGCCCGGCTCTGCGCGCGCCAGGCCAGGTGGCAGCCCGAGGTGGCGGCCGGGCCCCCATAGGGCGAGGGGCCGTCGATGAACCACACGTCGGCCTTCTTGCCGTCCGGCTGGGACGCGTCCGGGTACGCGAAGCCGAGGATGTGCGAGCCGAACTCGCCTTCGAAGCACACGCTGTAGCCGAGCGGCGCGAGCGCTGCGCTGTAGAAGGCCTTGGCCCGCGTGATGTCGGTGACGCGGAATGTCATGTGGTCCAGCATGGGTGAGCTCCGGTGGGCAGGGAAGAAGGTGCCGAGACTGTATGGATATCCAGTGTGCAGTGCAAGCGCGTGCACGTACCCCATTCAAGGCGCGTGCTCGCGGCCGGTCCGGCGCACGACGTGGGAACCCGCTGCGCCGTGGCGAGCGGGTGACGAGAATTCAGCGCGAGCTGTCGCTCGGCAGCAACTCGCGCACATGCACCACGCCGAACGCGCCGAAGGACAACGTGCGCCCGTTCACCGTGGTGTAGGAGCACACGCCCCACGAGTGGTAGGTGGTGGTGAATGCGGCCAGCGCGCCCAGGCCCAGGGCCCCGGCCACCGGGCTGCGCTCGGCCACCGCCGCCTTGATGGCGGCGCGGTGCGCGTCGCCGGATGGGTTCAAGCCGAAGGCCAGCGCCGCCACGAGCGCGCCCCCAGCCAGGGAGAGAAGAAGTCGTCGTGTCATCGTGTCGAGGTGATCCAGCCCTGTCGAATGGCCCGGCGCGCGAGCAGCAGCAGGCCGATGGCGATGAGCAGCACCAGACCCTGCAGCGCCAGGGCCACCATCTGCACGCCACCCGCGGCGCCGAACGCGCCAAAGAGACCGACGTCCTGCACCACCACCCCCACCAGGGAAGCGGCCAAGACCGAGACGGCCCAGCGCCGCCGAAGCAGCAACAGCAGGCAGCCCAGGGTGCCCGCCACCACCGCCACCACGCTGCCCACCACTGACCAGGCCGGCCGCGCGGCATGCATCGCCTGCTGGTCCGCCGGCAGTGTGGCGATGTCCGACGCCGACAGGCGCAGGTCAGCCACCACCGCCATCAGGCCTGCGGCATTCCACAGCAGCGCGAGCACGGCGACCACATAGAACCAGACCGGGGGCTTGATCACGGGGGACCTCCTGGCAGATCGGGGCAACGGGGTGCCGATTCTGGACGCTGCGCGCGTTCTCGCCAATCTCACCTGGGCACAGGCGTCGCCTGGTGCACGGCCATGCGTGGATGGACTCACGGCCGTCTTCCTGCTGGCGGAAACCGCCACGTAGAGACACAAGGAGACGACAACCACACCGATTGCGGCGTTCTCGCGGTGCATGGGGCGGACCAGGCACGCCATCGGCCACACGCAGCCACCTTCAGCTTCGGTAGCCCAGCACCCTCGCCGGCAGAAAGACGACCGCGCGCAGAAGCGCAAAGGCGGCATCGAGGGTGATGCCGATGAGGCGGAACGGCAGGCTGAGGAGCCATACCACCGGGAAGAGAAGCAGCGCGAGCACGGCCGCCGGCCAGGCCAGCACGAACAGGATGCACCAAGCGACGAACAGCAGAAGCGCCTTCATGTCCACCTCCATGGGCGGCATCCACGCCCCAGGGGAAGGCCCTGGCGATCGGGGAGCCACGCTGGGATTCTGCTCCGCTCAGCCGGCGCGGGGGCGCCACGCGACGAACCGTCGATTCCTGCGGCCCAACGGTGTCGGGAGCTTAGAACTGGATGTTCGTTGTCGCGATGCAGCCACGAACCGTGGCTCCCGTGGGCTCGGTGTAGTTGGCCGTATGGCGCAGAACGTAGGAGTCGTAAAGACCGGAGGGATTGCTGTCGACCACCTTGAGATTCCGGGCTTTGCCTGAGACGACGTCGTAGCTGACGACGACCCATCCGCTTTGGGCCTTTCGCAGAACCTCTTCAGGAATGGCGTTGATGGGCAGAGGATCAACGGGTTTGAGCTTCGCCGCCAGGCATTCGGGGGACATCTGCGGCACGGCAGACGCAGTGCTGGGCGGCTGTGAGGCGCAGGAGGCGAGCAGCAGGCCCGCCAAGGCCAAGACGGTGGAACGCATGCTGTGGCGATCGGCAGTGGATGAAGGTGGGATTCTGGGCCACGGCGTGAGCCTGAGAACCTTCTCCATCGCTTCACCCTTGGCCAGTTCGTCCACGAGCCTGTCGAGATGGCTGCCGCGTCTTCTTCATCAACGGGTCTTCAACGCCCTCGACACGCAACCCGCAGATCACGCCTGCAGCGGGGGGGACCTTGGCGAAGGGCTAGGCCGCGCTCCTGCCCCACACGCCCGCGATGAGAGCCACCAGAACAAGCACGAGCACTGTTGCACCCGCCTTGTGTTGAACGTGATCGAGGCGGGCAAACTCCGACCAGGCGCCATTCGTGGCCGCCGAGCGCCGCTGGTAGACCAGCCACACGCAGTAGAGGTTGAGCCCGATGGCGGCAACGCCAGATGACGCCATGACGTAGAACGACGGTGTTCGTGGCCAGGATTGGACGAACATGGCCAGCCCCGTGACCAGGACAACCAGGATGGCCGGCAGTTCGACAAGGTTGTCCACTCGTACGTGGAGTCGAGCCAGCGCGAGGTTGACCTGCCCCCCTCCAGCCGTACCAATCTGAAGTAGCAAGGGGTCCGCCATTCAGGAGAATCGCGGACATGAGGAAGAGCAAGTTCACAGAGGAACAGATCATTGGGTTCCTCAAGCAGGCAGAGGCCGGCATGGCGGTG
>JACRBA010000169.1 GCA_016213265.1 Burkholderiales bacterium | reverse complement strand
GCCCATGGACTCATCCTCCTGATCAAACACGCCTCGTGGACATGTGCACAGGCCGGCCAGCGGCCTGCACACATGCCCACCGGGCTCGACGACCAGGAGTCATTGTGACTGTTGGGTTCCACACGAAATGACGAAGGACCCCCTCGCCCGGCTCCACCGCACCGCCCCTGCCCTGGCGAAGCCGAGTATGTGGATAACTGGCAGGCTAATATCTGCCGAATACCGCCTTTTGAGTATCTACACATTGTCGCGCATGCGCGGAGGCAGTGAGGCCCCCCGGCGTACAGCCGGCCGTTCATCGTTCCCCAAAGCACAACGGGCCCGCTTGGGACCCGTGGCAAGTGTCATGGCGCGTGGCGCCAGCGCTGGTGCGTCAGCCAGCGGCACCCACTTCGTCCGCCGACAGGTCGATCTCGCGATCGAAGTCGCTCAGCTCGGCGGCAGCGCTGCCGCGCTTGGGGATGAGCGGCTTGTCCAGCGGACGGCAGACGCGGCGCGTGAGGTGCTTGAGCCGCTCGGAACGCTCCACCGCCTGCAGGATGGCCTCGGGATCCGTCATCATCGTGAAGGGATTCGGGCGGACGGTGGTGGAACGCATGGTGGACTCCTGGGCGGTTGGGTGGCGGGGCGCGTGGAATGAACTGTAGGCAGGCGCCCCTCGCCGCAACAGTCGGCGGTGCGACAAGGCGCGTGTACGAAAACGCCTGACATGCCTGCCAGTGCAGTCCGCCCCGCCTGTCAGTGCAAGCGCTCTATCGTCAGCGCGCCGCGGCGTCCAGCTGTTCGGCCAGGCGGTCGCGGTCGGCGCGTCGGGCCATATCGGCAGCCGTCAGCCCGGCCTGGTTGCGCAGCGCCGGATCCGCCCCACGCCGCAGCAGCAGCGTTGCGCCATCGATGGCCCCGTAGCCGGCGGCCAGCATGAGCGGCGTGCTGCCGTTCGGCGACCGGGCATCCACCTCGGCGCCATGCGCCAGCAGCAGGTCGATGGCGCGGGGTTCCTGCCCGGACGCCGCATAGTGCAGCGGCGTCCATCCCGGGCGCCGCACCAGGGCACCGCGCGCGATCAGCGCGGCCATGGCCGGCAGGCGGCCACGCAACGCGGCCATCATGAGCAGCGTCTCACCCGCCGCATTGGGGGACTCCACGTCGAGCTGGGGGTGTGCCACCAGCAGTGCGGCCACTTCGTCCGCCCCCTCACGCAGCGCGAGGTACAGGCCATGCTGGCCGGCCGGGTCGCGCGCATTGACCTCGAAGCCGCGCGCCAGCAGGCGCTGCAGCGTGCCAGGCCGGTCGAGCTCGATGGCGAGGAACCAGTCGTCGTAGGAGCCGGCCCAGGCCGGCAGGCCGGCCGCCACTGTGGCGCACGCCAGCGCCGCCCCGCGCAGGAGGCGCCGCCGCGCAGGGCCCCGCTGTGCGCCGCCGCTCATGCGTGGGCCTCGCCCAGCGGCGGCACGCTCACGCGGAACAGCCGCTCGAAGTTGCGCGTGGTGGCCTCGGCGATGGCCTCGACCGCGAGCCCTTTCTCCTGCGCCAGCACGGTGGCCACGTGCGGCACGAAGGCCGGAGTGTTCTGCTTGCCGCGGTGCGGCACGGGGGCCAGGTAGGGGCTGTCGGTCTCGATCAGGCAGCGCTCCAGCGGCACGTAGCGGGCCACGTCGCGCAGGTCGGCGGCATTGCGGAAGCTCACGATGCCAGAGAACGAGACGTCGAAGCCCAGGTCGAGGCCAGCGCGCGCCACGTCCATGGTCTCCGTGAAGCAGTGGAACACCCCGCCGGGGCCGCCATCGGCCGGGCCGGCGCCCTCTTCCTTCAAGATGGCGAGGGTGTCGGCGCTGGCACTGCGCGTGTGGATGATGAGCGGCAGCCCCGTGCGTCGCGCTGCACGGATGTGGGCACGGAAGCGGTCACGCTGCCATTCCATGTCCGCCACGGAGCGGCCCTCGAGCCGGTAGTAATCGAGCCCGGTCTCACCCATGCCCACCACGCGCGGCCGGCTGGCGAGCTCGCACAAGAGGTCTTCCGTGGGCTCCGCCAGGCCCTCCGTGTCGGGGTGCACGCCCACGCTGGCCCAGAGGTGGGGATGCGCCATGGCCATGCCATGCACGGTCTCGAACTCCTCGAGCGTGATGCAGATGCACAGGGCGCCGGCCACGCGCGCCTGCCGCATGGCCTGCAGGATGGACGGCAGCTGCCGGGCGAGCTCCGGGAAGGCCAGGTGGCAGTGCGAATCGACGAAGATCGGTGCGGTCATCGGTGCGAGTGTGCCCCGCCGGCCGGCGCACGGCAGGATGGCCGTCCGGCCGGTGCGGCTACAGGGTCTGCGTGGGCTTGGACGACTGCAGCGACGTGCCGAGGATCTCCTCGATCTTCAGCTTCAGCAAGCGGGTCTTCTCGTCGTTCGGAAAGCGCACGCCCACGCCCTGGGTGCGGCCGCCCGAGGTGTTGGCCGGCGTGATCCAGCCCACCTTGCCCGCCACGGGATAGCGCTGCGGGTCGCCAGGCAGCGACAGCAGCAGGTAGATGTCGTCGCCCAGCTGGTACTCGCGGTTCGACGGAACGAACAGCCCGCCATCGGTGAACACCGGGATGTACGCCGCGTACAGCGCGCCCTTCTCGCGGAAGACGAGCTGGATGACGCTGGGCCTGGCGGCCCCTGCGGGCGCGGGGGTGGGTGCGGTCAGTCGACCGTCGGCATCTGACATGCGGGCAAGTGTAGCGAGCAGGTGCGGATCAGGCGCCCATCCAGGCGCGCCGGCCCGACACGATGAGAGCTTCGACACGCAAAGGCAGGTTCCACGGGTGCTCTTCGTGGCGCGCCACGCGGGCCAGCTCGCGCGACCACTCGGCCAGCGCTGCCAGGCTGGCGCCGGCGGGCACCTGCCCGGGCTCGAAGAACCGGGGGGCGCCACCTGCCGCCACGGCCATGGCGTCGTGGCAGACCTGCTGCAGCACACGCACCACCCGCGGCAGGGGCAGGCCGGCCAAGGGGCCGGCGTCTCCGCGGGCCACCAGGCCGGGAAGCCGCGCCCAGGCCTCGGCGGTCAGTCCTTCGTCGGGCAGGGCCAGCGCGGCGAGCGGCTCGCCACCGGCGGCCCGCAACAGCGTGGCGGCGCCGGACACGCCTTTGCCGGCCAGCCAAGCCGCGGCGGTCGCGGCGTCAGGCGGCGCCAGCCGCACCCGCTGGCACCGGCTGCGCACGGTGGGCAGCAGGCGCTCCGGGTCGTCCACGCACAGCATCAGCCGGGTGCCGGGCGCGGGCTCCTCCAGCGTCTTGAGCAGGGCGTTGGCCGAGGTCACGTTCATGGCGTCGGCCGGGTAGAACAGCAGCACCTTGCCGCGGCCGCGGCTGCTGCTGGTGTGCGCCCAGTCGATCGCCGCGCGCACGGCGTCGATGCGGATCTCGCGGCTGGGCTTGCGCTTGCTGCTGCTGCCGCTGTCGCCGCCCTCCTCCGCCCCGCCCTCCCACCATTGCAGGGCCAGCTGCATGGTCTCGGGCATCAGCACCTTGATGTCCGGGTGGCTGCGCGCCAGCGCCAGGTGGCAGCTGGGACACTCGCCGCAGGGCCCGGGCGGCTGCTCGCACAGCCAGGCTTGCGCCGTGCGCCAGGCCAATTCCCACTGCCCGGAGCCGGCTCCCCCGTGCAGGATCAGTGCATGGCTGCGCGGGTGGTCACGCAGCTGGCGCAGCGGCTCCGCCAGCCAGGGCAGATCGCGTTCGTCATGCATCGGCGCGCTCCAGGAAGCGGGTCAGCGCCTGCCGCACCTGGGCGGCCACCTCGTCCACGGTGTGATCGGCATCGATGCGCACCACTCGTGCGGCGCAGGCCGCATGCCGGGCGGCATAACCCGCCCTCACCCGCTCGAAGAACGCCTGCTCCTCGCGCTCGAGGCGGTCGGCCTGCCCGCGGCTGGCGGCGCGGCGCCGTGCGGCCACCTCGGGCGGCAGGTCGAACCACAGCGTCAGGTCCGGCTGGCGGCCCTGCTGCACCCACCGCTCCAGCGTGGACAGCACGTCCAGGTCGAACCCGCGGCCGGCGCCCTGGTAGGCGAAGGTGGCGTCGGTGAAGCGGTCGCACAGCACGGTCGTGCCCGCCGCCAGCGCCGGCTCGATGCGGGTGAGCAGGTGGTCGCGCCGGCCCGCGAAGACCAGCAGCGCCTCGGTCAGTGCATCCATGGGCTCGTGCAGGAACAGCTCCCGCAGCCGTTCGGCCAGCGGTGTGCCGCCCGGCTCGCGGGTGAGCAGCAGGTGATGGCCACGCTGGCGCAGGGCCTCGGCGACCGCCTCGATGTGCGTGGTCTTGCCGGCGCCGTCGATGCCTTCGAAGGTGATGAATCGGCCGCGGTTCGTGGGGCTCACCGGCGCGGGCCTTTCTGATGCTCGTTCACCGCACGATTATGGTCGGCCAGGTTGTCGGAGAAGACACTGCCGCCCGAGCCGTCGCCGCGCGCAACGAAGTACAGCGCGCGCGTCGCCTCGGGTTGCATCACCGCCTGCAGCGAGGCCCGCCCCGGCATCGCAATGGGCGTGGGCGGCAGGCCCGCCCGGGTGTAGGTGTTCCATGGCGTGTCGGCCACCAGGTCGGCGCGGCGCAGGTTGCCGTCGAAGGCAGCGCCGAGGCCGTAGATCACGGTGGGGTCGCTCTGCAGCGGCATGCCGATGCGCAGGCGGTTGGTGAAGACGCCTGCGATGCGGCTGCGGTCGGCCGGGCTGCCGGTTTCCTTCTCCACGATGGACGCCAGCACCAGCGCCTCGTCCGGCGTGGCCAGAGGCAGGCCGTCGGCACGGGTCGCCCAGGCGGCGTCGAGCCTGCGCTGCATGGCGTGCATGGCCCGGCGCAGCACCGTCACGTCGCTCACGCCACGGCTGTAGGCGTAGGTGTCCGGGAACAGCCGCCCCTCGACCGACGGCACGGGCAGTCCGATCGCCGCGGCCACCTGCGCGTCGCTCAGCGCCGTGATGGTCGGCTTGAGGTGCGGCGCCGTGGCCAGCGCCTGGCGCACCTGACGGAACGTCCAGCCTTCGATCAGGCGCACGGTCTCCAGCGTCTCGTCACCGCGCACCATCTTGTCCAGCAGCGCCCTGGGCGTGGTGCCGGCCTCGATCTCGTAGCTGCCGGCGCGGATGCGGCGCGCATCACCCGACCATCGGAACCACTGGTAGAGCCACTCGGGGGAGGTCTGCACGCCCGCGGCCACCCACAGGCGGGCCACCTCGCGCGGCGGCGTGCCGGGCTCGATGGACACCTCCACGCGCGCGCCGGCCAGCGCCAGCGGGCGGCCGAGCCACCACACCACCGCGCCGGCGGCGGCCGCCGCCAGCAGCACGACCACGGCCACGAGCCGCCACAGCCACCGGTTCACCATGCGAGCACCGTTGGCCCTGCGAGCACCTGACACATAGGGCGGCGATGATAATCCGCGCCCATGAGCGATGCCGACCTCCTGGACCATGCCGCCCCGCTGGCGGCGGCCGATGCACAAGGCGCCGTGCGCCTGACCGACTGGGGCGTGATCCGCGCCGAAGGGGCCGCCGCGGCCAGCTTCCTGCAAGGGCAGCTCACCGCGGACGTGGTCCTGCTGCCGCCGGGGCGCGCCACGCTGGCGGGCTACTGCTCGCCCAAGGGGAGGCTGCTGGCCACGTTCATCATCTGGTCGCCCCAGCCGCAGCAGTTCCTGCTGGCGTGTTCCGCCGATCTGCTGCCCGCCACGTTGAAGCGGCTGTCCATGTTCGTGCTGCGCGCCAAGTGCAAGCTCAGCGATGCCAGCAGCGAGCTGGCGCTGTGGGGCCTGGCGGGCACGGGCGCAGGGTCTACCGGCACGCCGTGGGCCGTGGCCCCGGCCGGGGACGGCGCCCAGCACATCCAGCTGCCGCCCGCCGCGGGCGTGGCGCGCGCCCTGCGCTGCGCCCCCGCGGGCAGCCTGCCGCCTGACGCCCCGGAGCTCTCGCTCGACGCCTGGCGCGGGCTGGAGGTCGCCAGCGGTGTGGCGCGCATCGTCGCGTCCACCGCGGACCAGTTCGTGCCGCAGATGGTGAACCTGGAGCTGGTGGGCGGCGTGAACTTCCAGAAGGGCTGCTACCCGGGGCAGGAAGTGGTGGCGCGCAGCCAGTACCGCGGCACGCTGAAGCGGCGCGCGGTGCTGCTCGGGTCGCCGGCTGCCGAGCCCGCCCTGCAACCCGGCCAGGAGGTCTTCCACGACGCCGACCCCGGCCAGCCGGCCGGCATGGTGGCCCTGGCGGGCCGGGCGCCCGATGGCGGACAGCTGGCGCTGGCGGAGGTGAAGATCGCCCTGGCGGGCCAGCCCGGCGCAGTCCACCTGGGGGCGGCGGATGGACCGCCGCTGGCACTGCACGCCCTGCCCTACCCGCTGCCGGCGGATGCCAGCTGAGCGGCCGCCCGCCGCGCTGCCGCCGGGCCGGCGCTGGTTCATCTACTACCGCGTGCCCGCCGCCCGTCGCGACGAGGTGCTGGCCGCGCTGCGGTCGGCCCAGGCCGAGCTGCGCGTGCAGTGTCCCGGCCTGTGGGCCCGCGTGATGCAGCGGGCGGACACGGCGGCGGCGTCCTCGGAGTTGACGCTGATGGAGTGCTACGGCAGCGAAGCGCCTGCACCCGGCCTGTCCGACGACACGGTACGCGCCGCCATCGCCGCCACGGTGGCCCCGCACGTAGCGCCGTGGCTCATCGGCGAGCGCCACGCCGAGGTGTTCGACCCATGTGCCTAGCTGCCATCGCGCTGGACGTCAGCCTGCGCTTCCCCCTGGTGGTGGCCGCCAACCGCGACGAGTTCTTCGAGCGCCCGGCCGACCCGCTGGACTGGTGGACGCCGGAGGGACACAGCCAGCCCATCCTGGGCGGCCGCGACCGCCAGGCCGGCGGCACCTGGATGGGGCTGTCGCGCAGTGGCCGCCTGGCCATCGTGACCAACGTGCGCCAGCCCGGCGCCGCGGTGACCGACGGGCCCTCGCGCGGCGGCATCGTGCCGGCCTGGCTGGGCACCACGCAGCCCGCCGACCGCTTCTGGACCCAGGTCGCCTTGTCCGGCCATGCGCCGTTCAACCTGGTGGCGGCCGATTTCCAGCGTCGCGAGTGCTTCTGGGCCAGCAACGTGGTGGCCAGCGCGCGTCGGCTCGACCATGGCGTGACGGTCGTCAGCAATGCCGCGTCGCCGGAAGCGCCCTGGCCCAAGGTGCAGCGCCTGCGCGGCGGCGTGGTGCAGCTGCTGAAGTCCTGCGGCACGGACACCGTGGTGGACGACCTGGCCGGCCGCCTGTTCGCGCTCCTGGCCGACCGCACGCCGGCCGCCGACGAGGACCTGCCCGACACGGGGCTGCCGCGCGAGCGGGAGCGCTGGTTGTCCAGCGCCTTCATCGCATCGCCGGACGGCCGCTACGGCACCCGGTGTTCCACGGTGGTGGTGACCGAGCGCACGGGCCGGCAGTGGACGACCCATGTGTGGGAACGCAGCTTCACGCCCGACGGCGAGCCGGCCCTGCTGCGGCGTGCCACGGTGACGGACTGGCCGCCGGCCTGACGGGTCGAGCCCGCCGGCCGGCCGTCGGACGCTCAGAGGGCCCGCACCATCTCCACGTGCGCGATGCCGGCTTCTTCGAACACCGGCCCGCGCTGCTGGAAGCCCGCGCGGCGGTAGAAGGGCTCCGCCGTCATCTGCGCGTGCAGCAGCACCTCGCGGTCGCCGCGCTGGCGTGCGGCCTGCATCAGCGCCTCCAGCACCGCGCGCCCCACGCGGCTGCCGCGCAGCGCACGGCGCACCGCCATGCGGCCGATCTTGGCCACGCCCGGCACATGCTCCAGCAGCCGCCCGGTGCCCACCGCCATGCCGAGGCGGTTGTAGGCCACTGCATGCACACAGCTGGCGTCGGCCGCGTCCCACTCCATGTCGGCCGGGATCTGCTGTTCCTGCACGAACACCTCGCCACGGATGGCGCCGGCGTCCACGCCAAGGGCCTGCCAATCGGCCACCCGCACGTCCACCATCGATTCGCCGGATTCGAAGCCCGTGAGCGTCTGGCGCAGCTCCTGCGGCACGGGCAGCGGCCGCCGGGCGACGGGATCGGCGAACACGTAGACCAGCTCGCCGCCGACGAGCAGCTGCTCGGCCCGGAACACGCCGGCCTGGAACAGCAGCGAGGACGTGCCCACCCGCTCGCAGCGGATGCCGATGTCCAGCACATCGTCGTACACCGCCGGGCCGAGGTACTCGAGCGATGCCTTGCGCACGAAGAGGTCGCCACCCAGGTGCTGCATGGTCTCCTCGTAGGGCAACGCCAGCGCCCGCCAGTAGCCGGCCACGGCGGTGTCCACGTACATCAGGTAGTGGCCGTTGAAGACGATCTTCTGCATGTCGACCTCGGCCCAGCGCACGCGCAGGCGTTCGAGGAAGCGGAAATCGGCTCGGTTCATGCGGACAGGTCCTCCAGTCCCCAGGCGGCGCGCAGCGCGGCGGCGGCCGCAGCCTGCGCGTGGCCGGCCTCCTTGAGCGCGCGGCCCATCTTGATGAAATCGTGGGTCAGCCCACGGTACAGCTCCAGTGTCACCGGCACGCCCGCAGCGCGCAGCCGGTCGGCATAGGCGAGCCCCTCGTCCACCAGTGGGTCGCACTCGGCCAGCAGCACGCAGGCGGGCGCGACGCCATCGACGTCCGGCGCGTTCAGGGGCGCGAATCGCCAGTCGTGCCGGTGGTGGCGGTCGATGTAGTGGTCGAAGAACCACGCGATCGCGTCGGCGTCCAGCAGGAAGCCGTTGGCGAACAGCCGGTGCGAGGCCGTGTCGGCGTGCGCCGTGGTGCCCGGCGTGATGAGCAGCTGCAGGGCCAGCGGTACCTGCGCGTCGCGCGCCATCAGCGCGCACACCGCGGCCAGCGTGCCGCCGGCGCTGTCCCCGCCCACCGCCAGGCGCGTGGCGTCCAGGCCCCGCTGCGCCGCGCCCTCAGCGGCCAGCCAGCGCAGCGCGGCGAAGCAGTCCTCCACCGCCGTGGGAAAGCGGTGCTCCGGCGCCAGCCGGTACGCCAGCGACAGCACGGCCGCCCCGCTGCGCCGGGCCAGCTGCCGGCACAGGCTGTCGTGCGTCTCGATGCCGCCGATGACGAAGCCGCCGCCGTGCAGGTACAGCAGCACCGGCAGCGACGCGGCGGACGGGGCGTACAGCCGCGCCGGCAGGGCAACGCCGGGCGCCACGGGCACGGCCAGGTCCTCCACCCGCGCAAGCGTCGCCCGCGGCGGCTCGAGGATCTCCGCGGCGGCTTCGTAGGCACGGCGCGCCGCCTCCGGCGGCAGGTGGTGCAGCGCCGTGCGGCGCGCGCGGTGGATGCGCTCCAGCAGGCCCGCCATGGCGGGCGTGAGCAGGTGCGTGTCGCGTTCGGGACTCAGGGTGACCCTCGTTGGTGGCAGGCTGGGCGCCGAGCATACTGGCTCATCCGCTCCCCCGCTTGCCGTCCGCTCTCCGCACGACACCACTGCGCACGACACCATGGCCCGCATCCAGTACCTGACCCAGATCGACATCGACTTCGGCGCGGTGCGCCTGCTGCCCCAGGAGTGCGCGCGCATCGGCATCCAGCGCCCCCTGGTCGTCACCGATGCCGGTGTGCGCGCGGCCGGCGTGCTGGCCCAGGCCGAGGCCGCGCTCGGCGATCTGCCTCATGCCGTGTTCGATGCCACACCGCCCAACCCCACCGAGGCGGCCGTGCGCGCCGCCACGGCGCTCTACGCGGAGCAGCGCTGCGATGGCCTGGTCGCCGTGGGCGGCGGCTCGGCCATCGACCTGGCCAAGGGGGTGGCCATTGCCGCCACCCACCCGGGCCCGCTCACCACCTACGCCACCATCCTGGGCGGCAGCGACCGCATCACGCCCGCCGTGGCACCGCTGATCGCCGTGCCCACCACCGCCGGCACCGGCAGCGAGGTGGCCCGCGGTGCCATCCTCATCGTCGACGACGGCCGCAAGCTGGGTTTCCACAGCTGGCACCTGATGCCCAAGGCCGCGCTGCTGGACCCGGAGCTCACGCTGGGCCTGCCGCCCGCGCTGACCGCCGCCACCGGCATGGACGCCATCGCGCACTGCATGGAAACCTTCATGGCGCACGCGGTGAACCCGCCGGCCGACGGCATCGCGCTGGACGGACTGGCCCGCGGCTGGGCCCACATCGAACGCGCCACGCGCGACGGCCAGGACCGCGACGCCCGCTGGCACATGATGAGCGCCAGCATGCAAGGCGCCATGGCCTTCCAGAAGGGCCTGGGCTGTGTGCATTCGCTCAGCCACAGCCTGGGTGGCGTCAATCCGCGCCTGCACCACGGCACGCTCAACGCGCTGTTCCTGCCCGCGGTGGTGCAATTCAATGCGCAGGCCGACAGCATGCGCCGCGAACAGCGGCTGCAGCGCATGGCCCACGCCATGGGGCTGCCCGGCTGCGACGACCGGGGCACCGAGGTGGCCGAGGCCATCCGCGCGCTGAACGCCCGGCTGGGCCTGCCCCGCGGGCTGCGTGACCTGGGCGTGGACGAGTCGATCTTCGACCGCGTCATCGCGGGCGCCCTGGCCGACCATTGCCACAAGACGAACCCGCGGCTGGCCACGGCTGACGACTACCGCGCCATGCTCGCCGCGTCCTTATAGTCGTCGCCCCAAGGAAAAAGCGGGCCCCGAGGGGCCCGCTTGTCCGTGTGCGGCATGCACCGGTCGACGGGCGGCCGGCGACACCTGCGATCAGCCGTGCTTGGCGTCGAAGAACTGCTCGTCTTCCGTCGAGCCCTTCAGCGCGGCGGTGGAGGCTTCCTTCTCGATCGTGGTCGTCACGGCGTCGAAGTAGCCCGTGCCCACCTCGCGCTGGTGCTTCACGGCGGTGAAGCCACGCTCGGCGGCGGCGAATTCCTTCTCCTGCAGCTCGACGAAGGCGCTCATGTTGTTGCGCGCATAGCCGTAGGCCAGGTCGAACATCGAGTAGTTCAGGGCGTGGAAGCCGGCCAGCGTGATGAACTGGAACTTGTAGCCCATGGCGCCCAGCTCGCGCTGGAACTTGGCGATGGTGGCGTCGTCCAGGTTCTTCTTCCAGTTGAAGCTGGGCGAGCAGTTGTACGCCAGCAGCTTGCCGGGGAACTGCTTGTGGATGGCTTCGGCGAAGGCCTTGGCGTAGGCCAGGTCCGGCTTGCCCGTCTCGCACCACACCAGGTCGGCGTAGGGCGCGTAGGCCAGGCCGCGGCTGATGGCCTGCTCCAGGCCCGGGCGCGTGCGGTAGAAGCCTTCCACCGTGCGCTCGCCGGTGCAGAACGGCTTGTCGGTGTCGTCCACGTCGCTGGTCACCAGGTCGGCGGCTTCGGCGTCGGTGCGGGCCACCAGGATGGTGGGCGTGCCCATCACGTCGGCGGCCAGGCGCGCGGCCACCAGCTTGCTCACCGCCTCACGGGTGGGCACCAGCACCTTGCCGCCCATGTGGCCGCACTTCTTCACGGCAGCCAGCTGGTCCTCAAAGTGCACGCCGGAGGCACCGGCCTCGATCATGGCCTTCATCAGCTCGAAGGCGTTCAGCACGCCGCCGAAGCCGGCTTCCGCGTCCGCCACGATGGGGGCGAAGAAGTCGATGTCGTCCTTGCCCTCGCTCCACTGGATCTGGTCGGCGCGCGCGAAGGTGTTGTTGATCTTCTTGACGACCTTGGGCACCGAGTCCACCGAGTACAGCGACTGGTCGGGGTACATCTCGCCATTGCTGTTGGCATCACCCGCCACCTGCCAGCCCGACAGGTAGATGGCCTTCAGGCCGGCCTTGACCTGCTGCATGGCCTGGTTGCCGGTCAGCGCGCCCAGGGCGTTGACGAAGGGCTCGGTGTTGATCAGGTTCCACAGCTTCTCGGCGCCGCGCTTGGCCAGGGTGTGCTCGATCTGCACCGAGCCGCGCAGGCGCACCACGTCAGCGGCGGTGTAGCCGCGCTTGATGCCTTTCCAGCGCGGGTTCTCGGCCCAGTCCTTCTCGAGGGCGGCGACTTGTTGTTCGCGGGTCAGTCGGGTCATGGAGGTTCTCCTGCAGAGGGACACAAAAGGAAAGCGTTGTCGGGCTCAAGCGTACGACCACCCGCGGCCCGTGAGAAGACTTATGTCTTATATAAGACCAATTTTCTTTTTGTGTATATTCAATAACTTAGCGACCTCTTTTCGCTTTGCGAAACGTCGCATTTCGTCATGAAAAAGATTGCTGCGCTGCCGCACGCCCAGATTTCACAATGCGAACAGCTCTTTCCGTGATCCGGAAGTGGCCAGCCTCCCCCTTGATACAACGCAACACCCGCGGCGCCCGGCACTCGAAGAATCGGCCGCAGCCCCTTCCGGGCGCCAAGGAAAGCACCATGCCGACCACCGTCCTCGTGCCCCCGACCCGTGCGCCGCGCCGCCAGGTGCCTGCCCTGCCGCCCATGGACTCGCTGCAGCGCACCCACCATGACCTCCTGTTGGCCGTGGACGAGCTGCAGCAGTTGCTGCGCGACATCGACGAGAACGGCGCCACGCTGGACCGGCGGGCGATCGTGCGTTCGCTGATCCATTTCATCGACACCCATGGCCGCGAGCACCATGCCGAGGAAGAACGCAGCGTCTTCCCCGACCTGCTGGCCTGCGCCGACGTGGATCTGGTGCAGCATGTGCGCCGCCTGCAGCAGGACCATGGCTGGCTGGAGCAGGACTGGCTGGAGATGCGCCCCCACCTGGACGCCATTGCGCACGGCATCGGCGGGGTCGACATGGACGCGCTTCGCCAGGCGGCCGAGGTGTTCGCGGAGCTCTACCGCGATCACATCGCCCTGGAAGAGACCGTCGTGTACCCCGAGGCCCTGCGCCAGCGCCACGCCGCCGCGGGCCACTGACGCCCCCGCACGGCCGCCCACGGCGCCAGGCGGCGCCCGCCCGTCAGCCGACGGGCAGCGCCGTGGTCTTCTTCACCGTGCGCAGCACCAGCATCGAGTTCGACCGCTCCACGCCCGGCAGCCGCATCAGCACCTCGGTGTGGAATCGCTCGAGGTCCTCGGCGTCGCGGTACGAAAAGCGGATGAGGTAGTCGTTGGACCCGGCGACGTAGAAGCAATCCAGCACCTGCGGTTCATCGCGCACCGCCTGCTCGAAGGCATGCAGCAAGGTGTTGCTCATGTTCTCCAGGTTGATGATGGTGAAGCTGGTGCCGTGCTGCCCGATCGCCTTGGGATTGAGCAGCGCCACGTACTGGGCGATGACGCCCTCCTCCTCCAGCTGCTTCACCCGCCGCAGGCAGGCCGAGGGCGACAGATGCACCCGTTGGGCCAGCTCCACGTTCGACAGCTTGCCGTTGGCCTGCAACTCGGACAGGATCAGCTTGTCGATCGCATCCAATTGCGGCGTTTTTGGGCTCTCTCGCATTTCGTTTCAACAGAAGCTGGTCGCATCGAATTTTATGCGAACAGCAAGGGTCTGCCCGCCACCATCGCGCAAGCACATTGCGCGCCGCCTTCTCTAGACTCCTTCACCTATGACTGCGCCCGCCGACCACCACCTTGACGCCTACTGGATGCCCTTCACCGCCAACCGGCAGTTCAAGAAGGCCCCACGGTTGTTCACCAAGGCTTCCGGCATGCACTTCTGGACGGACGAGGGCCGCCAGGTGCTCGACGGCGTCGCAGGCCTGTGGTGCGTGAACGCGGGCCACGCCCGGCCGCGCATCGTGCAGGCCATCGCCGAACAGGCGGCCGAGCTGGATTACGCCCCGCCCTTCCAGATGGCCCACCCCAAGGCCTTCGCCCTGGCGCAGAAGGTGGCCGCGCTGGCGCCCACCGGAATGGGCAAGGTCTTCTTCACCAATTCGGGCTCGGAATCGGTGGACACGGCCTTGAAGATGGCGCTGGCCTACCACCGTGTGCGCGGCGAGGGCCACCGCACCCGCCTCATCGGCCGCGAGCGCGGCTACCACGGCGTCAATTTCGGCGGCATCTCGGTGGGCGGCATGGTGGCCAACCGCAAGATGTTCGGCGCCATGCTGGCCGGGGTGGACCACCTGCGCCACACGCACGACCCGGCCCGCAATGCCTTCAGCGTGGGCCAGCCGGCGCACGGTGCCGAGCTGGCGGACGACCTGGAGCGCCTGGTCGCGCTGCATGACGCCTCCACCATCGCCGCCGTCATCGTGGAGCCCATCGCCGGCTCCACCGGCGTTCTGATCCCGCCCGTCGGCTACCTGCAGCGCCTGCGCGAGATCTGCGACCGCCACGGCATCCTGCTCATCTTCGACGAGGTCATCACCGGCTTCGGCCGCACCGGCGCGCCGTTCGCGGCGCAGACCTACGGCGTCACGCCGGACATCATCACCTGCGCCAAGGGCCTGACCAACGGCTGCGTGCCCATGGGCGGCGTGATCGTCAAGGACTCGATCCACGACACCTTCATGCAGGGGCCCGAGCACCTGATCGAGTTCTTCCACGGCTACACCTACTCGGCCCACCCGCTGGCCTGCGCAGCCGGGCTGGCCACGCTGGAGACCTACGCCGAGGAGGGCCTGCTCACCCGTGCCCGGGAGCTGGAGGGCTACTTCGCCGAGGCACTGCACTCGATGCGGGATCTGCCGCACGTCATCGACATCCGCAACACCGGCCTGGTGGGCGGCATCGAGCTGTCGCCCCGCGCCGGGGCGCCCACGCAGCGCGCCTTCGACGTCTTCCTGGCCTGCTACGAGGCAGGCGTGCTCATCCGCACCACGGGCGACACCATCGCCCTGTCCCCGCCGCTCATCATCGAGCGTGCGCAGATCGACCAGATCGTCGGCACGCTCGCCGACGCCATCCGGCGCGTGGCCTGACCGTCAGGCCACGCACGCCGACGCCGATTGACGAACCGAGGGCATGCCTAGCGCATACGTATGGGTTTCCTGAGCATCGACCACGATCTCGCCCGTGACTCCTACTACGCCGCCACCGCGCGGCGCGGGGCGGAGTTTCCCAGCCTGCAAGGCGCCGTCGACTGCGACGTGGCGGTGGTGGGCGGCGGGTTGGCCGGCCTCAGCGCGGCGCTGGAACTGGCCCAACGTGGTCGACGCCTCGTCCTGCTGGAGGCCAAGCAGGTGGGCTGGGGCGCCAGCGGCCGCAACGGCGGTCAGGCCATCCACGGCCTGGCGTGCGACCAGGAAACCATCGAGGCGCAGCTGGGCATCGACGACGCCCGCCGCGTGTGGGCCATGTCGCTGGAGGCGCTGGATCTCCTGCGCGAACGCATCGCCACGCACCGCATCGACTGTGACTGGTGCGATGGTTACCTGGGCCTGGCCACCACCGCCGCCAAGGCACGCGCCCTCGCCGGCTGGGCCGACCGCATGGAGCGGGTCTACGGCGCCCGGTTCACGCGCATCGGCGCAGCCGAGGTGGGCCAGTGGATCGCCAGCCCGCGCTACCACGGGGGCATCCACGACGCGGGCTCCGGCCACCTGCATCCACTGAAGTATTCGCTCGGCCTGGCCGACGCCGCCGTCCGGGCCGGCGCCATGCTGCACGAAAACTCGGCCGTGGTCTCGTTCTTGCAAGACAGCGGCGACAGCGTGCGCCTGCGCACCGAACACGGCGAGGTGCGCGCGAGCCAGGCGCTGCTGGCGGGCAACGTGTACCTGCAAGGCATGGCGCCGCAGCTCGAAGCGCGCATCATGCCGGTCGGCACCTACATCGTGTGCTCCGAGCCCATGAACGCGGCGCTGTGCGATTCGCTCGTCCCCAGCCGTTCGGCCGTCTGCGACACCAACTTCGTGCTCGATTACTTCCGCCCCACCGTCGACCACCGCATGCTCTACGGTGGCCGGGTGAGCTACAGCACGAGAACACCGCGCCACCTGGCTGAGAGCATGCGCCGCCGGATGGTGGGCACCTTCCCCCAGCTGCAGGGGCTGGGCATCAGCCATGCGTGGGGCGGGTTCGTCGACATCACCATGAACCGGGCGCCCGACTTCGGCCGCCTCGGCCGCAACGTCTACTACCTCCAGGGCTTTTCGGGGCACGGCCTGGCCCTCACGGGGCTGGCGGGCAAGCTGGTCGCGGAAGCCATGACGGGCGACGCCTCGCGCTTTGACGTTTTCGCCCGGCTTGAGCACCATGCCTTCCCTGGAGGCCGCTGGCTGCGCACTCCCGCGCTCGTGCTCGGCATGGCCTGGTACCGCCTGAGAGATCTGCTCGGATGAACGACATGACCCTGCCCTCCTCCGTCGACGCGCCCGCCGCGGCGGGCTCTGCCGACAAGCCCGTGGTGCTGGTGCCGGCGTGCAACCGCCTGCTGGGCGAGCACCCCTTCCACATCGCCGGCAAGAAGTACATCGACGCGGTGCGCCTGGCTGGCGCGCTGCCGCTCATCGTGCCGTCGGCCGAGCCGGCGGAGATCGACGCGTTGCTCGACCTCGCCGACGGCGTGCTGCTCACCGGCTCGCCGTCCAACGTGCACCCCAGCCACTTCGGCGAGGATGTGCTCGACCCGTCGCTGCCGCTGGATCCTCTGCGCGACGGCTGGACGCTGCCCCTGATCCGCCGCGTGGTCGAACGCGGCATCCCGCTGTTCACCATCTGCCGCGGCACCCAGGAGGCCAATGTGGCGCTGGGTGGCTCGCTGCACCAGGCGGTGCATGCGGTGGACGGCCATGAGGACCACCGAGGCGGGCCCGACACCGCGCCCGCCGCGGAGGTCTACGGGCCCAAGCATGACGTGCTGGTCACGCCCGGCGGCCTCATGGCGGCCATCGTCGACCAGCCGCGCTTCCAGGTGAACTCCGTCCACGGCCAGGCCGTCAACCGCCTGGCTGACGGTCTGCGCGTCGAGGCCCGCGCGCCCGATGGCGTGATCGAAGCGTTCTCCATCCCCCAGTCGCCGGGCTTCTCGCTGTGCGTGCAGTGGCACCCCGAGTGGCTGGCTGCCGACAACCCCGTCTCGATGAAGCTGCTGAAGGCCTTCGGCGAGGCCTGCCGCCACCGCCACCATGCCCGTGGCCAGGGGCGGCGTGGCCCGCATCCCTGACGCGGCAGATCCTGGGCCGGCCTGGCCCACCCCGCGGGGCCCGCGCGGCCCGCGGCCCGGCTCCGCCGGGCACCCCCCGCGCGCGACACGAAGAAACGAAAGCAGGTGCCATCATGGCCAGCAGAGAACTCCATAACTTCGCCGAGCTGGAACACTGGCTCAACCAGAACCGCGTCACCGAGATCGAGTGCCTGGTGCCCGACCTCACCGGCGTCGCCCGCGGCAAGATCCTGCCGCGCGAGAACTTCACCGAGGACCGCGGCATGCGGCTGCCCGAGGCCGTGGTGGCCATGGGGGTGACGGGCGAGTTCCCCGAAGAGGGGCCGTACTACGACGTCATCAGCCCCACCGACCAGGACATGCACCTGCGGCCGGACCCCACCACGGTGCGCATCGTGCCCTGGGCCACCGACCCCACCGCGCAGGTGGTGCACGACTGCTTCGACCGTGACGGCAACCTCGTGCCCTTCGCGCCGCGCTCGGTGCTGCGCCGGGTGTGCGACCTCTTCGACGCCGAGGGCTGGGACCCGGTGGTGGCGCCCGAGATTGAGTTCTACCTGGTCGCCCGCAACACCGATCCCGACATGCCGCTCAAGCCGCCCGTGGGCCGCAGCGGCCGCTCTGAGACGTCTCGCCAGGCCTACTCGATCGACGCGGTCAACGAGTTCGACCCGCTGTTCGAGGACGTCTACGACTACTGCGAGAAGATGGAGCTCAACGTCGACACCCTGATCCACGAGATCGGTGCCGGCCAGATGGAGATCAACTTCTTCCACGCCCATCCGCTGGGGCTGGCCGACGAGGTGTTCTTCTTCAAGCGCACCGTGCGCGAAGCCGCGTTGCGCCACAACATGTTCGCCACCTTCATGGCCAAGCCCATCGCCGGCGAGCCGGGCAGCGCCATGCACATCCACCAGTCGGTGGTGAACCGCGCGACCGGGCGCAACCTGTTCAGCAACGCCGATGGCACGCCCAGCCAGGAGTTCTACTGGTACATCGGCGGCCTGCAGAAGTACATCCCCGCCGCGATGGCGCTGTTCGCCCCCTACGTGAACAGCTACCGCCGCCTGGCCCGGTTCACGGCTGCGCCGATCAACATCCAGTGGGGCACGGACAACCGCACCGTGGGCATCCGCTCGCCGGTGGCCTCCCCCAACGCCCGCCGCATCGAGAACCGCGTCATCGGCGCGGACGCCAACCCCTACGTGGCGCTCGCGGCCACGCTGGCCTGCGGCTACCTCGGCATCAAGAACAAGATCCAGCCCTCGCCCGAGTGCAAGGGCGACGCCTACCTGGGCGACTACCAGCTGCCGCGCAGCCTGGGCGAGGCGCTGCAACTGCTGCGCGACGAGAAGGACCTGGCCAGTGTGCTCGGCGAGCGCTTCGTCACCGTCTACACCGAGGTGAAGGAAACCGAGTACGCCGAGTTCATGAAGGTCATCTCGCCGTGGGAGCGGGAGCACCTGCTGCTCCACGTCTGAGCCACGACCGACCCGTCATCCCCACGGGCACGCGAACGCCGCGGCCCGTCTCCTCCACCCGAGGCACACCATGAGCAACATCACCCTCCAGGCGCCCGCCCCTGCCACGAAGCGCAGCACCCGTGAGTGGCAGCAGGCCGATGCCGCCCACTTCCTGCACCCCTTCACCGACTTCGGCGCCCTGGCCAAGAAGGGCTCGCGCATCATCACCCAGGCAGAGGGCATCTACCTCTGGGACAGCGACGGCCACAAGATCCTCGACGCCATGAGCGGCCTGTGGTGCGTGAATGTCGGCTATGGCCAGCAGTCACTCATCGACGCGGCCACCCGCCAGCTGAAGGAGCTGCCGTTCTACAACGCGTTCTTCCAGACGGCGACGCCCCCGGCCATCGAGCTCGCGGAACTGCTGGCGCAGGTGTCGCCCCCGGGCTTCGAGCACGTCTTCTATTCCAGCTCGGGCTCGGAGGGCAACGACACGGTGGTGCGCATGGTGCGCCGCTACTGGGACATCCTCGGCCAGCCGGAGCGCCAGGTCATCATCGGCCGCAAGAACGGCTACCACGGCTCGACGATGGCCGGCGCCTCGCTCGGCGGCATGAGCTACATGCACGCGCAAGGGGGCCTGCCGATCCCCAACATCGTGCACATCGACCAGCCGTACTGGTACGAGAACGGGCACGGCATGAGCCCGGAGGAGTTCGGCAAGGTGGCCGCGGGCTGGCTGGAGGCCAAGATCCTCGAGGTGGGCCCCGAGAAGGTGGCCGCCTTCATCGGCGAGCCGGTGCAGGGCGCTGGCGGCGTCATCGTGCCGCCGGCCACCTACTGGCCGGAGATCCAGCGCATCTGCGACCAGTACGGCATCCTGCTGGTGAGCGACGAGGTCATCTGCGGCTTCGGCCGCACCGGCAACTGGTTCGGCTGCCAGACCATGGGCACCCGCCCCGACCTCATGACCTTCGCCAAGGGCGTGACCTCGGGCTACGTACCGCTGGGCGGCGTGATGGTGGGCGACCGCGTGGCCAAGGTGCTCATCGAGCAGGGCGGCGACTTCAACCACGGCTACACGTACTCCGGCCACCCGGTGGCGTGTGCGGTGGCGGTGGCGAACATCAAGCTCATCCAGCAGATGAAGCTGGTGGAGCATGTGCGCGACAACGTTGGCCCGTATCTTGCGGAGCAGTTCGCCAGCCTGCGCGACCATCCGCTGGTCGGCAGCACCGAAACATGCGGTCTGATGGGCGCCATCCTGCTGGTGAAAGACAAGGCCAAGGCGCAAGCCTTCGCCCCCGAGCTGGAAGTCGGCATGGTGTGCCGCGGCCACTGCTTCGGCAACGGCCTGATCATGCGCGCCGTGGGCGACCGCATGATCATCGCCCCGCCGCTGGTGATCAGCCGCGCCCAGGTCGACGAGATGATGGCGCTCATCCGCCTGGCCCTCGACCGCACGCTCGCCGACGTGCAGGCCAAGGGGTGGCTGTGATCACCCTCTAGACTGCGCGGTGTTTCCTTTCCACGCTGAACGCTGACCGCACTTCACCCTTGCCACCCGGAGACCTGTCCATGAAGCTCACCCTCGTCCGCTCGGCCCTGTCCCTTGCCGCCGCGTCGCTGCTCGCCTTCGCCGGCGCCGCGCAGGCCCAGGAGGAAGAGAAGGTCCTCAACGTCTACAACTGGTCGGACTACATCGCCGAGGACACGATCAAGAACTTCGAGAAGGAAACCGGCATCAAGGTCCGGTACGACAACTTCGACAACAACGAGATCCTCCACGCCAAGCTGGTGGCGGGCAAGACGGGCTACGACATCGTGGTGCCGTCGTCCAACTGGGCCGGCCTGCAGATCATGGGCGGCCTGTTCATGAAGCTGGACAAGTCGCAGATCCCCAACCTGAAGAACGTGGACCCGGCCGTCGCCGCCCAGCTGGCCAGGATCGACCCGGGCAACCAGCATGTGGTGGACTGGCTGTGGGGCTACACCACGGTGGGCATCAACGTGGACAAGGTCAAGGCCGCCCTCGGCAGCACGCCCATGCCCGACAACGTGTGGGACCTGTTCTTCAAGCCCGAATACGTGAGCAAGATGAAGTCCTGCGGCGTCTCGGTGCTCGACTCGGCTGACGAGGTGGTGCCGGCCGCCATGCACTACCTGGGCAAGGGCCGCGTCTCGAAGAACCCGGCCGACTACACCGCGGCGCTGAACCTGCTGAAGTCGGTGCGGCCCTACGTGACGCTGTTCAGCTCGTCGGGCTACATCAACGACATGGCCAGCGGCTCCATCTGCCTGGCGCTGGGCTGGTCGGGTGACATCAACATCGCCCGCCAGCGTGCCATCGACGGCAAGACCGGCCAGAAGATCGAGGCCCTCATCCCGAAGACCGGCGGCCTGCTGTTCTTCGACGTGATGGCGATCCCGGCCGATGCCCCGCACCCGGGCAACGCGCACAAGTGGATCAACTACATCCTGCGCCCCGATGTCTCGGCCTCGCTGACCAACAAGGTCTTCTACGCCAACCCCGTGCCGGCGTCCAAGCAGTTCATCCGCCCCGAGGTGGCCAACAACCCGACCGTGTTCCTGTCCGAGGAGAACACCAAGAAGATGATCGGCACGGCCGAGATCCTGAACAACGAGATCCGGCGGCAGCAGAACCGCGTGTTCACGTCGTTCAAGACCGGCCTGTAAGCAGCGCACCACCACACTGAGGAGACCCGCCGGAGGGGCGGAACACCATGGCGAACGACAACACGAAGTTCCTTCAGATCAAGGACGTGGTGAAGGACTTCGGCGGCTACCGCGCCGTCAACCATGTCGACCTCGACATCGCCAAGGGCGAAATCTTTGCGCTGCTCGGTTCGTCCGGCTGCGGCAAGACCACCCTGCTGCGTATGCTCGCGGGCTTCGAGACGCCGACCTCCGGCCAGATCATCCTCAATGGGGTGGACCTCGCGGGCATGCCGCCGTATGAGCGTCCGCTGAACATGATGTTCCAGTCCTACGCGCTGTTCCCGCACCTGAGCGTGTGGGACAACATCGCGTTCGGGCTGCGCCGTGATGGTCTGCCCGCCGGCCAGGTGGCCGAGCGGGTGGACGCCATGCTCAAGCTGGTTCAGCTGGGCAAGTTCGCCAAGCGTAAGCCGCACCAGCTGTCGGGTGGCCAGCAGCAGCGCGTGGCCCTGGCGCGCAGCCTGGCCAAGCAGCCCCAGTTGCTGCTGCTGGACGAGCCGCTCGGCGCGCTGGACAAGAAGCTGCGCGAGCAGACGCAGATCGAGCTGGTCAACATCATCGAGCAGGTGGGCGTCACCTGCGTCATGGTGACGCACGACCAGGAAGAAGCCATGACCATGGCCTCGCGCATCGCCGTGATGAGCGAGGGCCGCTTCCTGCAGGTGGGCTCGCCGGGTGAAATCTACGAGACGCCGGCCACCCGCTTCGTCGCCGATTTCATCGGCAACGTGAACCTCATGGACGGCACCGTCGAGGAGGACGAGCCGGACCACGTCGTGGTGGCCAGCCCCGACTGCAAGCACTACGTGGGCCATGGCATCACCGGCACCCTCGGGATGCCCGTGGCGGTGGCGCTGCGCCCGGAGAAGATCCACCTCAGCGCCGACAGGCCCGCGCACGGCGATTACAACTGCGTGCAGGGCACGGTCGAGGAGCTCTCGTATTTCGGCAGTTACACGGTCTACCGCGTCAAGCTGCCGAGCGGCCAGATGCTCGCGGTGAGCCAGGCCAACACCAGCCGCCAGCGCGAACACGACTTCACCTGGGGCGACCAGGTGTGGGCGCACTGGTCGCAGACCGCGCACGTGGTGCTCACCCAGTGAAGGCCCGATCATGAGTCGCACGCTTCGCAAGCCGCGCTGGTGGCGCGGCCGCAGCCTGGTGATCGGCGCGCCGTTCCTGTGGATGGCCCTGTTCTTCCTGGCGCCCTTCCTGGTGGTGCTGAAGATCTCCATGTCGGAGATGGGCGTGGTGGCCGTCGAGGACGTGCTCACCGTCGCCGACGGCGTGGTGAAGATCGCGCTGAAGTACGGCAACTACCTCTACCTCACGGAGGACGAGCGCTACCTCGGCGCCTACCTCACGAGCGTCAAGTACGCCGCCATCACCACCGCCTGCTGCCTCTTCATCGGCTACCCCTTCGCCTACTTCATGGCGCGGGCCAAGGCCTCGCTGCAGCCCACGCTGCTGATGCTGGTGATGTTGCCGTTCTGGACGTCCTTCCTGCTGCGCGTGTACGCCTGGAAGGGCCTGCTCGGCGAAGGCGGCTGGGTGGCGGACGTGCTCACCGCCCTCAGCGTGGACAAGCTGCTGCTGGCCATGGGCGCCATCGAGGCTGCGGAGCGCTACATGCACACCCCGTTCTCGCTGGTGGTGGGCATGACCTACACCTACCTGCCCTTCATGGTGCTGCCGCTGTACGCCAACCTCAGCAAGATGGACCTGCGGTTGCTCGAGGCGGCGGCCGACCTGGGCGCCACCCCGTGGGTGGCCTTCTGGAAGGTGACCGTGCCCCTGTCGAAGGCCGGCATCATCGCCGGCTCGATGCTGGTGTTCATCCCCTGCGTCGGCGAGTTCGTGACGCCCGAGTTGCTGGGCGGCCCCCGCACGCTGATGATCGGCCGGGTGCTCTGGGACGAATTCTTCAGCAACAACGACTGGCCCATGGCCTCCACCGTGGCGGTGGTGCTGGTGCTGCTGATCGTCGTGCCGCTCGCCATCTTCAACAAGTACCAGGCCGAGGCACAGGAGAAGCGGGCATGAGCGCGCCGGGTCGCTGCCCAGCGCGAGTTCCGCAGTGCGAAGGTCGGAGGGAAGTCCAATGAGCAAGGCGTTGTTCTCGACCCGGGTCGCGGGCGTGGTCGGTCAGGGCTGGCTGGTGGGGGGCTTCCTGTTCCTCTACCTGCCCATCCTGACGCTGATCATCTACTCGTTCAATGCGTCTCCACTGCCCTCGGTGTGGGGCGGGTTCACGTTCGAGTGGTACACCAAGCTGCTCGACGACTCGGAGATCATCGCGGGCCTGTGGCTGTCGGTGAAGATCGCCTTCCTGTCGGCCTGCCTGTCGGTGGTCTTCGGCCTGCTCGCGGCCTTCGCGCTCGTCAAGTACAAGCGCTTCACCGGCCGCACGCTGTTCTCGGGCATGGTCAACGCGCCGCTCGTCATGCCCGAGGTCATCCAGGGCGTCTCGCTGCTGCTGCTGCTGGTGTCGGTGCAGAAGGCGGTGGGCTTCCCCGAGCGCGGCATGATGACCATCCTGCTGGGCCACTCGGTGATGGGGCTGGCCTACGCGGCCGTGGTCATCAGCGCCCGCCTGCAGGACCTGCCCCCGCAGCTCGAGGAAGCGGCCATGGACCTGGGCGCACGTCCGTGGCAGGTGTTCCACCTGGTCACCTTGCCCATGATCTCGCAGTCGCTGGCCTCGGCCTGGCTGCTGACCTTCAGCCTGTCGCTGGACGACGTGGTGATCACCGCCTTCCTCAACGGGCCGGGCTCCACCACCTTGCCGCTGGTCATCTTCTCGCGGGCCCGCCTGGGGCTCAGCCCGAGCATCAATGCCGTGGCCACGCTCATCATCGTGGCCGTGGCGGTGTGCGTCACCATCGCCAGCATCTGGTTGGCACGTGCCGAGCGCCGGCGCGCTGCCGAGATCAGCGCGGCCCAACGATCCAATCCCTGAAGACGACAACCAGACCGACAGAGGCACCCATGAAGCACATTCGTCCGACCGCCCTTGCGCTGGCCCTGGCCGGCGCCTTCGCCGCCCCTGGCGCGATGGCCCAGAGCAACGAGGAACTCCTCAAGGAGCTCAAGGCCCTGCGCGACCGCGTCACCGAACTGGAGAAGAAGCTCGCCGCACCCACCGAGCCCAAGTGGGGGATGACGCCCGAGCAGGTGCAGGAGTTCAACCGTGTGGCGGTCAAGACCGAGGCCCTGGAGGACCAGCTGGAGAGCCAGGGCTACAAGGGGCTGAAGGTCTCGGGCTACATCGAGCCCGTGTTCGTCTACAACCAGCGCCAGGACCGCGCCGGCTTCCAGTTCCTGAACCAGCAGGCCGACGGCTACTACTACGACACCTCGTTCATGGGCTCGGCCTCGATCGATTTCACCAAGGAAGTCGAGGGCGGCACGATCTTCAAGCTCACGCTCACGCCCAACCGCGGCGTCGGAGCCGCCATCGATGGCGCCAGCATCGTCCAGGAGGCCACGGTGTCCATCCCGCTGCAGTCGCTGCAGACGCGGCTGGTGATCGGCCAGATCCCCGACTGGTCGGGCTACGAGTACCAGCAGCCCACACTGAACCCGTTCACCTCGCACAACCTGCTGTACGACTTCACCCTGCCCGTGGGCTACACCGGCATCGGGCTCTCGCATACCGAAGGCAAGTGGTGGCTGCGTGGCGCCATCGCCAACGTGAACGCCACCATGCGTGGCCCCGGCGAGAAGTCCCCGTCCCTGGTCTACCGGGTCGACTACTCCAAGGGCGAGTTCGACGGCTGGGGCTTCGCCGGCCTGCACGGCAAGGCGCCCAACTTCAACACCGGCTACAACACCATGGCCCA
The DNA here is from genome assembly GCA_016213265.1 of Burkholderiales bacterium. Taxonomy (GTDB): domain Bacteria; phylum Pseudomonadota; class Gammaproteobacteria; order Burkholderiales; family Burkholderiaceae_C; genus Ideonella. The sequence continues at coordinate 26,295 of JACRBA010000169.1, read as the reverse complement.
CCTGCTGGAGGTGGACGGCTACTACATCCGCGGCGACTGGACGCTGCAAGGCCAGGTGTCGTACGGCACGCAGAAGGACGGGGCCATCACGCCGGCGGCCGACGGCAGCTGGCGCGACTCGCGCTGGTGGGGCGTGTCCGGCCTGGCCGGCTACATGGTCACCCCGCGCCTGCAGGCGCTGGCCCGCGCCGACTACATCCAGAACAAGGCCAATGGTGGCGGCTTGTTCGCCTACAACGGCTACACGACCGTGGACGAGGAAACCGGTGAGCTCGTCTACGGCAACGACGACCGCAACGGCATCGGCCCCGACCTGAACGGCGACCTCAACCGCGGGGCGAACCGTTATGCCCTCACGCTCGGCCTGAAGTACGCCTACGACATCAGCACGACTTTCAAGGTCGAGTACCGTCTGGATGGCGCCGACCGCTCCGTGTTCTGGGACGTGGCCGACGGCGCCTACAAGAAGAACAACTCCATGCTCGCGGCGTCCGCGGTCGTGGCCTTCTGAGGCCGTCGCGCACACCGTCTGCCCACCCGGTGGCCGCCCGTGGGGCGGCCACTTTCATTTGCAGGAGACACCCATGTCCACCATCGACTGGACCCAACGCGCCGCCGAGCTGCGTCCCGACGGCCGCAGCGTGATCGACGGCCAGCGCGTCGCCGCGCAAGACGGCCAGACCTTCGACAAGCACTCGCCCATCGACAACCGCCGCCTGGGCGCCGTGGTGCGCGGCCAGGCCGCCGACGTCGACCTGGCGGTGCGCGCCGCCCGCGCCGCCTTCGAGGACCGCCGCTGGGCGGGCAAGCCGCCCGCGCAGCGCAAGCGCGTGCTGCAGCGCTTCTCCGAGAAGATCCTCGCGGCCAAGGAAGAGCTCGCCCTGCTGGAGACGCTGGACATGGGCAAGCCCATCCAGTACTCGCTCGCCGTGGACGTGCCCTCCACCGCCCGCTGCATCGCCTGGTACGCCGAGGCCGTGGACAAGATCTACGACGAGATCGCCCCCACCGGCGACTCGGCGCTGGCCCTCATCACGCGCGAGCCCATGGGCGTGATCGGCGCCATCGTGCCGTGGAACTACCCGATGATCATGGCCGCGTGGAAGCTCGGCCCGGCGCTGGCCGCCGGCAACTCGGTGGTGCTCAAGCCCAGCGAGAAGAGCCCGTACACCGCCCTGCGCCTGGCCGAGCTGGCGCTGGAGGCCGGCCTGCCGCCAGGCGTGTTCAACGTCGTGCCGGGCTACGGCCACGAGGCGGGCGAGGCCCTGGCGCTGCACATGGAGGTCGACGCCATCGGCTTCACCGGCTCCACGCGGGTGGGCCGTCGCATGCTGGACTACGCCGGCCGCAGCAACCTCAAGCGTGTCTACAACGAGCTGGGCGGGAAGTCGGCCTTCGTGGTGTTCGACGACTTCGCCGACATTCAGCGCGCTGCCCGCACGGTGGCGGGCAGCATGTTCTTCAACCAGGGTGAGAGCTGCAATGCGCCCTCGCGCGTGCTGGTGCAGGCCGGCATCGCCGAGGAGTTCGCCCGCCTGGTGGCTGCCGAGGCCCCCAAGTACGCGCCGGGCGACCCCCTGAACCCGACGACGGAACTGGGCGCCCTGGTGGACGAGACCCAGCTCAAGACGGTCATGGGCTACATCGACGCGGGCCGCGACGAGGGCGCACGGGTGATGGCGGGCGGCCGTCAGGCGCGCACGGAGACCGGCGGCTTCTACGTGGAGCCCACCGTGTTCGCCGGGGTCAACAACGACATGAAGATCGCCCGCGAGGAGATCTTCGGGCCGGTGATGGGCATCATTGCCTTCGGCACCGAGGCCGAGGCGATTGCCATCGCCAATCGTTCGAGCTACGGCCTGCAGGCCAGCGTCTGGAGCGACAACATCAACCGCGCGCACCGCGTGGCGCGCGCCCTGCGTGCGGGCACGGTGCATGTGAACCAGTACGACGAGGACGACATCACCGTCCCCTTCGGCGGCTACAAGCAAAGCGGCAACGGCCGGGACAAGTCGCTGCACGCCTTCGACAAGTACACCGAGCTGAAGACCACCTGGATCCGCATTGACTGACCCCACCGAACTGCAGCAGCGCCTGGCCGCGCAGGGCGTGCACACCGTGCTCGCCCAGTTCACCGACATGCACGGCGTGGCCAAGGGCAAGTACGTGCCCTTGGCCAAGCTGGGCGAGTTGCTCGAGACGGGGGCGGGTTTTGCCGGCCCGTCCATCTGGGGCACCGGCCTGCCACGCACCGGCCCGCGTGCCGAGTACTACGCCCGGGCGGACGCCGCACGCATCCAGCCCATGCCGTGGATGCCCGGCTACGCCCGCGCGGTGTGCAGCGGTTTCGTGGACGGCCAGCCCTTCGATGCCTGCCCGCGCCAGGTGCTGCAACGCGCCACGGCCCGCCTGGCCGAGCGCGGCTGGGCGCTGAAGACCGGCATCGAGCCGGAGTTCTTCCTGCTGCGGCGTGGCGACGGGGGCACCCTGCTGCCTGCCGACGATGCCGACCGCCTGGACAAGCCCTCGTACGACCTCAAGTCGCTGCCGCGCCAGGCCGCGTTTCTTCGCGAGCTGCACGAAGCCCTGGAGCGCTGCGGCCTGGATGTCCTGCAGCTCGACCACGAGGACGCGCATGGCCAGTACGAGGTGAACTTCGCCTTCGACGACGCGCTGGCGAGTGCCGACCACCTGATGCTGTTCAAGCTCGCCGCCCACGCGCTGGCCGAGCGGCACGGCATGGTCTTCTCGATGATGCCCAAGCCCTTCGCCAACCAGCCGGGCAGCGGCCTGCACTTCCACGTTTCGCTCTGGGATGAGGACGGCCAGTGCGTCACCGCCCCGGCATCGCGCGACGCGGGCTGCCTGTCGACGGTGGGACGCCAGTTCCTGGCCGGGGTGCTGGCCCACTCCCCTGCCCTGTGTGCGCTCGCCGCCCCCACGGTGAACAGCTACAAGCGGCTCGTGGTGGGCGAATCGCTCTCGGGCACCTCCTGGGCGCCGGCCTACGTGGCCCACGGTCCCAACAACCGCACCGCCACGCTGCGCACCCTGCCCGGACGCTTCGAATGGCGCCTGCCCGACGCCAGCGCGAACCCGTACCTGGCCACGGCCGGGCTCATCGCCGCCGGCCTGGACGGCATCGACCGGCAACTCGACCCCGGGCCCGACTGTCAGGACGACCTCTTCCGGCTGCCCCCCGCCGCGGTGCAGGCGGCCGGGCATGCGCTGCTTCCTCAATCGCTCGATGAAGCGCTCGACGCCCTGGAGGCGGACCCGGTGATCTGCCACGCCCTCGGCGACACGCTGGCCAGCGAGTTCCTGCGCCTGAAGCGGATGGAGTGGATCGAATTCGCCCGGCATGTGAGCGCCTGGGAACTGCAGCGCTACGGCGCCGCCTTCTGAACGGTGCGCCCTCCCCCGCGCACCCCTTGGCTCGCCTACGGCTGCCTGGCCGCCAGCATGGCACTGGTCGGCAGCTACGTCGGCCTGTCGCGCAGCCTCGTCGCCATCTTTCCCGTGTTCCTGTTGGCCTGGCTGCGCTTCGGCATTGCGGCCGTCGCGATGCTCGGGTGGGTGCGACGACAGCCCGACGAGGCGCCGCTGGCGTCCCACGAACGTGTTCTTCTGTTCTGGGAAAGTTTCCTCGGTAACTTTTTGTTTTCTGTGTGCATGCTTTTTGGGGTCGCCGCCACCTCGGCAGTGGCCGCAGGCGTCGTCATGGCGTGTATTCCGGCCGCTGTGGCCCTGCTGTCGCGGCTGTTCCTGCGTGAATCGATTTCACGCCGTGTGAGCGCCGGTATCGTTTGTGCCGTGGCCGGCGTCGCCTCCTTGTCGTTCGGACACGCCGCCGCGGGTGGCTCCGCCGCACCCGACGCGGGGCCATGGTGGGGCTACGCGCTGCTGGTGGCCGCGGTGTTCTGCGAGGCCGCGTACGTGGTGATCGGCAAGAAACTGACGGCCAATGTGTCGCCTCGGCGCATCAGCGCCTTGATCAATCTTTGGGGTCTGGTGTTGGTCACGCCGTGGGGCGTGTGGCAGGCCGTGCACTTCGATTTCACCAGCGTGCGTGGCGAGCACTGGGCCTTGCTCGTCTTCTACGCGCTCGCCGCGAGTGTGATCACAGTGTGGCTGTGGATGCGCGGCCTGCAGGAGGTTCCCGCGCCCCAGGCGGGCGTCTTCAGCGTGATGCTGCCGCTCGCTGCGACGGCCGTCGGCGTGGTCTTCCTTGACGAAGTCATCACGCCGGCCCAAGCCGCCGCGCTGGGGCTGGCACTGGCCGGACTGTTGCTGGCCACCTGGCCCAGCGGACACACCGGCAATGCGCGTGCCCGCGTATACCCTGAATAACGGGTGGTCCGGCTTGGTCATTTGCGGAATTTGTCACACAGGCGTGCCGTAGGATCCGCCCGCCTCTTGCTGTGGACCCTCTTGCACTGCCCATGACCTGCGACCGACTTCTGCCGCCGCCCGCCTCACTTCACTTCATTGCTGCCGCCTTTTCCATCCTGCTTGCTTCATGCGGCGGTGGCGGCGGTGCCGATCCGGTCACCCCACCCCCGATCCAATCCGACAACGGGAACGATTCCGGTTCCGGCCCTGCCCCTGCACCGGCCCCCGTCCCTGCCCCCACACCGGCTCCGCCGCCGGCGCCGGACGACAACGGCGGTGTCCCCCCTCCTCCACCCGCGCCGCTGCCGGACACGCCGCTGCCGGAGGCCACCAGCAACTGGTCCGACCCGGCCACCTGGGGCGGCCGCGTGCCGGGTGACGGCGCCACGGTCGTCATCCCCGCCGGCAAGACCATCGTGCTCGATACCGACACCAAGCGGCTGGCCGATCTGCGCATCGATGGCAGCCTGCGGTTCGCCGACAAGGACGTGTCCCTGACGTCCGGGGCCATCACGGTCGCCGGCCTGCTGCAGGCGGGCAGCGGCACCGCACCCTTCACCCGCCGCGCCACCATCACGCTCACCGGGGCACCCAAGGGCAGCAACGATGGCGTCTCGCGCGGGCTGCGGGTGGTGGGCGGCAAGCTGCTGCTGTACGGAGCGGCGCCGCAACCGGCGTGGACCAAGCTCAACGCCCACGCGGCCGCCGGTGCGCGCCAGCTCACCCTGAAGCAAAGCGTGAACTGGAAGGCCGGTGACCAGGTCATCGTGGCCCCGACCGACCACTACGGCGTCAGCGAGACGGAGCTGCGCACGGTGAGCACGGTGTCGGGCAGCAGCGTCACGCTGGGCAGCGGCCTGTCGAAGTTCCACTGGGGGCGCCTGCAGTACCCCACGGACACCGGCCTGTCGCTGACCCAGGACACCGCCTACCGCCCGCCCGCCACCCCGGCACCCATGCAGCTCGATGAGCGCGCCGCCGTGGGCAACCTGAGCCGCCGCATCGTGATCCAGGGCGCCGATGACGACGCGTGGCGCAATCAGGGCCACGGGGCCCACGTCATGGTCATGGGGCTGAAGTCCACGGTGCAGATCGACGGCGTGGAGTTCCGCCGCGCCGGCCAGGCCGGCCAGCTCGGCCGCTACCCGCTGCACTGGCACCTGCTGAGCTACGACCCGGGCACTGGCGCGTTCCTGGGCGACACGACCAACCACTACGTGCGCAACAGCGCCATCTGGAACTCCAGCAACCGCTGCGTCGTGCTGCACGCGACCAACGGTGTCTCCGTGCAGAACAACATCTGCTACGACATCAAGGGCCACGCCTTCTTCCTCGAAGACGCGGTGGAGCGGCGCAACGTGTTCGACGGCAACCTGGCGCTGAAGATGCGCATGCCGCAGGAGCGGCACCTGATGAAGATCCACGAGGGCGAGCCCTACCAGGGCGGTCCGTCGGGCTTCTGGATGACCAACCCCGACAACGTCGTCGTGAACAACCACGCCGGCGATGCGCACGGCAACGGCATCTGGCTGTCGTATCCGCTGCGGCCGCTGGGCCTGTCGCGCAAGGTGAACACCTGGCCGCGCTACACCCCGCTGGCCCAGGTCGAGAACAACACCGTGCACACCTCGCGCGGCCCGGGCATGCTGCTCGAGTGGGTGCCGGTGGACGACAACGTGTCCAACCCGGAAGCCACCCTGGGCACGCTGGCCTCGCAACGCTATGTGCCCATGCGCAATGGCAAGCCCTGCCTGGACGGCGGCGGCAACCCCTACGACTTCTGCCCCAACGACCAGCTGCGGCTGACGGTCAAGCGCACCACCAGCTTCAAGAACAACGATGGCGCTTACCGCAACCGTGTCACCGACCCCGATTACCTGGAATGGGCGGTCGCCGACAACGTGGGCCTGGCCTTCGGCGGCGCGGCGATGAACGGCACGATCCAGCGCGGCCTGATGGTGGGCACCAGCCTGAACCATGAAGCCAACAAGTACCCGGCAGGCGCCGACCTGCCGGCTGGCCTGGCCACCTATCACTCCATGGTCTCGGTGATCGCGAACACGTTCATCAACTTCCCGTTCGTCGACGGCAAGACCAGCGGCGCCTTCAGCGCGGAGGACTACTACACGGCCGCGGTCGAACGCGGCAAGGCGCGCAACCGCAGCAACCGCATCATCTCGGGGGCGGCGGGCTACCGCAACCTTCAGCCGGGCCTGGCGGACAACCACCTGCCCAGCGAGAACTGGGCCCTGGCGGGCGCGGTGTGGGACACCGAGGGCTTCTGGGGCCCCAAGAACTGGTACACCGTACCGGACACCCCGTTCCTGACCATCGGCGCCAACTGCCAGGACGCGCGACCGGCGGGCCGCAACGGCAAGACCTGCCAGGGGCAATACCACGGCGTGGAATCGATCCAGACCGACTTCGACCCTTCGCGCTTCGAGTTCGCCGCGGCCATCCATGCCTCGCGGCAGGACAACAACGGCAACGAGATCGCGACGTGGCGGGTGGAGAACGGCTACAACCACTATGTCAAACCTGAGGTTGCCCAGCGCTACGCATGCACGCCGGGGGTCACCCCGCCTTCCGGCAACTACTGTTCCTGGAAGCTGGGGCACATGCGGCACTTCGCCGCGCTCAGTGGCGGCCGCTACGCGCTGAGCTTTCCGGGGTGGGGCCCGGCCAAGTGGCTGGCCTTGAACATCACCAATGCCGCCACCCCGAGCGACACCGTGCTGATGGCCGTGTCCTTCGATGGCCGGCTGACCGCGTCGGCCTACACGGTGGCCGGCTCGCAGTGGGACCGCGAGCAGGGAAGCTTCGACCCCAACTACCTCAAGCGCACCAACGTCCGCCCGCTCACCCCGGCGTCGAGCCTCGCCGCGGTGCAATCCGGCAACGGCGACAAGTTCTGGCAGGACAAGGCCAACAACCGGGTGTGGTTCAAGCACGTGGGCAACATGCCCTTCCCTGGCCTGGACGGCATGAAGACCAACAGCGACGAGGATCTCTACCGCGTCTACTCGGCGGTGGTGTACCCGAAGGACACCTGCACGGGGGCTGGCAGCCTCGATGCCTGCCTGGACCGCATCGAGCGGCTGGGGCTGAAGTGAGCCGGCGCGCACCCTGCCCTCGCGGCGCGCCGCGGCTGGTGGCCGGCCTGCTGGCGGGCGCCCTGGCCCTGCTGGCAGGCGGCTGCCAACCGGCCGCTGCCGATGCCCCAGCCAGTCTGGCCGTGGCCGCCGCGCCAGCGACCGAGACGCAAGTGGACGCCCTGGTCGGACGCTGCGTGCAGGCGATGGTGCAGGACGTGTGCGGCGTGACGCGGGACACCGGCGGCTCCGCCGCCACCCCGGCACCGGCCAGCACGCAGGTGTTCGTGGCCGGCACAGGCGTCATCGACGCCCGCGCCTACGACGAGATCCGTGCTGCCGGCGAGGCCATGTGCGGCACGGTGCGCACGCGCTGCAGCGAAGGCTGGGACAGCAGCGCCTGTCGCACGGCGCGCAGTCTCTGGCCGGTCAGCGGCCAGCCGGGCTGACCGACGCCTCGGCCGGCGCGCGCACCTTCAACACCACCGCGCGCCGCAGGCCATCGGCCCGGCCGACGGCCTGCGCAGCGATGTCGCCACGTTCATTGATCGCATAGGCTTGCACGATGTGCCAGCGACGCGCGGCCTGGCCGTGGATGCGCGTGTTCAGGTCCACAGGGCCGTCCGCGTCGTGGTAGTAGGCGTAGGCCGTGCCGTCCGCCGCCACCGCGCCGCCCACGGCCTGCCCCGCCTTGTTGATGGCCACCGCGCGGCCGGCACTGCCCGAGCCCACGCCGGGCAGGGGCCGCATGCCCGCGCTGCGGCTGTAACGGAATCCGCTCCAGCTGCCATCGGCGGTCTGGGCCAGCCCCACCACCTCGCCCAGGTCGTTGATGGCGTACGCCTCCGCGGCATCCCCGCCCAGCGTGCCGATGTCCTGCATGCGGCCGCCCCGGTACAGGAAGGCGCGCATGACGCCGGCGGCATTGGCGGCCGAGCCGACCACATGGCCATGGTCGTTGATGCCCCACGCGGCGCTCTGCCCGCCGCCCAGTGTGCCCAGCTCATGCGTCGTGCCGTCCTTCCAGAGGAAGGCGCGCGCACGCCCGTCGCCGCCCCACGCCGTGCCGACCACCTGGTCGTGGTTGTTCAGGGCGGCGGCGTGGCTGTCGTTGTCACAGCCGCCGCAGTAGTCGTCGGCCAGGCCGTAGATGCGCTCCGGCGCACCCTCCCCGCGCCAGAGGATGGCGTGGGTGCTGTACGCGACGTCGGGCGACGTGGCGGCCACGTGGCCGGCGTTGTTGATGCCGTGCCCCGACATGCTGGACCGGTGCGGCACGAACAGCGCGGGCACCGCCTCACAGGCGCCTTGGCGGTCGCACAAGAAGGGCCCGCTGCCCCAGGCACTGTTGTGCTGCATCAGCACCCCGCCCTGGCGGTTGATGCCCACGGCCGCAGTGGAGATCTGCGTATCGCCGGGGTAGCCGAAGAAGGGCGACTCCACCACGCGGTAGGTGGGCGGCGCGGCGTGGGCCGACAGCCACGGCGTGGCGGCCAATGCCAAGGCGCCAATCAGGCGGGGCAGCGAAATGGGACGGTGCATGTGTTCTCCCTCGTGAATGTGAGGGGAAGTAAAGCGCTCGCCGGCCGCGCAGCCCATCCCTAGCTGGCCGCAGCGCAGCCCCGCTGTGGCAAAACCGCCTACGCTTCCGTCCGTGCGCGACCAGCCTGCGCGGCCACCGCGGCCGGCGTCTCCGCCGCGAGGCGGTGGTCCGACCACACCTGACGCCACCGCCGTGCACCGGCCTGCCCGTGTCGCAGCCCCAGCATGTGGCGGGCCACGTGCGACCAGCGCACCCCGTGCGCCGGACCGGCCATGTAGGCCACCATGGCCGCCTCCACCGCGTCGCGGTCGGGCGGAACGTCGCCCTGCGCACCCAGGAACCGGCTGTCCCAATCCGCCATGCACCAGGGGTTGTGGTAGGCCTCGCGGCCGACCATGACACCGTCCACATGCACCAGGTGCGCCTCGATCTCCTGCGCCGTGCGCACGCCACCATTGAGCACGATGGTCAGCGCCGGGAAATCGGACTTCAGCCGGTAGACCGTGTCGTAGCGCAGCGGCGGAATCTCCCGGTTCTCCTTGGGCGACAACCCCTGGAGCCAGGCGTTGCGGGCATGCACGATGAACACGCTGCAGCCGGCATCGGCCACCGTGCCGACGAAGTCGCGCACGAAGCCGTAGCTCTCTTCCCGGTCGATGCCGATGCGGTGCTTCACCGTCACCGGCATGCCGTCGGCCACGTCGCACATGGCCTTCACGCCATCGGCCACCAGCGCCGGCTCGTGCATGAGGCAGGCGCCGAACGCGCCGCGCTGCACCCGCTCGCTCGGGCAGCCGCAGTTAAGGTTGATCTCGTCGTAGCCCCAGCGGCGGGCCAGCGTGGCGGCATACGCGAGTTCGGCCGGCTCGCTGCCGCCCACCTGCAGTGCCAGCGGGTGCTCTGCCGGGTCGAAGTCGAGGTGGCGCGCCTGGTCACCATGGCGCAGCGCGCCGGTGGTCACCATCTCGGTGTACAGCCGCGCGCGCCGTGTGATCTGCCGGTGGAAATAGCGGCAGTGCCGGTCCGTCCAGTCGAGCATGGGCGCGACGCTCAGGCGCCAGGGCGACAGGGGCGGCTCGGCAGCGGACACGGCAGGCACGCAGGCGGCGGGGGCGGACGACGGCGGGAAATCAGCGCAGGTGCGCCAGCGGATGCGCCGTGGCAGGCCACGGGCTGGTGAAGAAGGCGGCCACCATGGCGGGGTCCACATCGCTCACGCGCGCCGGGTTCCAGCGCGGCGTGTGGTCCTTGTCCACCGCCAAGGCGCGGATGCCTTCCACCGTTTCGCTGGCCGTGCCGGGCCGCAGGTGGAAGCAGTGGCGCACGAGGTCACGCTCCATCCGCAGGTCATCGGCGAGCGACATGCTGCGGGCCCGGCGCACCTGTTCCAGCGTCACGGCACACATCAGGGGTGACTGGTGGTGCAGCGTGTCCAGCGCGCGGCGGGCCCAGTCGCTGCCGGCGTCGGCGGCAGCCTGCAGCGAGCGCTCGATGGCGGGCATGTCCGCCTGGCTGAAATGGCGGTCGATGTCGTCCCGGTGCGCCGCGACGGTGGCCGCACCGGCGTCGGCCAGGGCGTGGCGGCGCAGCAGGTCGCCCACACGCTGCGGGGTCAGGCGCGGTGCGGCGGTCAGTTCGTCCAGCACGATGGCCAGGCTGGCGGCGGGCAAGGCGATGTCCGCCAGCCCCGCCGCCAGGGCGTCGGCGGCGCCCAGCACCTGCCCGGTGAGCGCCAGGTATTCACCCAGGCGCCCCTCGCAGCGCGAGAGAAACCAGCCGCCGCCCACATCGGGGAACAGGCCGATGTGCGTCTCGGGCATGGCGAGCTTGCTGTGCTCGGTGACGACCCGGTGGGAGGCCCCCTGCGTGATCCCCATGCCGCCGCCCATGCAGATGCCGTCCATCCAGGCGATGTAGGGCTTGGGGTAGGCATGGATGAGGTGGTTGAGCGCGTACTCCTCGGTGAAGAAGTCCTCCAGCCGCGGGTCGCCCGCGAGCGCGGCCTGGTGGAAGAAGCGAATGTCGCCGCCCGCGCAGAAGGCCGGCGCCTTGCCCGCGCGACCCGCGCCGCGGATGAAGACCGCGTCCACCGAGTCGTCGTTCGCCCAGTGCTGCAGCAGGCGCGTGATCTCGCGCACCATGCCCAACGACAGCGCATTCAGCGCGGCGGCGCGGTTCAGCGTGATGACACCCAGGCGGCCGCGGCGATCGGCCAGCACGTGGGACTCTGCGGAGGGGGTGTGGGCGTGCGACATGTCGTGGGTCGTCAACAGGGAAAGCTCAGGCGGTGGCCGGACGGCGCAGCGCCAACAGTTCATTGGTGGCCAGCGCGCCGAGCACCAGGGCGCCGCCGGCCAGCACCGAGGGGGCCGGCTGTTCACCGGCCCAGAGCCACGCCGATGCCACGCCGAACAGCACCTCCAGCAGCGCCAGCAGGGCCACCTCGGGCGCAGCCAGCGTGCGCGCCGCGGTCACGGCCATGACGCAGGGCACGGCGAGCTGGAACACGCCCAGCCCGGCCAGCCAGGCCACGTCGCCCGCAGAGGCCTGCAGCGGCCAGGCCAGGGGGAGCGTGACGGCCGCCGACAGCAACGCGCCCAGCAGCAGCGCCGGCAGCATGTCGTCAGTCGCCCCGCCCGGCCGCGCGCGCCGTGACGCATGCTGGATCAGCGTCCAGTTGATGGCCGCGGCCGTGGGCACGCCGAGCGCGATGGCCGTGCCCAGCAGGTGGCGCGGCTCGGCGCCGCTGATCTCGGCGCCGTACATCCACGCGATGCCCGCGCCCGCCACGAGGATGGCCGTCCAGGTGCGCGCAGGCAGCCGGTGCCCGAGCAGGAAGCGCGACAGCAGCGCCGTGAACAGCGGCGCGGTGGCCATGACCACCAGCACGTTGGCCACGGTGGTGAGCGTGATCGCCACCATGAAGGCGGTGAACATCACGCTCCAGCACACGGCCGACAGCCACAGCGGCCAGCCGCCCTGGCGCACCCGGGTGACGAGGGCTGCGGGCCCCCGCAGCGCCAGCAGGATGGCCAGCAGCCCGATCGCATTGAACAGGCTGCGCCAGAAGGTGACCTCGAAGGACCGGGCCGCCTCGAGCTGGCGCGTGACCACGCCGGCCGTGCTCCACAGCAGGGTCACCACCACCATCACCGCCACCGCGCGGCGGTGCGTCAACGCGCCGCCCGCGGGCGTCATGCCGCTTCGCGGGACGCGCGCTTGCGGTCGTGCTCCTTCAGGAAGCGCTTGCGCAGGCGGATGCTCTTGGGCGTGATCTCGACCAGCTCGTCGTCGGCGATGAACTCGACGCCGTACTCCAGCGTCAGGTCGATGGGCGGCGTGATCTTGATCGCGTCTTCCTTGCCGCTGACGCGGAAGTTGGTCAGCTGCTTGGTGCGGGTGGCGTTGACGACCAGGTCGTTGTCCCGGCTGTGGATGCCGATGATCATGCCCTCGTACACCGGGTCGCCCGCCTTGACGAACATGCGGCCGCGGTCGTCCAGCTTGCCCAGCGCGTAGGTGAAGATCTCGCCGTCGTCCATGCTGATCAGCACGCCGTTCTTGCGGCTGCCGATCTCGCCCTTGTAGGGCTCGTAGCTGTCGAAGATGTTGCTGATCAGGCCGGTGCCGCGGGTCAGGTTCATGAATTCGTTGGAGAAGCCGATGAGGCCGCGGGCCGGAATGCGGTACTCCAGGCGCACGCGGCCGTTGCCATCGGTCTCCATGTTGACCAGCTCGCCCTTGCGCTCACCCAGCGCCTGCATCACGCCGCCCTGGTGCGTGTCCTCGACGTCGGCCGTGACCAGCTCGATCGGCTCGCACTTCTCACCGTCGATCTCACGGAACACCACACGCGGCTTGGACACGGCCAGCTCGTAGCCCTCGCGGCGCATGTTTTCCAGCAGGATGGTCAGGTGCAGTTCACCGCGGCCGGAGACCTCGAAGATGCCGTCCTCGTCGGTTTCCTTCACGCGCAGCGCGACGTTGCTCTGGAGCTCCTTCTGCAGGCGGTCCCAGATCTGGCGGCTGGTGACGAACTTGCCCTCGCGGCCCGCCAGGGGACTGGTATTCACGCAGAAGTTCATCGTGAGCGTCGGCTCGTCGATCTTCAGCATGGGCAACGGCTGCGGATCCAACGGATCGGTGATCGTGACGCCGATGCCGATGTCCTCGATGCCGTTGATGAGCACGATGTCGCCCGGGCCGGCCTCGGTGGCCTGCACGCGCTCCAGGCCCTCGAACTTCAGCACCTGGTTGATGCGGCCCTTGAAGCTGCGGCCCTCGGGGCCCTCCATCACCAGCACGTCCATCGCCGGCTTGAGCGTGCCCGCGTTGACGCGGCCCACGCCGATGCGGCCCACATAGGTGGAGTAGTCGAGCGAGGAGATCTGCAGCTGCAGCGGCGCAGCCGGATCGCCCTGGTGCACCGGCACGTGGCGCAGCACGGTGTCGAACAGCGGCGTCATGTCGGTACCCCAGGCTTCGCCCGCGGGGCCCTCGTCCAGCGAGGCCCAGCCGTTCAGGCCGGAGGCGTAGACCACCGGGAAGTCCAGCTGCTCGTCCGTGGCGCCCAGCTTGTCGAACAGCTCGAAGGCCGCGTTGATCACGTAGTCGCAGCGGGCGCCGGGCTTGTCGACCTTGTTGACGACGACGATGGGCTTCAGACCCAGGGCCAGCGCCTTCTTGGTCACGAAGCGGGTCTGCGGCATCGGGCCTTCCTGCGCGTCGATGAGCAGCACCACGCCGTCGACCATGGACAGCGCGCGCTCGACCTCACCGCCGAAGTCCGCGTGGCCCGGGGTGTCCACGATGTTGATGTGGGTGTCCTGCCAGCTGACCGCGCAGTTCTTGGCCAGGATGGTGATGCCCCGTTCCTTCTCGATGTCGTTGCTGTCCATCACCCGCTCGGCGACCTTCTCGTTCCCGCGGAAGGTGCCGCTCTGGCGCAGGAGCTGGTCGACCAGCGTGGTCTTGCCGTGGTCGACGTGGGCGATGATGGCGATGTTGCGGATCTGGCGGCTCATGGGGTCTCTTTCAGCAGGGCCTGCACTTCCAACGGGCTGAGCAGGCGGTCGGCGATCAGTTCGCCAGCGGTGATGTGGGCGCTGCCGAGGAAGGCAGCCGGTTCGGGGCCGTACACGCGCACGGCCGGTTGGTCAGCTTCCTGGACCCGTCTGCGCAAGCCGGAGAGAAAGCGTGCCGCTTCGCTCTCGGCCAGCCGCAGCGACGGCCAGTCGGCCAGCAGCCGGTCCGGGGGGTGCAGCAGCGCGTCACGGGCGGGTTCGTCGAGCGCCGCCAGTGCGTCCAGCGAGATGGCCCCGTCCAACGTCAACGGCCCGGTGGCCGTGCGGCGCAGGCCAGCCAGGTGGGCGCCGCAGCCCAGGCGCTCGCCAATGTCCTCGGCCAGCACGCGGATGTAGGTGCCCTTGCTGCAGCACACGTCGACGGTGAGCTCCAGCGCCGCATCGTCCCACCCCAGGATGTCGATGGCATGAATCGTCACCCGCCGCGCGGGGCGCTCGACCTCGACGCCGGCGCGCGCGTACTCGTACAGCGCCTTGCCGTCTTTCTTGAGGGCGGAATGCATGGGCGGCACCTGGTCGATGGGGCCGGTGAATGCCGCACAGGCGGCGGCGAGCGAGGCGGGCGTCACCTGCACGGGGCGCTCATCGATGACCGCCCCTTCGCGGTCACCGCCCACCGTGCGCTGGCCGAGACGCAGCACGGCCGTGTAGCGCTTGTCCGCGTCCAGGCTGACCTGCGCGAACTTCGTCGCCGCGCCCAGGCAGATGGGGAGCAGGCCCGACGCCAGGGGATCGAGCGTGCCGGTGTGGCCGGCCTTCTCGGCGCGGAACAGGCGGCGCACGCGCAGCATCGCGTCGTTGCTGGACAGGCCCACCGGCTTGTCGAGCAGCAGCACCCCGTGCACGGGCCGGCGGGGCAGCCGCGTGCGGCCCGCCGTAGAGCCCACCACGGGGTCGCTTGTCGTCATGCTCAGTCGTCCTTGGCGCGAGACGCGTTGGCGCGCTGGATCAGGGCGTTCAGGTCGGCGGCCCGCTCGGTGGTCTTGTCGAAGCGGAAATGCAGCGTGGGCACGGTGTGGATCGCCAGGCGCTTGAACAGACCGTTGCGCAGGAAGCCCGCCGCCTCGTTCAGGGCCAGCTCGCACTCGGCCGGCTCGCCGACCAGCAGCGAGAAGAACACGGTGGCGTGCGCATAGTCGGGCGTCACCTCGACGGCGTTGATCGTCACCATGCCGATGCGCGGGTCCTTCAGGTCGCGGATCAGCTCGGCCACGTCGCGCTGGATCTGGTCGGCCACCCGGTGGCTGCGGTTGGGAATGCTCTTCTTGTGTCGCATGGCGTTCGCCTCCAAAAGAACGAAACCCCGCCAGGGCGGGGCTCCGTCAGGGAGCGGTGGGGCTCAGAGGGTTCGGGCGATTTCCTTGACCTCGTAGAACTCCAGCTGGTCGCCTTCGGCGATGTCGTTGTAGTTCCTGAGCTTGATACCGCACTCGAAGCCTTCCTTGACCTCGCGGACATCGTCCTTCTCGCGGCGGACGGATTCGACCTCGCCCGTGTAGATGACGATGTTGTCGCGCAGCAGGCGGAACTTCGCGCCGCGGCGCACCATGCCGGAGGTGACCATCGAGCCCGCCACCGTGCCGATCTTGGAGGCCACGAACACCTTGCGGATCTCCGCCGTGCCCAGCGCCTCTTCCTTCTGCTCGGGGGCCAGCATGCCGCCCATCGCCGCCTTCACCTCATCCACGGCGTCGTAGATGATGTTGTAGTAGCGGATGTCGACGCCGCTGTTCTCGGCCAGCTTGCGCGCGCCGGCTTCGGCACGCGTGTTGAAGCCGATGATGATGGCCTTGGAGGCGATCGCCAGGTTGACGTCGGACTCGCTGATGCCGCCGACCGCCGCGTGCACGATCTGCACCTTGACCTCGTCGGTCGACAGCTTGAGCAGCGAGCTGGCCAGCGCTTCCTGCGAGCCCTGCACGTCGGCCTTGATGATCAACGGCAGGGTCTGGGCCTGGCCCTCGCCCATGTTGTCGAACATGCTCTCGAGCTTGGCGGCCTGCTGCTTGGCCAGCTTCACGTCGCGGTACTTGCCCTGGCGGAAGGTGGCGATCTCGCGCGCACGGCGCTCGTCGCCCAGCACCATGAAGTCGTCGCCCGCCTGTGGCACCTCGGTCAGGCCCTGGATCTCCACCGGGATGGAGGGGCCGGCCTCGGCCGTGTTGCGGCCGTCTTCGTCCAGCATGGCGCGCACGCGGCCGTAGCTGGCACCGGCCAGCACCACGTCACCGCGCTTGAGCGTGCCGGACTGCACCAGCACGGTCGCCACCGGGCCGCGGCCCTTGTCCAGGCGCGCTTCGATGACGATGCCCTTGGCCATCGCTTCCGTCGGCGCCTTCAGCTCCAGCACCTCGGCCTGCAGCAGCACCTGCTCGAGCAGGTCGTCGATGCCCTGGCCCGTCTTGGACGACACGCCGACGAACGGCGAATCGCCGCCGAACTCCTCAGGCACCACCTGCTCGGCCACCAGCTCGCTCTTGAGCCGCTCGCCGTTGGCGTCGGGCTTGTCGATCTTGGTCATGGCCACGACGATGGGCACGCCCGCCGCCTTGGCATGGTGGATGGCTTCCTTGGTCTGCGGCATCACGCCGTCGTCGGCCGCCACCACCAGGATGACGATGTCGGTCGCCTTGGCACCGCGGGCACGCATGGCCGTGAAGGCCGCGTGGCCCGGGGTGTCCAGGAAGGTGATCATGCCGCGCGGCGTCTCGACGTGGTACGCGCCGATGTGCTGCGTGATGCCGCCGGCCTCGCCCGCGGCCACCCGGCTGCGGCGGATGTAGTCCAGCAGCGAGGTCTTGCCGTGGTCGACGTGGCCCATCACGGTGACCACCGGCGCACGCGCCAGCAGCTCGCCCGTGGTGGCGGCGGCCTCTTCTTCCTCGGAGAACGCCTCGGGGTCGTCCAGCTTGGCGGCGAGCGCCATGTGGCCCATTTCCTCGACCACGATCATGGCCGTTTCCTGGTCCAGCTGCTGGTTGATGGTGACCATCTGCCCCAGCTTCATCATCTGCTTGATGACCTCGGAGGCCTTCACCGACATCTTGTGGGCCAGGTCGGCCACGGAGATGGTCTCGGGAATGTGCACCTCCTGCACCACCGGCTCGGTGGGCGCCTGGAAGTTGCTGCCGCGGTCGCCATCACGGCTGTCGCCCCGGCGGCCGCCGCGCGGCGCACGCCAGCCCGGCCGGCCGGCGGAGGTGTCCGGGCGGCCCTTGGCCGCGGCGCCGCGCTTCTTGGCGTCATCCGCCCAGCTCGACGACAGCTTCTCGGACTTGACCGACTTCTTGTCGCCCGGCTTGGCGGCGGTGGCCGTCGTGGCCGTCGTGGCACCCGGCGCGGTCTTGGCCTTGTGGATCGTGCCCTTGATGCCTTCCTTCGCCGCTTCTGCCGGCTTGGGCTCTTCGGGCTTCTTGGCGACCATGACCTTGTTCTTGCGGGCCATCATGTCGCGGATGGCCGCGGCTTCGGCCTCGGCGGCCTTGCGGCGGCGCTCCAGGTCGGCCAGGCGCTGCTTGTCGTCGGCGTCGGCATCGGCCGCCTTCACCACGCGGATCGCGGGCTTGACAGGTGCTGCCGGCGCCGGCGCCGGGGCCGGCGTGGATGCAGGTGCGGCGGCCGGGGCAGGCGCTTCGGCCGCGGCCGGCTGCGCAGCCGCCTTGGCCAGCGCGGCTTGCGCCTGCGCCGCGGCCTCGGCGGCGGCCTTCTCGGCAGCAGCCTTCTCGGCCGCGGCCCTCTCGGCAGCGGCCTTCTCGGCGGCCTCGCGCTCGGCGCGCTCGCGCTCCTCGCGCTGGCGGCGCTTCTCGGCGAGCTCCTCCTCCTGCTGGCGGATCAGCTCGGCCTGGCGGCGGGCCTCTTCCTCGCGTCGGGCCAGTTCGGCCTCCTCGAGGGCCTGGGCGGACGGCTGCACCTCTTCCTGGGGGGCGGCACCGGGCGCATCGTCACGCTTGACGAAGACACGCTTCTTGCGCACCTCGACCTGGATCGTGCGGGCCTTGCCCGAGGCGTCCGCCTGCTTGATCTCGCTCGTCGACTTGCGGGTGAGCGTGATCTTCTTGCGGTCCCCGCCGGCCGTGCCGTGGGCGTTGCGCAGGTAGTCGAGCAGACGTTCCTTGTCCGACTCGGTCAGCGCGTCGTCCGGCGATTTCTTGGCGACGCCGGCCGACTGCAGCTGCTCGAGCAGCGTCGCCGCAGGGCGATTCAGCTCCGAGGCGAGTTGGGCGACGGTAGTCACTGCCATGTGGGATGTTCCTTGATCTTGATGCCGGGTCGTGGGCGCTGGTTCGGGGGGGACGGGACGTTCAGGCGTTGAACCAGTGCTCGCGCGCCTTCATGATCAGCGCCTTGGCCTGCGCGTCTTCCACGCCGGTCATCTCGACGAGTTCATCGACGGCCAGATCGGCCAGGTCGTCTCGGGTGTGCACGCCGCCATCGGCGAGTTTGGCGATGAGTTCGGGGGTCAGGCCGTCGAGGTCACGCAGGTCCTGCGACACCTCCTCGACCTTCTCCTCGCGGGCGATCTCCATCGTGAGCAGCGCGTCCTTGGCGCGGTTGCGCAGCTCGGACACGGTGTCCTCGTCGAAGCCCTCGATCTCCAGCATCTCCTGCAGCGGCACGTAGGCCACTTCCTCGAGGCTGGTGAAGCCCTCGTCGATCAGCAGGTCGGCCACTTCCTGGTCCACGTCGAGCTTGTCGACGAAGAGCTTGCGGATGGAGTCGCTCTCCTGGGCCTGCTTGGCCGCCGATTCCTCGGCCGTCATGATGTTGATGCGCCAGCCCGTGAGCTCGGACGCCAGGCGAACGTTCTGGCCGCCGCGGCCGATGGCGATGGCGAGGTTCTCCTCGTCGACCACCACGTCCATGGCGTGCTTCTCTTCGTCCACCACGATGGACTGCACGTTCGCGGGCGCCAGCGCGCCGATCACGAACTGCGCCGGATCTTCCGACCACAGCACGATGTCCACACGCTCGCCGGCCAGCTCGTTCGTGACCGCGGTGACGCGCGAGCCGCGCACGCCCACGCAGGTGCCGATCGGGTCGACGCGCTTGTCGTGCGAGATCACGGCGATCTTGGCGCGGCTGCCGGGGTCACGGGCGCAGCTCTTGATCTCCAGCAGGCCCTGCTCGATCTCGGGCACCTCCTGGGCGAACAGCTCCACCATGAAGCCGGGGGCCGAACGCGAGAGCATGATCTGCGGGCCGCGCGCGGCGGTGTCGACGCCCGTGATGAAGGCCCGCACGCGGTCGCCCGTGCGCAGGTTCTCCTTCGGGATCATCTCGTTGCGCTTGAGGCGGCCTTCCACCCGGCCGGACTCGACGACGATGTCGCCCTTGTCCAGGCGCTTGACCGTGCCCACCATGATCTTCTCGCCGCGCGAGAGGAAGTCGTTGAGCAACTGCTCGCGCTCGGCGTCGCGGATCTTCTGCAGGATCACCTGCTTGGCGGCCTGCGCCCCGATGCGGCCGATGGGCACCGATTCCATCGATTCCTCGATGTAGTCGCCCTCCTCGATGTCGGGAATGCGCTCCAGCGCATCCGACAGCATCTCTTCGGCATCCGGGTTCTGCAGCCCGGCGGCGTCGGGCACGACCAGCCAGCGGCGGAAGGTCTCGTACTCGCCCGTTTCGCGGTCCACCGACACGCGGATGTCGACTTCGCCGCCGTGCAGCTTCTTGGTGGCCTGGGCCAGCGCCGCCTCGACGGCGCCGAACACCACTTCGCGGTCCACGCTCTTCTCGCGCGAGATCGCGTCCACCAACATCAGCATTTCACGGTTCATTGTTGTTGACCTCCGTCAGTTTCACCGGCGGGTTGCGCTGGCGCCGGCGCGGTCTTGCCGCGCCGGCCCTTGAAATCGAGCACCGGCACGAGCCGGGCCTCACGAACCTCATCGAAAGCGAAGCCCAGCACCTGCTCGGCCTTGCCATCGTGGAAGATGAGCTGCCAGCCTTCGCCACCCTCGGCCGGCTGCAGCACACCCTGGAATTTCTTGCGCCCCTGGAAGGGCAGCTTCAACGTCAGTTGCACCTGCTGGCCAGCGAAGCGGGCATAGTCCGTCTCGCGCTTGAGCGGCCGGTCTAGCCCCGGCGAGGAGACCTCGAGCCGGGCGTAGTCGACGTTGTCCACCTCGAGCACATACTGCAGCTGGCGTGTGACAGCCTCGCAGTCTTCGACCGTGACGAACTCGTGTTCGCCGGTGGGATAGACATGGCCGGGCACGCGGTCGATGTAGACGCGCAGCAACCCGCCTGCCGATCGCTCGACATCGACGAGTTCGTATCCCAAACCGGTCACCGTCTTTTCGACGGCCTGGCTCCAGCTCATCAGGCGGCAGTCATCCTTCAAGGTGGCGGGCACATGCCCGCTCAGGCTCACACGCGGGCCCGATGCCCGCTCCCCAACGCGGGCCGATCGCCCGCTTCCATCGCCAACAATTTCGCGTCACCGCCGACACTTGAGCAAAAAAAATGGGCTGGATGAATCCGCCCACTCAGCGCCTGACGGCGCGTCACTCAGGTTTTCTGCGCTCGCCACGCAATTCCTAGCGAAGCGCGGATTGTATCTTGCAAGCCCCGTGCCCGCAAGTTGCCCGCTCGGGAAGTGCGAGAATCGCCGCCGTTCCAACATCCACCCACGGAGACTGCATGGGATTCCTTGCCGGCAAGCGCCTTCTGATCACCGGCCTGTTGTCGAACCGCTCGATCGCCTACGGCATCGCCCAGGCCTGCCGCCGCGAGGGCGCCGAGCTGGCCTTCAGCTATGTCGGGGAACGGTTCAAGGACCGCATCACCGAATTCGCCGCGGAGTTCGACTCCAAGCTCGTGTTCGATTGTGACGTGGGCGACGACGCCGCCATCGAACGCCTGTTCGCCGATCTCAAGACGGCCTGGCCCGAGGGCTTCGACGGCTTCGTGCATTCCATCGGCTTCGCGCCGCGCGAAGCCATCGCCGGCGAGTTTCTCGACGGCCTGACCCGCGAGAACTTCCGCATCGCGCACGAGATCTCGGCCTACAGCTTCCCCGCCATGGCCAAGGCCGCCCTGCCCCACCTGCGCGACCACGCCGCGCTGCTCACCCTGAGCTACCTGGGTGCCGTGCGTGCGGTGCCGGCCTACAACACCATGGGCCTGGCCAAGGCCTCGCTGGAGGCCAGCGTGCGCTACCTGGCCGCCAACCTCGGCCCGCGCGGCATCCGCGTCAACGGCATCTCGGCCGGCCCGATCAAGACGCTCGCGGCGTCCGGCATCAAGGGCTTCGGCAAGCTGCTGGAGACCTTCTCCAAGAACGCCCCGCTGCGCCGCAACGTGACGATCGAGGACGTGGGCAACGTCGCCGCCTTCCTGCTGTCCGACCTGGCCAGCGGCGTCACCGCCGAGATCACCTACGTCGACGGCGGCTTCAATCAGGTGATGATGGGCGAAGTCCCGGCCTGATGGTGCCCCCACGCCCCCTTGCCAGGGGGCTGCCCCCCGAGGGGGCTCGCGCAGCGGGCCGGCAGAGCCGGTCCCGCGCACGCCGCTTGGGGTGCAGCGGCGCCTGCGGCGCGCTGCCAAAGGCGCCGGTTCAATCCCTTACGCAGTCGACGCAGTACTTGCGCTCGCCGTGCGGGCCTTCTTCGGCCACCAGGCCGTGCACGTCGGTGTCGAAGCCGGGGAAGGCCTTGTTGAACTCCCTGGTGAAGCGCAGGTAGTCGACGATCTTGCGGTTGAAGCGCTCGCCGGGAATCAGCAGCGGGATGCCCGGCGGGTACGGCGTCAGCAGTGACGTGGTGATGCGCCCTTCCAGCCGGTCGATCTCCACCCGCTCGATGCGACGGCGCGCGATGTTGGCGAAGGCATCGCTCGGCTTCATGGCCGGGTGCAGGTCGGACAGGTACATCTCGGTCGTCAGTCGCGCGATGTCGCCCTGCGCGTACATCTCGTGGATGCCCTGGCACAGGTCCTTCAGCCCCATGCGCTCGTAGCGCGGGTGCGCCGCGCAGAACTCGGGCAGCACGCGCCACAGCGGCTGGTTGCGGTCGTAGTCGTCCTTGAACTGCTGCAGGGCCGTCACCATGGTGTTCCACCGGCCCTTGGTGATGCCGATGGTGAACATGATGAAGAACGAGTACAGGCCCGTCTTCTCCACCACCACGCCGTGCTCGGCGAGGTACTTGGTGACGATCGCCGCCGGGATGCCGTGCGTGGAAAACTGGCCCGACACGTCGAGCCCCGGTGTAATCACGGTGGACTTGATCGGGTCCAGCATGTTGAAGCCGGTGGCCAGGTTGCCGAAGCCATGCCACTTGTCGTTGGCACGCAGGATCCAGTCGTCCGGCTGGCCGATGCCCTCCTCGGCAAAGCGGTCGGGGCCCCAGACCTGGAACCACCAGTCGTTGCCGTAGTCCTCGTCCACCTTGCGCATGGCGCGGCGGAAATCCAGCGCCTCGCGGATGCTCTCTTCCACGAGCGCCGTGCCGCCGGGCGGCTCCATCATGGCCGCCGCCACGTCGCACGAGGCGATGATGGCGTACTGCGGCGAGGTGGACGTGTGCATCAGGTAGGCCTCGTTGAAGAGGTCGCGGTCCAGGCGCACGGTCTGCGATTCCTGCACCAGCACCTGCGAGGCCTGGCTGATGCCGGCCAGCAGCTTGTGGGTGGACTGCGTGCTGTACACCATGGCCTGCTGCGGACGCGCCCGCACCTTGCCCATGGCGTGGTAGGTGCCGTAGAAGCGGTGGAACGCGGCGTGTGGCAGCCAGGCCTCATCGAAGTGCAGCGTGTCCACCCAGCCGTCGAGCTTGGACTTGATCGTCTCGGTGTTGTAGAGCACGCCGTCGTAGGTGCTCTGCGTCACCGTCAGGATCTTCGGCCGCACCGTCTTCGGGTCCACGCCCTGCAGCAGCGGGTGCGCGGCGATCTTCTTCTCGATGGACTCGCGGCTGAACTCGCTCTCGGGAATCGGGCCGATGATCCCGTAGTGGTTGCGCGTGGGTGTGAGGAACACCGGCACCGCCCCCGTCATGATGATCGAGTGCAGGATGGATTTGTGGCAGTTGCGGTCCACCAGCACCACGTCGTCGGGCGCCACGTTGTGGTGCCACACCATCTTGTTGCTGGTGGACGTGCCGTTGGTGACGAAGAAGCAGTGGTCGGCGTTGAAGATGCGCGCCGCATTCTTCTCGCTGGCGGCCACGGGGCCGGTGTGGTCCAGCAGCTGGCCCAGCTCTTCGACCGCGTTGCACACGTCCGCCCTCAGCATGTTCTCGCCGAAGAACTGGTGGAACATCCGGCCGATGGGGCTCTTGAGGAAGGCCACGCCACCGGAGTGCCCGGGGCAATGCCACGAGTACGACCCGTCCTGCGCGTAGTCCACCAGGGCGCGGAAGAACGGCGGCGCGAGCGAATCGAGGTAGCTGCGGGCCTCCCGGATGATGTGGCGCGCCACGAACTCCGGCGTGTCCTCGAACATGTGGATGAAGCCGTGCAGCTCGCGCAGGATGTCGTTGGGGATGTGCAGCGAGGTGCGCGTCTCGCCGTAGCGGTAAATGGGGAGGTCCGCGTTGCGGAAGCGGATCTCCTCGATGAACTTGCGCAGGTTCAGCACGGCCGGGTCGAGCTCGGGGCCCGGCGTGAACTCTTCGTCGTCGATGGACAGGATGAAGGCGCTCGCCCGGCTTTGCTGCTGGGCGAACTGCGACAAGTCACCGTAGCTGGTGACGCCGAGCACTTCGAAGCCTTCCTTCTGGATCGCGTCGGCCAGCGCGCGGATGCCCAGGCCCGAGGTGTTCTCGGAACGGAAGTCCTCATCGATGATCACGATGGGAAAGGTAAAGCGCTGCATGGCGTGGCCCTCGAGTCGCGTGCGGGCGGAGAATGGAAACGGCGAAGTGTATTGCCGATGAGGAGGGCAAGTTGATGACCTGGGACGCATCCACGGCGTGGTGGGCCACCGCGGGCGTGCTGGTGGTGCTCGAGCTGGCCAGCGGCACGTTCTACCTGCTCATGTTGGCGCTCGGCGCGGCCTTCGGCGCGCTGGCGGCGCACGCGGGCCTGGCGTTTCCCGCCCAGTTGATCAGCGCCGCCGGGGTGGGCGGCAGCGCGGTGGTCTTCTGGCACCTGCGCCGCGCTCGCCGCCCGGCCGACGCACCCGTGGCCGCCAACCCGGATCTGCAGATCGACATCGGCGCCACCGTCCGGGTCACGCACTGGGGGGCCGACGGGCGTACCCGCGTGCATTACCGCGGCGCCCCGTGGGACGCCCGCCATGCCGGCCCGGGCCTGCCACAGCCCGGCGATCATGTCGTCGAGGCGGTCCAGGGCAACGTCCTGGTGTTGCGCCCCGATTCGCCGCGCTGACCCTGCCACCGATCATTTCTCACCGAGCCCCGCCATGGAAATCACCGCTGTCATCCTGCTCATCGTGGGCGTGCTGTTCGTCGTGCGCGCCGTCAAGGTCGTCCCCCAGCAGAACGCCTGGATCGTGGAGCGCCTCGGGCGCTACCACGCCACGCTGGCGCCCGGCCTGAACATCATCATCCCGTTCGTGGACCGGCTGGCCTACCGGCACTCGCTCAAGGAGATCCCGCTCGACGTGCCCAGCCAGGTCTGCATCACCAAGGACAACACCCAGCTCACCGTGGACGGCATCCTGTACTTCCAGGTGACCGACCCGATGCGCGCCAGCTACGGCTCGTCCAACTACATCGTGGCCATCACGCAACTGGCGCAGACCACCCTGCGCAGCGTGATCGGCAAGATGGAGCTGGACCGCACGTTCGAGGAGCGCGAGATCATCAACAGCTCGGTGGTCGCGGCCCTCGACGAGGCGGCGCTGAACTGGGGCGTCAAGGTGCTGCGCTATGAAATCAAGGACCTGACCCCGCCCGCTGCCATCCTGCACGCCATGCAGGCGCAGATCACCGCCGAACGCGAAAAGCGCGCGCTCATCGCAGCCTCTGAAGGACGGCGGCAGGAGCAGATCAACATCGCCACCGGCGAGCGTGAGGCGTTCATCGCGCGCTCCGAAGGCGAGAAGCAGGCCGAGATCAACAAGGCGCTCGGCGAGGCGGCGGCCATCTCTGCGGTGGCGGAGGCGACGGCTGGCGCGATCCGGCAGATTGCCGCCGCCATCCAGGAACCGGGCGGCGCCGATGCGGTGCAGCTCAAGGTGGCCGAGCGCGCGGTGGACGCCTTCGCCCAGCTGGCCCAGAAGAACAACACCATGATCGTGCCCGCCAGCGTTAGCGAGGTGGGTGCCCTGGTGGGCAGCGCCATGGCGCTGATGCGCAGCGACGTCACGCGCCCCGCCGCTGCGAAATCCGGTGGACAGAACCCGGCTTCAGTGGGCTAGAATGGAAGGCTATCCCTGCGGAGGGATGGATGAGTGGTTTAAGTCGCACGCCTGGAAAGCGTGTGTGGGTTAATAGCCCACCGCGGGTTCGAATCCCGCTCCCTCCGCCAAAGAGCCAAGTGTGACAAGGTGATTGGCGCCCTGCGCCCGCCAACCCCACATATGACTGTCACGCTGAGCCTGACACTTGGTGCATCTGTATTAGCTTGAACAGATCGACCATGCCGTCGGTCAGCGCGGCGATGATGTCCGATCGGCTCGGGGCCGTGGACCCTGTGGTCAGGTGTAGGCGCAGCGAACCTATGTAGGTCGTGAACGAGTCTTCGATGTTTTGAAGTTGGCCCTCAACCTCCGCACTGAGCGCATCGTCAATCAGCGCGAGCGACTTAAACTTCAAAGAGAAGTCGTTGAACCTGTCGGTAGCTCGCGCGAACAACGCCTCGACGTCCGCCGCCTGCACAGTAGGCGAAGATGTGTCGAAGGTTAGCAGATCGCGCCTCAGCTCTGAGATGAAGGCTTGGAAGGGCTCGATGCTCGTGGGAGAGACCACCGTTCTCAGCCAGTACTCGTCGCGGACGGAGTCCGCGCGAGCCTGTGTGCCCTGCGCACGCATGTAGCGAAACGTCCAGTACGCCACAAGGGCAGCGGCGAAACCGACGAGCAATGTGCCGAGCGCCGATGCCACGTTCGCGTACTTCATCCAGGCCGGATCTGAACCGCCCCGGGTTTGACGGAGGCTCCAACTCTGGAGAATGGAGCCATGAAGAAGTCCCCGAAGTTTTCCCCCGAGGTGCGCGAGCGTGCCGTGCGCATGGTGCTGGAGCATCGCAGCGAGCACCCGTCGCAGTGGGC
>JACRBA010000168.1 GCA_016213265.1 Burkholderiales bacterium | reverse complement strand
TGGGGCCACGCGCGGCTTCGCGCACATCGGCGTCATCCAGGTGCTGGAGGAGCAGGGCATCCGTCCCGATCTGGTGGCGGGCACTTCCGCGGGCAGCCTGGTGGCCGCGCTCTACGCCTCCGGCAAGAGTGGGGTGGAAATGGCGTCGCTGGCGCAGTCGATGGACGAGTCGGGGCTGACGGACTGGTCCTTCCCCGGCCGGGGGCTGATCCGTGGCGAGGCCCTGGCGCGCTACGTGCGCCAGCTGACCGGGGGGGCCACGATCGAGCAGATGAAGATGCCGCTGGGCATCGTGGCCACCGACCTCGCCGACGGGCAGCCCATCCTGTTCCGGCGGGGTGACACGGGCGCGGCCGTGCGCGCCTCGAGCGCGGTGCCGGCGGTGTTCCAGCCGGTCAAGATCGGCACGCGCGAATATGTGGACGGCGGCCTGGTGTCGCCGGTGCCCGTGCGCTTCGCCCGCCAGATGGGCGCCGATCTGGTGATCGCGGTGGACATCTCGAGCCCGCCCGATGGCCAGCCCACGGGTGACGCGCTGCACCTGCTGCTGCAGACCTTCGCCATCATGGGCAAGAGCATCAGCCGCTACGAGCTGAAGGAGGCAGACGTGGTCGTGCGCCCGGCGCTCACCGGGGTGTCGAGTGCCGACTTCACGGCCCGCCTCAAGGCGGTGCAGTCAGGGCGGGAAGCGGCGCTGGCGGCACTGCCGGCCCTGCGTCAGCGCATCGCCGCGCTCACGCGCTGAGCGGCTCCCCGCCGATCGCGCAAGAAAAAACCCGGCCGTCCACGTGGGAGGGCCGGGTGGAAGGTACCCGGAGGTACCGAGGAGACAACCTTCCATGAAGACCGCGCCGAGGAGTGGAAGGCGCGGCCCATGAGAGAGCGTCGGGGCGCCGATTTGGTTCCGTGGCAGCGGAGCGATCGCTCCGCGGTCGACGGACGGCGCGGCCTCGGGGCTGGTCAGGCGGCGGCGCGGCGGGCGGCCTTGGGGGCCGTCTGCGTGGCCTTCACGGCGGTGCTGGTCACCGCCTGGAAGTTGGCTTCGGCCACTTCGGCGGCCTGCTTGGCGGCCTTGTGAGCGGATTCGTAGGCGTTGTTGGCGGCCGAGATGGCCGACTTCACCAGGGCGACGGCGCTTTCGGTGCCGGCCGGGGCGTTCTTCACGGCGTTGTCCACGGTGGACATGAAGGCCTTCTGGACATCGGCCATCTGCGATTCGGCGACCTTGCTCACTTCGGCGTTGGTGGACGCGGCGATGTCGTACAGGTGGCGGCTGTAGGCGGCGGCCTTCTCGGCGGCCGGTTGCAGCAGGCCCGCTTGCAGCGACAGCAGCTCCTGGGCGTCCTTCACCGACAGGGCAGCCTTGGTGGTTTCGGCGACTTCGCCCATGGAGGCCTTGGCCACCTGGAGGTTCAGTTCGACGAGCTTTTCGACGCCTTCGAAGGCCTTGTTGGTCAGGTCGAACAGGGTTTCAACGTTGGCCTTGTGGGCGGCGAGCAGTTGTTCGGCGGTCATCATGGTCAGACTCCTGGAGTGGCGTGGGAACGTGTCAGGGAGCGCAGCTGGGCCATGAACAAAATGGTGCGCTGCAACATGGAACGAAGTATGAGGCCCGGCGGACATGCGTGCAAGCACTTTTTGTTGCGGTGCAGCAAAGTAGAGGCGCCTCTCCAGGAATAGGCCCTGTGGCACAGTGCGCCGGCCCCATGCGCGCCTTCACCTCGCATCAGTTCGTGCTGCCGCTGCCGCCCGGACACCGGTTTCCCATGCCGAAGTACGCACTCCTGCGCGATCGCGTGGCCGCCGAGCTGCCGCAGATCCGTCTGGAGGAGGCACCCGCCGCCACCGATGGCGAGCTGGCGCTGGCGCATGAGCCGGCCTATGTGAGCGCGGTGTCCGAAGGCTGGCTCAGCCCCGCGGCGCAACGCGAGATCGGGTTTCCGTGGTCGCCCCGCATGGCGGAGCGGGCGCGGCGCTCGGTGGGGGCCACCATCGCCGCCGCCCGGGTGGCGCTGGCCGACGGCGTGGCGGCCAACCTGGCCGGCGGCACCCACCATGCCAGTGCCGACAAGGGCTCGGGCTACTGCGTGTTCAACGACGTGGCGGTGGCCGCACGCCTGATGCAGGCGGAGTGGCACCGTGCCCATCGCCAGCTGCTGCGCGTGCTGGTGATCGACCTGGACGTGCACCAGGGCAACGGCACGGCCAGCATCTTTGCCGACGATCCCACCGTGTTCACGTTCTCGATGCACGGGGAGCGGAACTTCCCCTTCCGCAAGGTGGCCGGTGACCTGGACGTGGAACTGCCCGATGGCTGCCCCGACGGGCCCTACCTGCAGGCGTTGGACCGTGCGCTCCAGGAAGTGGAGCGCCGCCACGCCGGCCGGGCACCCGGGCTGGCCTTCTACCTGGCCGGAGCCGACCCGCACGAGCACGACCGCCTGGGGCGCCTGAAGGTGACCGCCGACGGCCTGTCGGAGCGCGACCGGCGGGTCTTCGACTGGCTGCGCGCCCGGCGGCTGCCGGTGGCGGTGTCGATGGCCGGCGGCTACGGCAACGACATCCACGAGACCGTGGCCATCCAGGCCCGCACCCTGGCGCTGGCGGCCGAGAGCTGGCGCGCCTGGCAGGCCGATGGCGCGGCCGGGGCCGTGGGCGGCGTCGACTGGGCGACAGCGCCAGGTTCTGCACCAATGGAAGAATCGGGCGCATGACCGCCGCCCGACCCCAGCCCCAGCCGCGTGAGGCCTACCCCGTCTTCCGCACCCTCACCACCCGGTGGATGGACAACGATGTCTACGGCCACGTCAACAACGTCGTCTACTACAGCTTCTTCGACACCGCGGTGAACGGCCACCTCATCGACGCGGGCGCACTGCAGATCGACACCAGCCCGGTGATCGGCTTGGTCATCGAGACGCAGTGCAACTACTTCGCGCCGCTGAGCTACCCGCAGCCGGTGGACGCCGGCATCCGCGTGGCGCAGGTGGGCCGCAGCAGCGTGCGCTACGAGGTGGGGCTGTTCGCCGCTGGCGAGCCGCTGACGGCTGCCGCGGGCCACTTCGTGCATGTGTATGTCGACCGTGCCAGCCGCCGACCGACGGCGCTGCCGCCCGCGCTGTTGCAGGCCCTGGAACCGTTGCGCACCGATCGCTGACCCCACGCTCTTCCACCCCCGACACCTGCCCATGACCGTGACGCCCGAGACCATCGCCGCCGTGGACGCGGCCATCACCAGCCGCCGATCCATCCGCGCCTACCTGCCCACGCCGGTGCCGCGTGAGACGGTGGCCGAGATCCTGTCGGTTGCGTCGCGCGCCCCGTCAGGCACCAACACGCAGCCGTGGAAGGTGCACGTGCTGGCCGGTGAGGCCCGCCAACGCCTGTCCGCCCGCATCCGGGCGGTGTACGACGACGCCGAGCAGCGTCAGCAGCACACCGAGGAATACGCCTACTATCCCACCGAATGGCGGCCGCCCTACATCGACCGCCGCCGCAAGGTGGGCTGGGACCTGTACGGCCTGCTGGGCATCGGCAAGGCCGACAAGGTGCGCATGCACGCCCAGCACGGGCGCAACTACGATTTCTTCGATGCCCCGGTGGGCCTCATCTTCACCATCGACCGGGTGATGCAGCAGGGCAGCTGGCTGGACTACGGCATGTTCCTGGAGAACATCATGGTGGCTGCCCGTGCCCGTGGGCTGGACACCTGCCCGCAGGCCGCCTTCACGCAGTTCCACCGCGTGATCTCCGAGGAACTGGCCCTGACGCCCGACGAGATGGTGGTGTGCGGCATGGCGCTGGGCCATGCCGACCCGGCCGCCGTGGAGAACAGCCTGGTCACGGAGCGCGAGCCGGTCGAGGGCTTCGCGCACTTCCATGGCTTCTGAGGGCCGCGGCGCGGGCCGGCCGCGCGTGCTGGTGGCGCGGCGCGTGTTCCCCGAGGTGGTGGCGCGCCTGCAGGCGCACTTCGAGGTGGATGCACGCGATGCGGACGACCCGCTGGCGCCCACTGCGCTGGCCGAGCGCCTGCAGGGCTGCGCCGGCGTGTTGGTGGCCGGCACCGAGCGCATCGATGCCGCCCTGCTGGGCGCCTGCCCCGGCCTGCGCGCGGTGTGCAGCATGGCGGTGGGCTTCAACAACATCGACGTGGCGGCGTGTACGGCGCACGGGGTGCTGGCCAGCAACGCGCCGGGCGTGCTCACCGAGACCACGGCGGATTTCGGCTTCGCGCTGATGATGGCCACTGCGCGGCGCATCAGCGAGGCCGAGCACTGGCTGCGGGCGGGCCAGTGGCAGCACTGGTCGGTGGACGGTTTCGCGGGCGCCGACGTGCACGGCGCCACGCTGGGTATCCTGGGCATGGGCCGCATTGGCCAGGCCATCGCCCGGCGGGGGGCGTTCGGCTTCGGCATGCGGGTCGTCTACCACAACCGTCGCCGCCTGGAGGCCGCCGACGAGGCCGCCCTGGGCGCCCGCTGGCTGCCGCTGGACGAGCTGCTCGCCGCGGCCGACCACCTGGTGATCGTGGTGCCTTACACGCCCGACACGCACCATCTGGTCGGCGAGGCCGAGATCGCGCGCATGAAGCCCACCGCCACCCTGGTGAACATCGCGCGCGGCGGCGTGGTGGACGACGCAGCGCTGGCGCAAGCCTTGCGCGAGCGCCGCATCGCGGCGGCCGGCCTGGATGTGTTCGAGGGCGAGCCGGCCGTTCACCCCGGCCTGCTGGCGGTGCCCAACGTGGTGCTCACGCCGCACATCGCCAGCGCCAGCCTGCCCACACGGCGGGCGATGGCCGACCTGGCAGCGGACAACCTCATCGCGGCGCTGACAGGCGGCACGCCGCCCACCGCGCTCAATCCCGAGGTGCTCGGGGCGGGCATGCGGTGTTGACGCCCCGACGCGCGCGGGCCGCTGCGACAATCGGCGCATGACCCTTGGCGACTGGCTGATCCTCGCGCTCCTCGTTCTCAACCTCCTTGTCCTGATCGTCCTGGCCCTGCGCCGGCCGCCCGACCCGGCCGCCACCCTGGGCCCGCTGCTGAACCTGCCGTCCCGGGTCGACGACGTCGCCCGCCAGCAGCGCGACGACGCCGAGCGACTGGGCCGCGAGTTGCGGCAGGACGTGGCCACCAGCGCCAGCACCACCCGCGCCGAACTGGGGCAGGTGCTCAGCCAGTTCCAGCAGTCGCTCACGACGCAGGCGGGGGACGTGGCCCGCACCCAGAACGAGCAGATCGACGGCTTTCGCGTGCAACTGGCCACCACGCAGCAGCAGCTGGCGCAAGCGCTCGCGGCCCTGCAGCAGCAGGTGGCCCAGGCCCTGCAGGCCACCAGCCAGACCCTCACCGACGGCCTGCAGCGCCACACCGAGGCGCAGCACGCGGCGCAGGCCGCCAGCCGCGAGGCGCAGGACATGGCACTCAAGCGTTTCGCCGACAGCCAGCGCGAGCAGCTGGCCGTGCTGACCGAGGCCAACGAGCGCCGCCTGGCCGAGGTGCGCCAGGCCGTGGAGCAGCGCCTGGCTGCGCTGCAGGACGGCAACGAGAAGAAGCTCGAGCAGATGCGCGCCACGGTGGACGAGAAGCTGCATGCCACGCTGGAGCAGCGACTGGGCGAGAGCTTCAAGCAGGTGGCCGACCGGCTCGACCAGGTGCACCAGGGCCTGGGCGACATGCGCAACCTGGCGCGCGACGTGGGCTCGCTCAACCGCGTGCTCACCCACGTGAAGACGCGCGGCGTCTTCGGCGAGGTGCAGCTGGGCGCGCTGCTCGACCAGGTGCTCGCGCCCGACCAGTACGCCGCCAACGTGGAGACCGTGCCGGGCACGGGGGCGCGCGTGGAGTTCGCGGTGCGCTACCCCGGGCAGCGCGAGGGCGGCGCGCCGCTGTGGCTGCCCATCGACGCGAAGTTCCCGCGCGAGGACTACGAGCGCCTGCTGGCCGCGCACGACGCGGCCGACATGGCCGCCGCCGAGGCCGCGGCCAAGGGCATCGAGACCCGGCTGAGGCTCGAGGCGAAGACCATCCGCGAGAAGTACATCGCCACGCCGCACACGACCGACTTCGGCATCCTGTTCCTGCCCACCGAAGGCCTGTATGCCGAGGCGCTGCGGCGCCCCGGCCTGGTGGAAAGCCTGCAGCGTGACCACCGCGTGGTGCTGGCCGGCCCGACCACGCTGCTGGCCATGCTGAGCACGGTGCAGATGGGCTTCCGCTCCCAGGCGCTGGCCAAGCGCAGCGCCGAGGTGTGGGAGGTGCTGGGTGCGGTGAAAGTGGAATTCGGGAAGTTCGGCGATGTGCTCGAGAAGACGCAGAAGAAGCTGCAGGAGGCGAGCAACACCATCGACCAGGCGCGCACCCGCACCAACGTCATGGCCCGCAAGCTGAAGACGGTGGAGACGCTGCCGGATGACCGCGCCCAACTGCTGCTGGGCAACCTGGCCGACGACGTCACGGAGGACGGCGTTTGAGCGTGGCGCCGGGGCGCCCCGACGAATCCGCCGCCCGCGGCGCCCTGCCCGGGATCATCGGCGCCCTGGTGTGCGTGCACGCCTGCATGGCCGCCACGCGGGTGACGGCCAGCCTGCTGGTGCTGGACCGTGGTTACCCCGAGTGGACCGTGGGCGTGCTGCTGGCGCTGTTCGCGGTGGCGCCCATCGGCCTGTCGCTCTGGGCGGGGCGCCTGGCGGACCGCCACGGCCTGCACCGGCCGCTGGCCGTGGGCGTGGCGCTCGGCGCCTCGGGTGCGGCGGCGGCCGTGGTGTCGCAGCATGTGGCGGTGCTGGCCTTCGCCGCCCTGGCCACCGGCGGCGCGGTGTCGGTGGCCGCGGTGGGCATCCAGCGCGAGGCGGGCCTGATGGCGCGCGAGCCGCGCGACCTGAAACGCGTGTTCAGCTGGGTGGCACTGGGCCCGGCGCTGTCCAACGCGCTGTCGCCCGTGGTGGTGGGCCTGCTCATCGACCACGTGGGCTTCCGCTCGGGTTTCGTGTTCGCGCTCGCGCTGCCGCTGCTGGCCTGGGGCCTGGGCCGACGGGTGCCGCGCGCGGTGCCGGTGGGGCGGCACGCCGAGGAAGACAGCCAGGGCCGGCCACGCACGGCGTGGGGCCTGCTGCGCCTGGCACCGCTGCGCGCGCTGCTGATGGTGAACCTCTCGCTCTCGGCCTGCTGGGACGCGCACAGCTTCGCCGTGCCCGTGCTGGGCCATGCGCGTGCCTACAGCGCCTCGGCCATCGGGCTGATCCTCGGGGCCTTCGCGGTGGCGGCCACGCTGGTGCGGCTGGGCATCTCGCGCTGGGCCGACCACCTCGACGAACGCCGCGCCCTGCGGTGGGCGATGTCGCTGGCCACCGGCGTGTGCGTCATCTATTACTGGCTGCCCGGGGTGGCCGGCATGGTGCTCGGGTCCGCGCTGCTGGGCCTGGCGCTGGGATCGGTGCAGCCCATGATCCTGGCCATGCTGCACCAGGTGACGCCATCAGACCGCCATGGCCAGGCGCTGGGCCTGCGCATGCTGGCCACGAACAGCGCCACCATCGTGATGCCGGTGGGCTTCGGTGCGCTGGCGGCAGTGGCCGGGCCGGCCGCACCGCTGTGGCTGATGGGGGGCATCGTGCTCACGGCGCAGCTTGCGGCGCGGCACATCCGGGTGCCGGCGCTGCCCTGAGCGCCGCGCTGCCGTCGCGTCAGAAGCGGATGTTGGGGCCGCTGGCCGGGCGCGGGGCCGGAGTGGCAGGCGCCGGGCTCGGCGTGGCCGGCGCGGCCGCCGCCGGGGCGGACGCTTCGGTCGCGGCCACCGCCGGCACCGGCGCAGGGGGGCGGTAGCTGCTGGGCAGGCGCGAGTCGCTGGGGTAGCCCGCGGCGTCGAGGTAGCTGTTCCAGTTGGCGGCGTTGTAGCCGTCCTTCACCGCCTGGCGCCCCACGGTGAGCGCCGGCAGCGTGGTGCCGCCGCCCGTGGCTGCCTTCAGCGCGGCCTGGTCCGCGCCGCTCTTGCCATACGTGCGCTCGGCGAAGGGCACGCCACGCTGGCGCAGCATCTGGCGGGCGGTGTCGCAGGGCGAGCAGTCGCTCGTCGTGTGCAGGGTCACGGGGTAGCGGCTCGCCACCTGGCGCAGCTCGGTGGGCAGCATCGACGTGTCCGGCGTGCCGGCCGCTGCGGCCACCGCGCCACCCACGGGCCGGACCTGCGCCGCGTCAGCCGGCGGCGTGTCGGTGTAGGTCACCTTGCCGTCCGGGCCGATCACCTTGTAGATGGCCAGGGCGGGCAGGCTGGTGGCTGCAATCAGCAGGGCGACGCCGAGGTGGCGGGGAGAAGGAACGCAGCGGGTCATGGCGACAGAGGGCGGTTCGGGTGCAGGGCAGGGCAGGGCGGTCAGGCCGCCATGCCCTGGTGGCGCAGTAGCGCGTCGATGCGGGGCTCGCGGCCGCGGAAGGCCTTGAAACTCTCGATCGCCGGGCGGCTGCCGCCCACCTCAAGGATCTCACGGCGGTAGCGACGGCCGGTTTCCGGCTGCAACACGCCTTCCTCCTCGAAGGCGCTGAAGGCGTCGGCCGACAGCACCTCGGCCCACTTGTAGCTGTAGTAGCCGGCCGAGTAGCCGCCCGCGAAAATGTGCGAGAAGGTGTTGGCCGTGCGCGCGAAGGCAGGCGGATGCAGCACGGCGACCTCGCGGCGCACCTCGTCCACGATGGCGCCCACGCGCTGCGGCGCATCGGCCTCGGTGTGCAGTCGCATGTCGAACAGGCCGAACTCCACCTGGCGCAGCGTCTGCATGCCGCTCTGGAAGTTCTTGGCCGCGAGCATCTTGTCGAACAGCGCACGCGGCAGGGGCTCGCCGCTGTCCACGTGGGCCGTCATGTGGCGCACCACGTCCCACTCCCAGCAGAAGTTCTCCATGAACTGTCTGGGCAGCTCGACCGCGTCCCACTCGACGCCCGAAATGCCGGAGACGCCCAGGTCGTCCACCTGGGTGAGCAGGTGGTGCAGGCCGTGGCCGAACTCGTGGAACAGGGTGATGACGTCGTCGTGGGTGAGCAGGGCTGGCTTGTCGCCCACCGGCGCGGCGAAGTTGCACACCAGGTGCGCCACCGGCGTCTGCAGCCCAGCGCCGTCGGGGCGGCGCCAGCGGTCGCGCGCGTTGTCCATCCAGGCACCGGGGCGCTTGCCGGCACGCGCGTAGGGGTCGAGGAAGAACTCGCCCACCAGCGTGCCTTGCCGCTCGATGCGGAAGAACTGCACCGACTCGTGCCAGCGCGCCGCCTCGGCCGGGCGGATGCCCACCTCGAACAGCGTCTCGATGATGCGGAACAGGCCCTGCAGCACCTTGGGCAGCGGGAAATACGCCTTCACCTCCTGGTCGCTGAAGGCGTAGCGCGCCTCCTTCAGGCGCTCGCTGGCGAAAGGAATGTCCCAGGCCTGCAGCTCGGCCAGGCCCAGCTCGCGGGCGGCGAACTCGCGCAGCTCGGCCAGGTCGCGCTCGGCGCTGGGGCGGGCCTTGGCGGCCAGGTCGCGCAGGAAGGCCATCACCTCGGCGGGCGTGCGGGCCATCTTGGCGGCCAGCGACACCTCGGCGTAGTTGGCGTAGCCCAGCAAGGCGGCCTCTTCCTGGCGCAGCGTGAGCAGCTCGGCCATCAGCGGGCCGTTGTCGAGCTCTGCCGGGCCCAGATCGCTGGCCCGCGTGACATACGCGGTGTAGAGCTTTTCGCGCAACGCACGGTTGCGCCCGTACTGCAGCACCGGGAAGTAGCTGGGGAAGTGCAGCGTGATCTTGTGGCCCTCGCGCCCTTCGGCGGCGGCGGCGTCGCGCATGCCCTGCACCACGTCGGCCGGCACGCCCGCCAGCTCGTCGGCGGTGGCGTAGTGGGCGAAGGCGTCCGTGGCGTCCAGCACATGGTTGGAGTAGGCCTGCGAGAGCTCGGCCATGCGGTCCTGCAGGGCGGCGAAACGCTGCTTGGCCGCACCCTGCAGATCGGCGCCGCCGAGCTTGAAGTCCCGCAGCCAATGGGCCAGGGCCTGGCGCCGCGGTGCGCTCAGCGTGGCGGCCGCCGGGCTGTCGGCCACGGCACGGTACTTGGCGTACAGCCGGTCGTCGCTGCCCTGGCGCGTGTAGAACTCGGTCACGCGCGGCAGGTTCTCGGCGTGCGCCGCACGCAGCTCGGGCGTGTCGGCCACATGGTTGAGGTGGTTCACCGCACCCCAGGCCCGGCCCAGGCGCTCGGTGGCCACGCCCAGCACGGCGGACAGTGCATCGAAGTCGGCCGGCACCTCCGACCCGACGGCGCGTTCCAGGGCGTCGTTCGCCTCGGCCAGCAGGGTGTCGAGCGCCGGGGTGACGTGCTCGGGGCGGATCGCCCGGTAGTCGATCACGCCGGGGCCGGCGAGCAGGGGGTTGGTGGTGTCGTGTGCGTTGCTCATGGGTGGAATGGACTCAGATGCCGGCCGCGCGTTCCGCGGCTTCGATCGTGTTGACCAGCAGCATGGTGATGGTCATGGGGCCGACCCCACCGGGCACCGGGGTGATCCAGCCGGCCACCTCGGACACACCGGCGAAGTCGACGTCGCCGCAGAGCTTGCCGGCGTCGTCGCGGTTCATGCCCACGTCGATCACGACGGCGCCGGGTTTCACCATGTCGGCGGTGAGCACGTTGCGCTTGCCCACGGCGGCCACCACGATGTCCGCCTGGCGGGTGTGGTGGGCCAGGTCGGGCGTGGCGCTGTGGCAGACGGTGACGGTGGCGTTGGCCGCCAGCAGCAGCATGGCCATGGGCTTGCCCACGATGTTGGAGCGGCCGATCACGACCGCGTGCTTGCCTTTGGGGCTGACGCCGATCGACTCGAGCATCTTCATGCAGCCATAGGGCGTGCAGGGGCGAAAGCCCGGCTGGCCCACCATCAGCGCGCCGGCGGAAGCGACGTGGAAGCCGTCCACGTCCTTGTCCGGCGAGATGGCCTCGATCACCTTGTGCGCGTCGATGTGCGCGGGCAGCGGCAGTTGCACCAGGATGCCGTGGATGGCCGGGTCGTCGTTCAGCGCCTCGATGCGCGCCAGCAGCTCGGCCTCGGTGAGGGTGGCCTCGTACTTCTCCAGCACCGAGTGCAGCCCGCTGTCGGCGCAGGCCTTCACCTTGTTGCGCACATACACGGCGCTCGCGGGGTTGTCACCCACGAGCACCACCGCCAGGCCCGGGCGCACGCCGCGCGCGGTGAGCGCGGCGGCACGTTCGGCGACTTCGGCGCGCAGCTGGCGCGACAGGGCGTTGCCATCGATGAGTTGGGCAGGCATGGGGGCTCCTTGGCTCGAGAAGTGCAAACGGGGCCGTGAAGGCCCCGTCGATTCGGATTCAGAGTGGACAGTGAAGGCGGAAGGGGACGACGTCGTGGTCTCCGCTCAGGCCTTATGGGTGGCGCCGAGCGCGATCTTGAGCAGGTCGGCCACGGTGTTGGCGTTGAGCTTTTCCATGATGTTGGCGCGGTGCGCCTCCACCGTCTTGATGGAGATGCCCAGGTCGTCGGCGATCTGCTTGTTCAGGCGGCCGGCGACGATGCGCTCGAGCACCTGGGCCTCGCGGGTCGTCAGGCGCGACAGCAGGGCGTCGCGGCTGGCCTGCTCCTGGTAGTGGCTGAAGGCGGTGCGCGCCTGCTCGAGCATGCGCTCGACCAGCGCGACCAGCTCGTCTTCCTTGAAGGGCTTCTCGATGAAGTCCATCGCCCCCTTCTTCATCGTGGTGACGGCCATGGGCACGTCGCCGTGGCCGGTGATGAAGACGATGGGCAGTGGGCTCTTGCGCTCGAGCAGGCGGTCCTGCAGTTCCAGGCCGCTCATGCCGTCCATGCGGATGTCGGCGATCAGGCAGGCCACCTCGCGCGGGTCGAACCGGCTGAGGAACGACTCCGCCGAGTCGAAGCACTTGACCCGGTAGTCCTTTCCCTCGAGCAGCCATTGCAGGGAATCCCGCACCGCCTCGTCGTCGTCCACGACATAGACGGTACCCTTCTTCGGAATCAGGCTCATGAGGCGTCAGGCGTTCGGGTTCGAGGCGGCGGTCACGTCGGGCACATCCGGCACCGGCGCGCTCTCCGCGCGGACAGACAGGTCGACCGGCAGGGTGAAGGCGAACCGGCACCCGGTGACCGACTCGCCATTGTAGAGGTTCTGCGCACGTATCCGGCCGCGGTGCGACTCGATGATGGAGCGGCACAGCGACAGGCCGATGCCCATGCCTTCGGCCTTGGTGGAGAAGAAGGCTTCGTAC
Organism: Burkholderiales bacterium; assembly: GCA_016213265.1. Lineage (GTDB taxonomy): Bacteria > Pseudomonadota > Gammaproteobacteria > Burkholderiales > Burkholderiaceae_C > Ideonella. Next base: position 3,230 of record JACRBA010000168.1, on the reverse strand, counting down.
AGCCGGGCCAGCACCTCCTCCTTCATGCCGGGCCCCATGTCGCTCACGCTGAACTCGATCACGCCGCCCTCCTCGGGCGTGTGGCGGGGGATCACGCGCAGCTCGATGTGGCGCCGGGACGTGGGCATGCGGGCGTTGTCGATCGCCTCGGCTGCGTTCTTCAGCAGGTTGAGCAGCACCTGCTCGATGAGGATGGGGTCCACATGCAGCAGCGGCAGGTGCTGGGCCACGTAGGTGTGGATGGTCACCTTCCTGCGACGAAGCTCGATGCCGGCCAGCTCGACAGCGTCTTCCACGATCTCGTGGGCGTGGGCGGGCTGGCGCTGCGGCTCGCTGCGCTTCACGAACTGCCGGATGCGGTGGATGATCTGCCCGGCCCGCTCGGCCTGGCGGCCGGTCTTCTGCAGGGCGGCGATGAGGTCGTCGGTGCTGATGGTGCCTGCGCGCACGCGGCTGACCATGCCGTTGCAGTAGTTGTTGATCGCCGTGAGCGGCTGGTTCAGCTCATGCGCCACGGACGAGGCCATCTCCCCCATCGTCACCAGGCGGCTGGTCATCTGGGCGCGCTCGGCCTGCTGCTGCACCTGCTCTTCCACCCGGCGGCGGGCGGTGATGTCGGTGGCAATGAGCATCTGCGCCAGGCGGCCGTCGGTCCACTGCAGGTAGCGCGTGCGCACGTCGAACCACAGCTGCAGCGATTCGACGTACACCTCGCGCGGCTGGGCGCCTGTCTCGGTGAGTGGCTGGGTGGGCAGGCCGGAGAGCCCGTCGACCTCCTCGTCCGGCTCGGGCACGTAGGGCACGCCGGCCGAGCTGTTGGCCAGCAGGGCGTGGCCGCGCGGGTCGGCGCCGAACCACAGGCGGTAGGACCGGTTGGAGAACAGCAGCTCGCTGTGCTGCACCGACAGCACCGACACCGCGGCATCCAGCCCCTCGAGCACGGTGGTGAAGCGCTCGTGCGAGGCCGAGAGCTGGTCGCGGATGCGCTTGGCCTCCGTGATGTTGGTGATCGAGGTCATCCAGCCCGTCTGCTGGCCCTTGGGGTCGATCAGCGGCGAGACGTACATGCGCGCATCGAAGATGGACCCATCCTTGCGCATCACCTTGACCTCGATGCCGCCCACCGGGCTGCGCCCCTGCAGCTCCTGCTGCAGCAGCCGGGTGTTCTCCTCGATGCGGTCGGGCGGCCAGTAGGGGAAGGGCGGGTACAGGCCAATGAGGTCGGCCTCGGAGAAGCCCGTCATCGCGCAGAAGGCGGGGTTCACGTAGGTGACCCGGCCGTCCTTGTCCATGGCCCGCATGCCGGTGAGCATGGAGTTCTCCATGGCGCGCCGGAAGTTCGTTTCCTGCACCAGCGCGTTCTGGATCTGTGAGCGGCGCCGCATGTGGCGCCAGGTGCCCAGCAGCATCCACACCGTGAGCACCGACAGCGCCACCACCATCCAGAACAGCGTGTTGCCGATCAGGCCGATGGAGGTGCGGTAACCCTGGCCGCGCAGCGTGATGCCGTTGGCCGTGGGGGCCAGCGGCAGGTCGTACTGCAGCGACGGCGCCCGCGTGTTGTGCTGGCCCGGCATGGACGACACCGTGCTCACCAGCACCCGGTTGTCCGGCCCCAGCACGGTGACGCGGTGGCGGCGGGTCACCTCGGTGGGCACGAAGAAGCGCATCAGCGCCTCCACCGAGTACTCCACGATCAGGGTGCCGGCGAAACTGCTGCGGTCGATCAGCGGCACCTGCACCTGGAACACCCACTGGCCGCTGGCGTCGGTGAAGGGGCGCGAATAGACCGGCTGGCGCGTCTCGCGCGCGGCGAGGAAGGCCTCCTCGGCCTCGCTGCGCCGGCCCTCGGCAGGCAGCGAGGGGTCGGCCACGGGCGACGCGCTGGGGTCGTCCCGGTGGTAGCTGAGCACCGCCTGGCTGGCGCGCACCCGGCGCTGCGCGTTCACCCAGGTGAAGTGGCGCACCTCGGGCCGCTCGCGCTGGAAGGCGCCGGCCTGCACCAGGAACTCGGCCGCGTCGATGTCGCGTGTGACGACCTCGCGCGCCATGCGCACGAGCTGCTCCTGGTTCTCGATGAGGTGCAGGCGGATCTGCTGCTGCGCGATCTCGGTGTCGCGCCGCAGCGCGTCGGTGGCGCGGTCGATCTCCTCGCTGCGCAGGTACCAGAAGGCGGCGGTGATCGCGGCCAGGAACAGCAGCACGGACACCAGCGGCCCGATGGTCGCGAACCTGTCCTGGCGCGCGGGCGACTGCTGGCGCCACCAGCGGCCGATCCACCTTTGCAGTCGTGTGGTGGAGGTTTTCAGCGGTTCACGTGCCAGGGCCATCCGCGCGATTATCCGTGCCGGGTTGGGCGAGCCGCGGCGCGTGCAGCGGGCCGCGGCCGGCGCGCCAGACCTGTACGTGTTTGCCGCAATGTGAAACGCGTAGCCATCATTTGAAAATTGGCGACGCGTGTGCGACACTCGCCCGCGACCTTGGTTCTAGAGGAGACAAGACCATGTCCGCCCTGCCCGAAGAGTTCCTGGGCGCTGCCGCCAACGATGCGGATGCGCAGGAAACCCGCGAATGGCTCGACGCGCTGTCGGCCGTCATCGACACGGAAGGGCGCGCGCGCGGCCACTTCCTGCTGGAGCAACTGCTCGAACACGCGCGTCAGCAGGGCATCGACCTGCCGTTTTCGGCCACCACCGGCTACGTGAACACCATCGAGCCGGAGGACGAGGCCCACACCATGGGCAACGTCGAGATCGAGGAGCGCCTGCGCGCCTACATGCGCTGGAACGCCATGGCCATGGTGGTCAAGGCCAACCGCCTGCACCCCGAGGACGGTGGCGACCTGGGTGGCCACATCTCGTCGTTCGCGTCCGTCGCCACCATGTTCGGCGCGGGCTTCAACCACTTCTGGCATGCCGACACGCCCGAGCGCGGCGGCGACCTGCTCTACATCCAGGGCCACTCCGCCCCCGGCATCTACGCGCGCGCCTTCCTCGAAGGGCGCATCACCGAGGAGCAGCTGCTCAACTTCCGCCAGGAGGTCGACGGCAAAGGCCTGTCGAGCTACCCGCACCCGAAGCTGATGCCCGAGTTCTGGCAGTTCCCCACCGTCAGCATGGGCCTGGGCCCGCTGATGGCGCTCTACCAGGCGCGCTTCCTGAAGTACCTGCATGCCCGCGGCATCGCCGACACCTCCACGCGCAAGGTGTGGGTGTTCTGCGGCGACGGCG
>JACRBA010000022.1 GCA_016213265.1 Burkholderiales bacterium | reverse complement strand
GCGGCGGCGGTCAGCCGTCCTCTCGTGCGCCGGCTGGCCCGTCCCGTGGCGGTCGCGGCGGCGGCGGTGGCAGTGGCCCCCGCGGCGGCCAAGGCGGCCACGGCGGCGGCGGACGCTCCCCGCGCGGCGGCGGACGCGGCTGACCCGGCGGCGAGCCGCAGCGTGCCGTCCGCGGCTGACCCGGCCCGCGGCAGGCACTCTTGTCGATGGCTTCGCGGCCGTGGGACACTGCCCCATGGACCGCGACACGCCCCCCCCATTCGACCTCGACGCCCTCACCTGGCTGGAGCTGGGTGAGGCGCACCGCCTGTTGATCGACCGCTTCCCCCGCCTCGCCATGGGGCTGGACCTGGACGGTCGCATCCGCTGGATCAACCCGGCCGGCGCGCAGGCCCTCGGCCACGACACCGCCGAACTCGCCGGCCAACCGCTGATCGGCACCCTGCTGCGGCAGGACGACGTGGACGTTCGCGCGGCCGAGTTGTCGGAAGACCTGGGGATCGACGTCCCCGCGGACGCGGCGGTGTTCTCGGCCCGGCTGCGCCAGGGCCTGGCCGACGATCACGCCTGGGTGCTGCGACGCCGAGATGGCGAACCGCGCCCCACGCACCTGTCTCTCGGCACCCTGCGCAATGGCCAGGGGGGCGTGGTGGGCCTGCTCGCCGTCGAGTCCGAGGGCGAGCCGCCCGTGGACGCGCCGATCCCGCTGACCCTGCACGACAGCCTCACCGGCCTGCCCAGCCGCGCCGTGCTGGCCGACCGGGCCGAGATGGCCATGCAGCGCGCGGCCCGCGCCGGCACCCGGCTGGGCGTGCTGCTCATCGAGCTGGAAGGCTTCGACGAGCTGTGTGAGCGCCACGGCCCCACGCTCGGCGACGACCTGCTGCGTGCCACCGCGGGGCGCCTGCACTTCGAGCTGCGCAAGACCGACACGGCCGTTCGGCTGGACCGCGGCCAGTTCGTGGCGCTGCTGGTGGACATCCAGGAGGCCGAGCAGGCCGAGATGGTGGCGCACAAGGTCGCCTCGGCCCTGGCTGGGCCGGTGAACACCGGCGTGGAGGTGCTGCACCCCAGCGCCCGGGTCGGCGTGGCCGTCTACCCCGAGCATGGCGACCAGCTGCTGCCGCTGCTGCAGGCCGCTGAATCGGCCCTGCGTGCGGACGACCACGGTCGGGTGGCCGCCGTGGCCGTGGCCGTCCCCGCAGGCACCTGACGGCGCCCCCATGCAGATCGACTTCTTCGGCGCGGCCGACACCGTCACCGGCTCGCGCCACCTGGTCACCTGGGGCGGCCTGCGCGTGTTGCTGGACGCGGGCCTGTTCCAGGGTTTCAAGGTGCTGCGCGAGCGCAATTGGTCGCCCCCGCCCTTCGAGCCGCGTTCGCTGGACGCGGTGGTGCTCAGCCACGCCCACCTCGACCACTCGGGCTACCTGCCGGTGCTGGCCAAGCGCGGCTTCAAGGGCCCCGTGTGGTGCTCCCACGCCACACGCGACCTCGCCGAGGTGCTGCTGCTCGACGCCGCCCACCTGCAGGAAGAAGACGCCCGCCGGGCCAACCGCTATGGCTACTCGCGCCATGAGAAGGCCCTGCCGCTGTTCACCAAGGCGGATGCCAAGAAGGCGTTGTCGCTGTTCAAGCCCATCCGCGAAGGGCAGGCCGCGCGCATCGACGGTCTGAGCGTCACGCTCACGCCCATCGGCCACCTGCTCGGTGCGAGCGCCGTCACCCTGGCGCACGGCAAGGAGAAGCTCGTGTACTCGGGCGACGTGGGCCGCCAGCACGACCTGCTCATGCCGCCGCCGCAGCACCCTGGCGAGGCCGACGTGCTCATCGTCGAATCCACCTACGGCAACCGGCTGCACCCGCCCGAGGACGTGCAGGCGGAGCTCGGCGCCATCGTGCGCGAGACCATCCACCGCGGTGGCACGGTGCTGCTGCCCGCCTTCGCGGTGGGACGCGCGCAGGCCCTGCTCGTCGTACTGCAGCGGCTGAAGGCGGCCGGCGAGATCCCGGCCCACCTGCCCATCTACCTCGACAGCCCGATGGCCATCGAGGCCACCGAGCTGTACCGCCGCCATCGTCGCCTGCTGCGCGTGCCGCAGCGCGAGATGGCCAACCTGTGTGACGGCGTGCGCCTGGTGACCACCGGTGTCCAGTCGCAGCGCCTGGCCAATGCCCGCATGCCATCGGTGATCATCTCGGCCAGCGGCATGGCCACCGGGGGGCGCGTGCTGCACCACCTGAAGGCCCTGGCGCCCGACCCGCGCCACCACATCGTGTTCGCCGGCTTCCAGGTGGGCGGCAGCCGGGGCGCCCTGCTCGTGGGCGGCGCCCGCGAGGTGAAGATCCATGGGGAATGGGTGCCGGTGAATGCCACCGTCACCCACCTCGAGGGCTTCTCCGGCCATGCCGACCAGGGCGAGCTGGTCGACTGGATGAGCCGTTTCCATCGCCCGCCGCGGCAGACCTTCATTGTGCACGGCGAGCCCGAGGCCAGCGACGCGCTGCGCCAGCGGGTGCAGCGCGACCTCGGCTGGGCGGCACGGGTGCCGCCGCAGGGCGGCCGCTTCACCGTCTGACGCACGCCCCGGCCGTCGCCGGGGTGCCCGTCGGGGCGCGCCGCCGCGTCAGAAGTGGATGCCCCGCATCATCTGCTGCAACGCCACCGCCTCCGGCGACAGCTGCGGCTTGCCGCCCTTGCCACCTTGCGCGGCGTCGGAATCGGGGAACATGCGGAAGCTGGTGTTCATCACGATCTGCGCCACGCGCGGCACCAGGGCGTGCATGAGCTGGCCCGTGATGCCCAGGCGCGTGGCGATGCGCACCGGCTTGTACACGCAGGCCTGGGCGATCATGTCGGCCGCTTCCTCGGGGCTCAGCGTCGGCACGTTGTTGTAGATCTTGGTGGGCGCGATCATGGGCGTGCGCACCAGCGGCATGTTGATCGTGGTGAAGCTCACGCCCTGGTCGGCGTACTCGCTGGACGCGCAGCGCGTCCAGGCATCCAGCGCCGCCTTGCTGGCGACGTAGGCAGAGAAGCGCGGCGCGTTGGTCAGCACGCCGATGGAGCTGATGTTCACCACATGGCCGCGGCGCTTCTTCACCATGCCGGGCAGCAGGCCCATGGTCACGCGCAGGCAGCCGAAGTAATTCAGCTGCATCGTGCGCTCGAAATCATGGAAGCGGTCGTAGCTGTTCTCGATGGCGCGGCGAATGGACCGGCCAGCGTTGTTGATGAGGAAGTCGACGCCGCCGAACTGATCGTTCAGCCAGGCCACCATCTCGCCGCAGCTCTGCTCGTTGGCGATGTCGGCCGAGTAGATGTGCACCTGGGCGCCCTCGCCCGCGTGCGCCAGGATCTCGGCCTGCGCCTCCTTGAGCTTGACCTCGTCGCGCGCGCAGATGACGGTGATGGCGCCGGCCTCGGCGAACTTCTTGGCCGCGGCCAGGCCGATGCCCGAGGAGCCGCCCGTGACCAGCACCACCTTGCCGCCCACGGTGCCGCGCAGTGAACGGTCGATCAGCAGGTCGGGGTCGAGGTGGCGCTCCCAGTAGTCCCACAACCGCCAGGCGTAGTCGTTGAGCTTGGGGCAGGCGATGCCCGAGCCCTTGAGCACCGCCAGCGTCTCGCGGCAGTCGAAGCGCGTGGGGTAGTTGACGAAGGTGAGCATGTCCTCGGGCAGCCCGAGGTCGTTCATCACGGCCTGGCGCACGCGGCGCACCGGGGCGATGGCCATCAGGCCCTTCTTCACGCTCTTGGGGATGAAGCCCAGCAGCGCCGCGTTGACGAACAGGTTCATCTTCGGCGCATGGGCGGCCTTGGAGAAGATGTCCAGCACGTCGCCCACGCGGTAGCCCATCGGGTCCACCAGGTGGAAGCAGCGGCCCTTCAACTCGACCTTGGCGTGGCTGATGTGGTCGAGCGCATCCACCACGAAATCGACCGGCACGATGTTCACGCGCCCGCCCTCCAGGCCCACCGCCGGCATCCACGGCGGCAGGATCTGGCGCATGCGCTGGATGAGCTTGAAGAAGTAGTAGGGCCCGTCGATCTTGTCCATCTCGCCGGTCTGCGAGTCGCCCACCACCATGGCCGGGCGGTAGACCGTCCAGGGCACCTTGCTCTCCTGGCGCACGATCTTCTCGGACTCGTGCTTCGTCATGAAGTACGGGTGGTCCAGCCCCTCGGCCTCCTCGAACATGTCCTCGCGGAACACGCCCTCGTACAAGCCCGCCGCAGCGATGGAGCTCACGTGGTGCAGGTGGCCGGCGTCCACGGCGCGGGCGAACTCCACCACGTGGCGCGTGCCCTCCACGTTGACGCGCACCTGCGTCTCCTCGTCGGCCGACAGGTCGTACACGGCCGCGAGGTGGTAGACCGCGTCGATCTGGCCCTTGAGCTCGCGCAGCACGTCGCCTGCCACGCCGAGCTTCTTCTGGGTCAGGTCGCCGGTGACGGCCACGGCGCGCGCCTTGGACACGCCCCATTCCTGCAGCAGCGCAGGCACCTTGTCCTCGCTGCCGGGGCGCACCAGGAAGTACACGGTGGACCCGCGTCGCCCCAGCAGCTTCTTGACCAGGCGTTTGCCGATGAAGCCGGTGGCACCGGTGACGAAATACCGCATGAAGCCTCCTCCAGGTGGGCGTGACGACGACAGGGGGAGCATTGTGCGGCGCCCCGGCGGCTCGGCCGTTCGGCGCTTACCCCAGATGGAGGCGCCGCCCTAGCGCTTTAGGATGCCGCCTCCAGACGCGCTGCCTACACTGACTCCTGGCAGTGTTGCCAAGGACCGCAAGAACACGCGCACCCCGCTGCGCACAGAGGAAGGACCCGACCATGGTCAAGAAGCTCAAGAAGATGGCGCAGCAGAAGGCCTCCTCCCCGGCCGGCATGCTGGACAACCAGCTGGCCAGCGCCGTGAAGGCCTCGGCCCAGCAGATCTGGCTGGCCGGCATGGGCGCCTTCGCCAAGGCCCAGGAAGAAGGCGGCAAGGTGTTCGAGGCGCTGGTCAAGGAGGGCGTGGGCCTGCAGCGCCGCACCCAGGCCGTGGCCGAGGAGCGGCTGGGCGAAGTGACCGGCAAGATGAGCGCCATGGCCGGCGAGGTCACCACCAAGGCCAATGCCTCGTGGGACAAGCTCGAATCGATCTTCGAGGCGCGCACCGCCAAGGCGCTGGGCAAGCTGGGCGTGCCCACCGCGAAGGACGTGGCCGAGCTGACCGCGCGCGTGGATGCGCTGGCATCCGCCGTGGCCAAGCTGGGCGGCGACGTGCCCGCGCCCAAGCGCAGCCGCCGCGCGGCGGCCCCGGCGGCCGACAAGCCCGCGGCCAAGAAGGCGGCCCCGCGCACCAAGGCCGCCAAGGCCGCAGCGCCCGCCGCCAGGAAGGCCGCCCCGGCCAAGGCGGCGCCGCGCAAGGCGGCCGCACGCAAGGCCTCGGCCAAGGCGGCCCCCGCGGCCACCGAGTCCACGACCGCCTGATCCCGGGCTGACGCCACTTGAACCACCCGTCGCGCCCTGCCAACCCGCCCGCTCCGGCGCGCATCGCGCTGGCGCTGGCCGGCGGCGGGCCGCTGGGCGCCATCCACGAGATCGGTGCCCTGTGCGCGCTCGAGGAGGCCCTGCCGGGGCTCGACTTCACCCAGCTCAACGCCTACGTGGGCGTGTCGGCCGGCGCGTTCATCGCGGCCGGTCTGGCCAACGGCATGACGCCGCGCCAAATGTGCGCCGCGTTCATTGACGGCGACGGCACCGACGACCTCATCGACCCCCGGCTGTTCACCCGCCCCGCCTGGCGCGAGTACCAGCGCCGCCTGCGCCGGCTGCCGGGCATGGCCGCACGGGCTGGCTGGGACTGGCTGGCCGGCGATGCCTCACTGGTGGGTGCGCTGGGCCGCCTGGGCGGCACGCTGCCCACCGGCCTGTTCGACAACCAGGCGATGCAGGCCCAGCTGGAACGGGTGTTCTCGGCACCGGGCCGCACCAACGATTTCCGCCAGCTCGCGCGGCCGCTGGTGGTGGTGGCCACCGACCTGGACACCGGCGAGGCGGCGCCCTTCGGCCTACCCGGCTGGAACGACACGCCGATCGCCCGCGCCGTGATCGCCAGCGCCGCCCTGCCTGGCCTGTACCCGCCCGTGGCCATCCACGGCCGGCACTACGTGGACGGCGCGCTGAAGAAGACGATGCACGCCTCGGTGCTGCTCGACCAGGGTCAGGACCTGCTGATCTGCCTGAACCCGCTGGTGCCCTTCGACGCCTCGCAGCGCGCGGGCGCCACCGTCGAGGGACACACAGGGCGCATCCCCCACCTGGCCAGCGCCGGCCTGCCGGCCGTGATGAGCCAAACCTTCCGCTCGCTCATCCATTCGCGCCTGGAGCTGGGCATGCGCGGCTACCGTCGCAGCCACCCCGGGTGCGACATCGTGCTGCTGGAGCCCGACCACCACGACCCGCGCCTGTACCACGCGGGCACGTTCAGCTACAAGCGCCGCCGCGAGCTGGCCGAGCACGCCTATGGCCAGACACGCCGGCTGCTGCGCGCGCGCAGCGCCGAGCTGGCGCCGGTGTTCGCCGCCCACGGCGTGCCCCTGGATGCCGACGTGCTCATGCGCGAGCGGCGGCTGCTGCCCAAGCTGGCCCTGCGCCGCTCGGGCAACGACCTGGCCGAGCGGCTGCACCATGTGCTCGACCAGCTCGAGGCGCGGGTGCGCGAGCGCGCGCCCGCGCTGGTGGAGCGCCGCGGCCACGCCCGCTGAGGCGATGGCCGCCGCCATGCGGCGTCAGCCGAGGTAACGCGCCTCCAGATGCGCACGGAAGTGCGCCGGGTTGAGCGGCTCGCCGCTGACCCGGCGGGCGAGCTCCTCCGTCGTCCAGCGGCTGCCCTGCTGCCAGATCTGCTCCTTCAGCCAGCCGAACACCGGTGCCAGGTCGCCGGCCATCAGCCGAGCGTCCAGCTCGGGCAGCTGGCGCCGCATGGCAGCGAACCACTGCGCGGCGTACATGGCGCCCAGCGTGTAGCAGGGGAAATAGCCGAACATGCCTTCCGGCCAGTGCACGTCCTGCATCGGGCCGTCGGTGAAGTTGCCGCGGGTGTCGATGCCCAGCAGCTCCTGCATGGACGCGTCCCACAGCGCGGGGATGTCGGCGGCCTCTGCCTCGCCTGCGATCAGCGCCCGCTCGATGTCGAAGCGCAGGATGACGTGCGCCGGGTAGGTCACCTCGTCGGCGTCCACGCGGATCAGGCCCGGCTTCACGCGGGTGAGCAGCCGGTGCAGGTTGCCCGGCATGAACGCGGCCTGGTCGCCGAAGGCCTCCACCAGCAGCGGCGACAGCAGGGCGGCAAAGCCCGCGTGGCCACCCAGCTGCATCTCGAAGGCCAGGCTCTGGCTTTCGTGGATGGCCATGGAGCGGGCCTCGGCCACGGGCTGGCCCAGCAGCGCCCGCGGCAGGTTCTGCTCGTAGCGCCCGTGGCCCGTCTCGTGCACCGTGCCCATCAGGCTCTGCAGGAAGTCGTCCTCGCGGAAGCGCGTGGTCAGGCGCACGTCCTCCGGCACACCGCCGGAGAACGGGTGCGCGCTCACATCGAGCCGGCCCGCGTCGAAATCGAAGCCGAGCAGCCCCATCACCCGCTCGCACAGTGCGCGTTGCGCCGCCACCGGGAAAGGGCCGTGCGGGCTGAGCACCGCCTCGCGCGACTGCTTGTCGGCCACGCGCTGGATGAGCCCCGGCAGCCAGGTGCGCAGGTCGGTGAACACCGACTCGACCTGGGCGCTGGTGGTGCCCGGCTCGTACTGGTCCATCAGGGCGTCGTAGGGTGCCAGGCCGGTGGCATCGGACAGGCGCTGGGCACATTCGCGCGTGACCGCCAGCACGGCCTCCAGGTTGGGCAGGAAACCCGCCCAGTCGTTGGCCGGGCGCTGCTGGCGCCAGGCGTGCTCGCAGGCGCTGGTGACCCGGCTGCGTTGCTCGACCAGCGCCTGGGGCAAGGCCGTGGCGGTGAGCCACTGCCGCCGTATCTCGCGCAGATTGGCCGCCTGCAGTGCGTCCAGTGGCTCCGCGGCGGCCGCGGCAAGCTGCTCACCGAGCGCCGCGTCGGTGCGCATCTGGTGCAGCAGGCCGGTGATCTCGGCCAGCGCGTCCGCGCGCGCGGCATGGCCCTTGGGCGGCATGTTGGCGGCCAGGTCCCAGTACGCGATCTGCTGCAGGTGGTTGAAACGGTGGATGCGCGTGTAGCGGTGGCTGAGCGCGTCGTAGTGCGGGGTCGCGGAGGGCATGGGGGCAGCCGGGGGCCGGTGGGCCGCGGCGTTGGACGAGGAAAGGGGGTGGGACCGATTGTCCGCCGCCGGGTTCCGGCCGCCAGCGGGCTTTCGCCACCCCCCGATGGGGGATGGCGGCTGCCAAGCCGGCTCAGCTGGCCGGCCAGTGCAGCTCGCCCGGGAACCACCAGAGCAGGGCAGCCGTCATCGTGACGTAGCGGGCGAACTTGCCGATGGCCATGTACAGCAGGCAGGGCCAGAAGGGCAGCTTGAGCCAGCCCGCCACCGCGCAGAGCGGGTCGCCCACTGCGGGCAGCCAGCTCAGCAGGCAGGCCTTGGGGCCGAAGCGCTGCAGCCATTGCAGCGCGCGCGCCTCATGGGGCGGACGGTGGCGCAGATGCTCGTACGCCCGTTCAGCGCCATAGCCCATCCACCAGCTGATGCCCCCGCCCACGGTGTTGCCGACCGTGGCGACAGCCACCGCCGGCCAGAACAGGGCCGGATCGAGCTTGACCAGCCCGATCACGGCGAACTCCGAGCCCAGGGGCAGCAGCGTGGCCGACAGCACCGAGATCAGGAAGACCGCCGTGAGGCCCAGCTTGGGCACCGCCAGGGCCGCCAGCAGATGCTCCACCCATGACAGGATGCTCGATTCCATCGTGGCCGATTATGGTGGCCGAGGGCCACAATCGCGCCGGGGCATGGCCATGCCCTGCCCGCCCGCCACGTTAGCCGAGGTCTCCATGTCGCGCACCGCAAGCCACCGCCGAGTCGTCCTGCTGGCCGCCCTGGGCGCCACCCTCGGGCTGCCCTTGGCCAGCCCCGCCCGGGCACAGGGCTGCACCCAGCTCGTGGCCTCGGGCAACCCGGAGTACCCGCCCTACCTCTGGCGCGATCCCACCGACGAGAACCGCCTCATCGGCGCCAATGCCGACATGACACAGTGGCTCGCGCGCGAGATCGGCGTGCCCATCGAGGTGCAGTACAGCGGGCCCTGGGGCCGCGTGCAGGAGGAGACCCGGCTGGGCCACCTGGACATGATCGCCGGCGCCTTCTTCACGCTGCCGCGCACCGAGTACATGGACTACTTCCACCCGGCCTTCTACGAGACGCGCTCGGTGATCTGGACGCGCGGCGACGACAGCGGCATGAGGTTCCGGCGCTGGAACGACCTCGTCGGCCGGCAGGGCGTCACGGTGATCAACAACAGCTTCGGCGAGGAGTTCGACCGCTACGCCCGGGACAAGCTGCGCATCAACCAGGTGGCCAGCCTGGAGCAGGCCATCCAGATCGTGCAGAACCGGCGCGCCGACTACCTCGTGTACGAGGACTACCCGGCGCAGGCCTTCCTTGCCCGGCGCAACATCACCGACGTGAAGATGCTCGGCGAGCCCGTGGCGCGCGAGAACCTGTACGTCACGATGTCGCACCGTTCGGCGTGCAACACGCCGGAGCTGCGTGGCCGCATCGCCCGCGCGCTGTACAAGCTGCAGCGCGACAAGACCATCATGGCCGGCTTCATGGAGCGCGCCATCGCCACCTGGCGCAAGCAGCAGAACGGCAAGCCCTGAGCGGGCCGCACCGGTGCCGCAGGAGGCGCCCGGTAGAATCGCTGCCTTCTTTTTGAGCAGCCGATGTCGCCCGCCCCCTCGTCCCCCACCCTGCTGCGGCCCGTGCACATCGGGCCGCACCGGCTGGCGAACAACCTGTTCGTCGCGCCGATGGCGGGGGTGACGGACCGGCCCTTCCGGCAGCTGTGCCGGCGCCTGGGCGCGGGCCACGCGGTCAGCGAGATGGTCACCTCCAAGCGCGAGCTCTGGGATTCGCTCACGACCTCGCGCCGCGCCAACCACGAGGGCGAGCCGGGCCCCATCGCCGTGCAGATCGCCGGCACCGAGCCCGCGATGATGGCCGAGGCGGCCGCCTACAACATCGACCGCGGCGCCCAGATCATCGACATCAACATGGGCTGCCCGGCCAAGAAGGTGTGCAACACCTGGGCCGGCTCGGCGCTGATGCGCGACGAGGCGGGCGCCCTGGCCATCGTCGAGGCGGTCGTGGCGGCCTGTGCGCCGCGCGGCGTGCCCGTCACGCTCAAGATGCGCACTGGCTGGTGCGCCACCGAGCGCAATGCGCTGACCATCGCCAGGGCCGCTGAAAGTGCCGGCGTGGCGATGGTCACCGTGCACGGACGCACGCGCGAACAGGGCTATGGCGGCCAGGCCGAACACGACACCGTGGCGGCCATCAAGGCGGCGCTGCGCATCCCCGTGGTGGCCAACGGCGACATCGACACGCCCGAGCGCGCCGCCGAGGTGCTGCGGACCACCGGCTGCGACGCCGTCATGGTGGGCCGCGCGGCCCAGGGCCGGCCGTGGATCTTCGCCGACATCGCCCACTACCTCGCGCATGGCACACACCGGCCAGCGCCCGCCACGCGTGACGTGCAGCGCTGGCTGACCGAACACCTGAGCGACCACTACCGCCTGTACGGCGAGGCCAGCGGCGTGCGCAGCGCACGCAAGCACATCGGCTGGGCCGTGCGCGCCCTGCCCGGGGGCGAGGCCTTCCGCGCAGCCATGAACACGCTCGACGACGCCGATGCCCAGTGGCACGCGGTGACCCGCTTCTTCGACCACCTTGCCGACCACCACGAGCGCCTTCCCGTGCCCGCGGCGGCCAACCCCGACCACTTCACCCTTTCCGCCTGACACGCGTGCGCCTGTCCGGTGCGCGCGGCGCGCCGGCCAGGCGCACCCTCGCTGCCGGCGGCACGCAGCCACCCCTTCGCATGAGCAAGAAAAGCATCGAGGACTGCGTCCGCGAGACCCTGACGCAGTACTTCAAGGACCTGGACGGCGCCGAGCCGCATTCGCTGCACGACATGGTGATCCGCACGGTGGAAAAGCCGCTGCTGGACGTGGTGATGCAGCAGGCCGGCGGCAACCAGAGCAAGGCGGCCGAGTGGCTGGGCATCAACCGCAACACCCTGCGCCGCAAGCTGCTCGAGCACCAGCTGGTCTAGTCCGACAGCCCCGCCGCCGCACCGCCGGACGGCACGTTTTCGCCCTTCACTCTCCGCCTCCACCATGACCCGACTCACCGCCCTGCTCTCGGTCTCCGACAAGACCGGCATCGTTGAACTCGCCCAGGCCCTGCACGGCCACGGCATCCGCCTGCTGTCCACCGGCGGCACCGCCAAACTGCTGGCCGGCGCCGGCCTGCCCGTCACCGAGGTGAGCGAGGTCACCGGCTTTCCCGAGATGCTCGACGGCCGTGTGAAGACGCTGCACCCGCGCGTGCACGGCGGGCTGCTGGCCCGGCGCGACCTGCCCGAGCACATGGCCGCCCTGCAGGCGCACGGCATCGACACCATCGACCTGCTGGTGATCAACCTCTACCCCTTCGCGCAGGCCACGGCCAAGGCCGACTGCACGCTGGACGACGCCATCGAGAACATCGACATCGGCGGCCCCGCCATGCTGCGCGCCGCGGCCAAGAACTGGCAGGACGTGGGTGTGGTCATCGACCCGGCCGACTACCCGCGGGTGCTCGCCGAGCTGCAGGCCTCGGGCGGCCAGCGGCTCACCCGCGCCACCAAGTTCATGCTGGCCAAGAAGGTGTTCGCGCACACCGCCGCCTACGACGGCATGATCGCCAACTACCTCACCGCCCTGGAAGCCGGCGCCGAGGAGCGCACGGCCGAGGTACCCGCCCGCGCCGAGTACCCGGCCGTGTTCAACCTGCAACTGCACAAGGTGCAGGGCATGCGCTACGGCGAGAACCCCCACCAGAGCGCCGCGTTCTACCGCGAGGCGCAGGTGGCGCCGGGCCTGCTCGCTGGCTGGACGCAGATCCAGGGCAAGGAACTGAGCTTCAACAACATCGCCGACGCCGACGCGGCCTGGGAGTGCGTGAAGGCCTTCGACGTGCCGGCCTGCGTGATCGTGAAGCACGCCAACCCGTGCGGTGTGGCGGTGGGCGCCACCCTGCTGGAAGCCTACGAAAAGGCGTTCAAGACCGACCCCACCAGCGCCTTCGGCGGCATCATCGCGTTCAACCGGCCGCTGGACGCCGACGTGGTGGCCGCCATCCACGAGCGCAAGCACTTCGTCGAGGTGGCGATCGCGCCGCAGATCACGCCGGCCGCGCGCGATGCCTATGCCAGCAAGACGAATGTGCGCCTGCTCGAGGTGCCCTTCAGCGGCGCCGTCAATGCGCTCGACTTCAAGCGCGTGGGCGGCGGCCTGCTGCTGCAGTCGGCCGACAACGTCGACGTGGTGGGTGAGCTGAAGGTCGTCACGAAGCGTCAGCCCACGGCCCAGCAGCTGCAGGACCTGCGCTTCGCCTGGACCGTGGCGCGCTTCGTCAAGAGCAACGCCATCGTGTTCTGCAAGGACGGCATGACCTACGGCGTGGGCGCGGGCCAGATGAGCCGGCTCGATTCCGCCCGCATTGCCAGCATCAAGGCCCAGGCCGCCGGCCTGTCGCTGCAGGGCACGGCCGTGGCCAGCGACGCGTTCTTCCCGTTCCGCGACGGCCTGGACGTGGTGGTCGACGCCGGCGCCACCTGCGTCATTCACCCGGGCGGCTCCATGCGCGACGACGAAGTGATCGCCGCCGCCGACGAGCGCGGCATCGCGATGGTGCTCACCGGCACCCGCCATTTCAGGCACTGAACGAGGCCCCCACGCCCCCTTCCGGGGGCTGCCCCCCCGAGGGGGCTCGCGCAGCGGGCCGGCAGTATGTGGGCCCCCACGCCCCTTCCGGGGGCTGCCCCCCGAGGGGGCTCGCGCAGCGGGCCGGCGGAGCCGGTCCCGCGCACGCCACTTGGAGTGCAGCGGCGCCTGTGGGGCGCTGCCAATACCGCGGCGGACCGCGGGGATACTGTGTTTATATACAGTATCTCCATGGAACTGATGCACAAGCTGGCCGTGCTGGCCGATGCGGCCAAGTACGACGCGTCGTGCGCCTCCCGCGGCAGCACGACGCGGGATTCCCGCGACGGGGTGGGGCTGGGCTCCACCGAGGGCATGGGCATCTGCCACAGCTACACGCCCGATGGGCGCTGCGTGTCGCTGCTGAAGATCCTGCTCACCAACCACTGCCAGTTCGACTGCCTGTACTGCGTCAACCGGGTAAGCAGCAACGTGCCGCGGGCGCGCTTCCGGCCGGCCGAGGTGGTGCAGCTCACGCTGGACTTCTACCGGCGCAACCTCATCGAGGGGCTGTTCCTGTCCAGCGGGATCATCCGCAGCCCCGACTACACCATGGAGCAACTGGTGGAGGTGGCGCGCGCGCTGCGCGAGGACCACCACTTCCGCGGTTACATCCACCTCAAGACGATTCCCGATGCCGCGCCCGAGCTGCTGGCCGCGGCGGGCCGCCACGCCGACCGGCTGAGCATCAACCTGGAGCTGCCCACGCCCGCGGGCCTGGCCGCCCTGGCGCCCGAGAAGGACGCCGGTGGCATTCGCCGCGCCATGGCGCGCATGCGCCTGCTGATCGACGACGCGAAGGACGCGGCGCGCCCACCCGTGCCGCGCGCCGGCGCGGCCCTGCGGCCCCGCCCCGCCAAGGCGCCGCCGTTTGCCCCCGCCGGCCAGAGCACGCAGATGATCGTGGGCGCCGATGGGGCCGACGACCGCACCATCCTGGCCACCAGCCACACGCTGTACGCCAGCTATGGCCTGAAGCGTGTGTACTACTCGGCGTTCAGCCCCATCCCCGACGCGTCCAGCCGCCTGCCGCCGCAGGCGCCGCCGCTGCAGCGCGAGCATCGCCTGTACCAGGCCGACTGGCTGATGCGCTTCTACGGCTTTGCTGCCGATGAGATCGTGCCGGCCGCCGACGGCGCCGTCGGGCTGCTGAGGCTGGACGTGGACCCCAAGCTCGCCTGGGCCCTGGCCCACCCCGAGCGCTTCCCGGTGGACCTGAACACCGCGCCGCGCGAGCTGCTGCTGCGCGTGCCGGGGCTGGGGGTCAAGGCCGTGGACCGGCTGCTGGCCAGCCGCCGCGTGCGGCGACTGCGCGCCGACGACCTGCAGCGCCTGCGCGTGCCGGTGAGGAAGGTGCTGCCCTTCGTGCTGACCGCCGACCACCGCCCGCATGCCGTGCCGGGCAGCCGGGCCTGGGCCACCCGGGTGGCGGCCACCGCCGCGGCGCCGCCGGTGCAGCCCTCGCTGTTCGACGCGCCCGCCGCCGCCTGACGCGGGCCCTGCCATGCGCTGCGTCTGGCTGGCAGACGAGACCGACACGGCGGGCTGGCGCCGCGAGGCGCGTGCCCTGCTGCGCGCGGGGGTGTCACCGCACGAGGTGTCCTGGGGAGTGGCCGGCGCGCTGGGCGATGCACCCGCCGCCGGGCCGCTGCGCGCGTGCGAACCTTCGCCCGGGCTGTTCGATGCCGCCCCGCCATCCGACGACGAGGTGCCCGCCGGCACACCGGCGGCGGTGCCGGCGCCCCGCGTGCCCGCCAGCTTCCTGACCCTCGCCGACAGCGCGCTGCTGCACCGCGATGCCGGCCGCTTCGCCCTCCTGTACCGCCTGCTCTGGCGCCTGCAGCGCGAGCCCGGCCTGCGCGGCGACCCTCTGGACGCCGACTGGCTGGCCGCACAGGCGCTCGCCCAGGCGGTGCACCGCGACCAGCACAAGATGCGCGCCTTCGTGCGCTTCCACGAGCGGCCCACGCCCGAGGGCCCGCAGTACGTGGCCTGGTTCGAGCCCGAACACCACACGCTGGCTTCGCAGGCCGGCTTCTTCCAGCGGCGCTTCGCCCGCATGCGCTGGGCCATCTTCACGCCCGACACCAGCATCGCCTGGGATGGCCATCGCCTGCACCACGGCGGCCCCGACCGCCGGGAGGAGATCCCCACCGACGACGCTACCCAGGCGCTGTGGCTCACCTACTACGCCAGCATCTTCAATCCGGCGCGGCTGAAGCTGGCGACGATGGCGCAGCACATGCCGCGCAAGTACTGGCACAACCTGCCGGAGGCGCGGCTGATCGCGCCCCTGGCCGCCGCGGCGGCGCAGCGCGCCGAGGCCATGGTGAAGCGCCCCGGCACCGTGCCGCATCGCCGTCGCGCCGTGTGCGTGGAGCCGGCCCACCCATCCCGCGGCGTCATGCCCGCCGCGAGCGCGGACCCGCTCGCCGCGCTGGCGATCGTGCACGCGCACATCCAGGCCTGCACCGCCTGTGCGCACGGGCGGCAGGCGACGCAGGCCGTGGCCGGCGAGGGGGCGCCGGGCGCGGCGCTGATGCTGGTGGGCGAGCAGCCCGGCGACCAGGAGGACCTGCAGGGCCGCGCCTTCGTGGGCCCCGCCGGCCAGTTGCTGGACCGCGCCCTGGCCGAGGCCGGCATCGCGCGCGAGGCGGTCTACCTCACCAACGCCGTGAAGCACTTCGGCTTCACGCTGCGCGGCACCCGGCGCCTGCACAAGACGCCCGGCCAGCAGGAGGTGCTGGCCTGCAGCCGCTGGCTCGAAGAGGAGATCGCGCTGGTGCAACCCACGCGCCTGCTGGCGCTGGGTGCCACCGCGGCCCGCGCCCTGCTCGGGGTGACGGTGTCCGTCTCGGCCTCACGTGGCGGGCCGCCCCGGCGCCGCCCGCAGGACGGCCGTGAGGTGCACGTCACCTGGCACCCCGCGGCCCTGCTGCGCATGCCGCCCGACGAGCGCGAGCGCGCCTGGGCGCGGTGGGTGGCCGACCTGCGCACGGCCGCTTCCGAGAGCAGCGTGGCAAGGTAGGCGCCGCTCACGCCTTGCAAGCGGCCGACCCGGCCTTCTCCGCCTGGCCGCGCATGGTCAGGCCCACGGCCAGGATGTCGATGACCAGCAGGTGCAGGATGCGGCTGACCATGGGCAGGTGGGTCGTCATGTCGTCGGGGTGGTCCACGATGAGCGCCACGTCGGCCTGGCGGGCCAGCGGCGTCTGGCTGGCGGTGAGGGCGATGACCTGGGCGCCACGGGACTGCGCCGTGCGCACCACCTCCAGCAGCTCGGGCTGATGGCCGCCGGGGCTGATGACCAGGGCCACGTCGCCGGTCGTCAGCACATCGGCCGCCAGCCGCTGCAGGCGCGGGTCGGTGCAGGCCATGCTGGGCAGGCCAAGGCGCAGGAACTTGAACTGCGCGTCCTGCACCACCACGCCGTAGGGGCCGGCAGCGTAGAGGTCCATCCGGTGCGCCGCCCGCAGCAGCTCGGTGGCACGCCGGCAGCTCTCCCGGTTGAGCTGGCTGCGCAGCTGGAGGATGGCCGAGGCGGTGTTGCCCAGCACCTTGCCGCCCAGTTCGGCCATCGAGTCGTCGGTGGCCACCGGCGTGTGGGTGATGGGCACGGTGCCGGTGAGGCTGGAAGCCAGGCGCAGCTTGAAATCCGACAGGCCCTCGCAGCCCAGCGAGCGGCAGAAGCGGATCACCGTGGGCTGGCTCACTTGGGCCGCCCGGGCAATCTCGGCGATGGGGTCGTTGAGCACCGCGCGCGGGTGCGCCAGCACCTGGTCGGCCACGCGGCGCTCGGCCGGCGTGAGCTCGCCCAGGACGCGCTGCACCTGGGCCAGCAGGCTCGACGCGGCGGCATCCGCCATGTCGCGCAGCTGCACATCGAGTACCGCCGAGGCTCCGAGGAAGGTGGCATGCCCCGAGGTGATGACGAAGGTGGGGATATCGCGCACGTACGGGGCCAGCCGCCCCTTGTCCTCGAAGCGCGAGCGAAAGGGCGAGCGGTCGAAGTACGCACCCAGGCGCGGCACGATGCTGCCCCCGATGTAGATGCCCCCCCGGGCGCCGAGCGTCATCGCCAGGTTGCCGGCCGCCGTGCCCAGCATGGCGCAGAACGCGTCCAGCGCGTCGCGGCAGACCGGGTCGGCGCCGTCCAGCGCACGCTGGGTGATCTGCGGGGCGGTCAACCCCGTCGGTGGCTGCCCCGCCGCGCCGGCCAGCGCACGGTGCATCAGCTCCAGGCCTGGGCCCGAGAGCAGGCGTTCGAAGGAGACGTGGTCGAACTGCGTCCACGCGTGGCGCAGGATGGTGAGCTCGCGCTCGTCACGTGGCGCGAAGCTGGCGTGGCCGCCCTCGGAGGCCAGCGCCATCCAGCCCTCGCCCACCGGGATGACGCCGGACATGCCCAGCCCGCTGCCGGCGCCCAGCAGGCCCATGACCTGGCGCGGACGCACGGTGCCGCCGCCCACCTGCCGCAGGTCGTGCGGCGCCAGCCGCGGCAGCGACATGGCCAGGGCCGTGAAGTCGTTGAGCACCACGAGTGTCTGCAGCCCCAGGCGCTGACGCGTGTGCTCGATGGAAAACGCCCACGGTGAGTTCGTCAGGCGCACCCCGTCGCCGTCGACCGGGTTGGCGGTGGCCACGGCCGCGTGCCGCACGCCGGCCCCGGCGGGCACGCTGGCGAGGTAGGTCGACACGGCAGAGGCGACGTCGGCGTGGTCCGCGCAGCGCAGCTCGGCCGGGTGCTCGAACCGGCCCGGCGCGACCTCGAGTGCGAACCGTGCGAAGGTGCTGCCGATGTCGGCCAGCAACCGGGCCCCGCCCGCGCGGCCCGGGCGCGGTGCCCGCGCGGGCGTGCTCACGGGCGGCCCGCGGCGCCCACCTCGGCGTCGATGGCCGCGGCAGCGCCCGTCAGCGCCACCAGGGTGTCGGTGATGAGCGCAGTGGGAACGCCCTGGAGATAGCCCTCGAAGCGGCCCTTAGCCTCGAAGCGTTCGCGGAAGGGCGAGGCGAAGAAGCGGTCGACCATGCGCGGCACGATGCCGCCGCCGATGTACACGCCACCACGTGCGCCGAGCACCAGCGCCACGTTGCCGGCGAACCCGCCCAGCAGGGCGCAGAACACGTCGAGCGTGCGGTCGCAGGCCGCGTCGCTGCGCGCCAGCCCGGCGGCCATCACCTGCTCGGCCGTCCAGGGCGAGGCCACCGGCTGCCCCAGCACCTCGGCCACGGCGCCGTGCAGCACCGGCAGGCCGATGCCCGACAGCAGCCGCTCCGCCGAGACGTGCGCGAACTGGCGGCGCACGCAGCGCAGCAGCTCCGACTCGAAATCGTCGTGCGCGGCCAGGGTGGCATGGCCGCCCTCGCCGGCCACGGCCTGCCAGCCGTGCCGCGTGGGCACCACGCCGGCCACGCCGAGGCCCGTGCCCGGGCCGATGACCGCCCGGTTGCCCGGCCCGCCCGGCAGGCTGCCGTGGGCGCGCAGCTGGGCCTCGCCCAGGTGCGGCAACGACAGCGCCAGGGCCTCGAAGTCGTTGATCACCAGCAGGCCGTCCAGGCCCAGCTCCCGCTGCAGCGCCTGGCGCGAGAACGCCCAGTGACTGTTGGTGAACGCCACCCCGTCGCCCACCACGGCGGTGGCCACTGCCACGGCCGCGTGGCGCGGAATGGCGGGCGTGCCCAGCTCGGCGGACAGCGACTGCAGGTAGGCACGGGCCGCATCGACCGGCGCGGCGAAGTCCGGCACCGCGAGCTTGCGCACATGCGCCACCCGTGCCCCCGGCGCGCTGACCCAGCCGAACCGCGCGTTCGAGCCGCCAATGTCGGCCACCAGGCGGGGAAAGCTGGGCGGGGCGGCTGGCGGCTGGGAGGGGGACAGGGTCGCGGTCATGGGCGTATGGGAGGACCACCGAAAAGTAGCAAAACTACATTGTGCCGGCAAGCCATCCCGGGCACCACTCCATGGGAGACGTAGTGAAAGTACACCGCGGGCTGAACGCCCGCTCCGCTAACGGGACGGCCGCCCCCGCACCAAAGCCGGGTACCATGCCTCGCATGACGCGTGCCGATCTGATGGGCCGCCTGCTCGCTTTCGTGGCACGGATGATCACCGGCGCCCAGGGCCACTGGAAGGGGTGCGCACCGGAGGCGGTGCAGCGCATCTACTTCGCCAACCACCAGAGCCACCTCGACTGGGTGCTGATCTGGGCCGCCCTGCCGGGCGAGTTGCGCGCCCACACCCGCCCGATCGCCGCCAAGGACTACTGGACCGCCAGCCCGTTTCGCCACTGGCTCACCCGCGAGGTGTTCCATGCGGTGTACGTGAACCGCACCCGCACGGACGACCAGGATCCGCTGGAGCCCCTGGTGCAGGCACTGGCCGCCGGTGATTCGCTGGTGATCTTTCCCGAGGGCACGCGCAGCCTCAAGGGCGACCCCATGCCGTTCAAGAGCGGCCTGTTCCACCTGGCCGAGCAGTTCCCGCAGGTGCAGCTGGTGCCGGCCTGGATCGACAACGTGCAGCGCGTGATGCCCAAGGGCGAGGTGGTGCCGGTGCCCATCCTGTGCACGGTGACCTTCGGCCCTCCCCTGGCGCGCCAGGACGGCGAGGACAAGCGGGACTTCCTGGTGCGCGCCCGCCAGGCCGTGCTCGCCCTGCGCCCGCGCGTGCTGTGAGGCCTCGCCCATGATCTCCAGCTTGCGCGCCCTGACCTCCGAGCAGCAGGTGGGCCTGCTGTTCCTCATCGTCTTCGGCCTGCTGGGCGGGGTGACCATCGCCGCCCTGCTGCTGGGCCTGCGCGAACGCTCCGCCGCCTGGACGGCCGCCTACGCGGGCTTCCAGCGCGACCTGCGCGCCGTGTGGGTGGGCACAGCGGTGTTCTGGCTCGCCTGGGTGTCGGGGCCGCTGGGCGCCACGCTGCTGTTCGGTGCCTTCTCGTTCTTCGCGCTGCGCGAGTTCATCACGCTCAGCCCCACGCGGCGCGGTGACCACCGCAGCCTCATCCTCGCCTTCTTCGTCGTGCTGCCCGTGCAGTACGTGCTCGTCGGGCACCGGCATTTCGACCTGTTCACGGTGTTCATCCCGGTCTACGCGTTCTTCGCCATTCCGGTGGTCAGCGCCCTGGCCGGCGACCCCGAGCGCTTCCTGGAGCGCAACGCCAGCATCCAGTGGGGGATCATGGTCTGCGTCTACGGGCTGTCGCACGCGCCCGCACTGCTGCTGCTCAACGTCCCGGGCCAGCCGCCGGGGCGCGGCGCCTTCCTGGTGTTCTTCCTCGTGGTGGTGGCCGCGGTCGCGCAGATCGTGCAGGAGGCGGCCAGCCGCTGGCTGCGCCGCAGGCCGTTGGCGCGCCAGATCAGCCGCAGCTTCTCGTGGCTCGCCTGGGCGATGGGTTCGGCCACCGGCGCGCTCGCGGGCGGGCTGCTGTTCTGGATCACGCCCTTCAAGCCGCCCCAGGCGATCGCCATGGCCTTGCTGGCAGGCGCCGCCGGCACATTGGGTGAGTTCGTCATGAAGGCGCTGAAGAAGGACGCGGGCGTGGCCTACTGGGGCAACCAGGCGGCCGTGACGGGCGCGGTGGGCCTGCTCGACCGGGTGGCCCCGCTGGCCTTCGCCGCGCCGGTGTTCTTCCACTCGGTGCGCTGGTACTTCCGGCTCTGAGCATGGCGCGCATCCTCGGCATCGACCCCGGCCTGCAGACCACCGGCTTCGGCGTGGTGGAGCGCGACGGCGCGCGGCTGCGCTACGTGGCCAGCGGCACCATCCGCACCACCGGCGCAGGCGCCCGCGGCGTGGCCATGGGCGACCTGCCCAGCCGCCTGAAGATCATCTTCGACGGTGTGCGCGAGGTGGCCGAGCGCTACCAGCCCGACGAGTCGTCGGTGGAGATCGTGTTCGTGAACACCAACCCCCAGAGCACCCTGCTGCTGGGGCAGGCGCGCGGCGCCGCGATCACCGCATTGGTCAGCGCGGGGCTGCCGGTGGCCGAGTACACCTCGGCCCAGTTGAAGAAGGCCATCGCCGGCCACGGTGGCGCCGCCAAGGCCCAGGTGCAGGCCATGGTGATGCGCATGCTGGCGCTGCCGGGCCTGCCGGGGCCGGACGCCGCCGACGCGCTGGGCCTGGCCATCACCCATGCGCACGCGGCCGGCTCCTTCGCCGCCCTGGCCGAGGCCACCACCCTGGGCCGTCGGCCCCACGCACAGTTCCGCAAGGGGCGCACCTACTGAGGCGAGCCGCCGCCGCGGGGCGGCGGCTCAGCCGGACGGCGTGGCCGGCCGTGCCGCCGACTGCGGCTGCGGCGCCAGCGTGGCCTCCCACAGGGTGAGGCGGATCCACCGGCCCGGGGTCTGTTCCACCTGGGCCTGCGCCAACACCCGCGCCGGCTGCGCCAGCGCGGCGCGCAAGCCCGTGGGCAGGCTGCCTTCGCTGACGATCCACACCGGCTGGGCGTGCCGCGCGGGCGACACCGCGGCGGTCAGCTCGAAGTGGTTCATCGGCCGTCGGCCCATGTCGCGCCAGGCCGCCCAGGCAGGCGGCTGCGCGTGCGGCAGGGCCAGGGCGTGGGACTGCGTGCGCCACGGCATGGCGCCAGCCTGCTGGCCCGCCCACCCGGCCACCATGGCGCCGTGCACGGTCCCGGTGGGCGCCACCGGGCTCGCAGCGGGCCCGCCCACCGGGAGCAGGTCGCGCCAGGCCCAGGCGCCTTGTGCCAGCACGGCGCGGTCGCTGCCCAGCACGGGTGGCATCGGCGTCCCGGGATGTCGCTGCGCGTGCTCGGCCAACGCCTCGGCGAAGGCCGGGCGCAACTGCTCGAAGGCCGGCTCCCAGCCGCGCATGCGGGCCCACACATCCAGGCGCCGAGGCAGTGGCTCACCCAGCGCATGGGCCAGATCGCCGGCGAGCGTGACGGCGGCGAGCACGGCCGCCTGCACGGCCAGCGCGGCATGCCAGCGGGACAGCCGGTCGAGCCCGCCCGAGCGCTCCGGCGCCACCGCCCGCGTGAGGCCGAGGACCGCGCCGATCAGGGCCGGCGCCGTCCAGTTCAGCTCGGCCTGCGCATGCAGCGCCTGGGCCAGACCGGCCAGCAGCACGGGGGCGGCCAACCACGCGGAGAACGCCAGTGCAGCGCGATGGTCCACCGTCGGCACGGCCAGCGCCTTGGCGCCGGGCGCGGCCGGCGCACGCCGCCAGGCCTGCAGCCCCCGCCAGGCGGCCCACGGCGCCACCACCGGCCCCAGCAGCAGCACCAGCCCGCCCAGGAAGCCGGCCAGCGTGGCCGCGAGCGGCTCCGCCTGCGCCCCCATGGTGATCTCGGCCGTGTGGCGCAGCGTGGGCCAGCCGTGCAACGCGTTCCACACCAGATGCGGCGAGAACAGCAGCAGGGCCACCGCGCCGGCCAGCAGCGGGCCCGCGACGCGGCGGTCAGCGGCCGGGGCAGCCGGCGGCCGTGGCAGCGTGAGCGCGACCCCCACGGCGGACACGGCGAACGCCGCCATCGTGTACTTGGACAGCAGGCCCAGACCCAGCCAGACGCCCACCCACATCCAGTCGCCCCGGCGCCCGCAGCGCCAGGCCCGCCACAGCGCGCGGCTGGCCAGCGCCCAGGCGAGCAGCAAGGGCGCATCCGTGGTGGCCACCAGGCCCAGCAGCGCCGCCACGGGCGACACGAAGAACAGGCCGGCGGCCAGCCAGCCCGCCCGCTCCGGACGCACAGCGGCCGCGCCACCAGACGCCTGCGCGGCCATCTCGGTGGCCAGGCGGTACAGCACCCAGGCGCTGAGCGGATAGCACAGCATGGCCAGCGCCTTCACGCCCAGCAGGCTGTCGCCCAGCACGGCGGTGGACGCTGCGATCAGCGCGGCGATGGCCGGCGGCTTCGAGTAGTAGCCCCAATCGAGCGCGCGCGACCAGGCCCAGTACTGGGCCTCGTCCACATGCAGGCCGGCGTCGACATGCACCACCGTCCACGCCCGGGTGAGCGTGACGCCCAGGAGCACCAGCAGCAGCAGGCCCCCCTGAGCGAGCCAGGCCCCGAGCGAAGCGATCACGCCACTGCCGTCGCCTGCGCCATGGCCAGGGCGAGCGCCACCACACGGCAACCGGCCACGGCTGCCGCCAGGACATCCCGGTCGCATGGTCGGGCCTCAGGGCATGCCAGGTTCCTCGCCGCCCAGCGCCTTGTACAGCGCCAGCCGGTTGAGGAGTTCACCCAGGCGGGCCTGCACCAGCGACTGTTCCGCGGCCGCCACCGAGCGCTCGGCGTCGAGCAGCTCGAGCAGGCTGGCCGCGCCGGCCTCGTGGCGCAGGCGCGTCAGGCGCAGGCGCTCGCGTTCGCCGTCCTGCAGCTGCTGCAGGGCCTGGACCTGGCTGCGCCACGCCCCCTGGGCCTGCAGCCCATCGGCCGCCTCGCGAAACGCCACCTGGATGGCCTTCTGGTACTGCGCCACCGCGATGTCGCGCGACACCTCGGTGCTGCGCAGGTTGGCCTGGTTGCGGCCGGCGTCGAAGATGGCCACCGCTGCCTGGCCCGCGAGCGTCCACGCGAAGGTGCCCGACTCGACCAGCCCGCGCAACGTGTCGCTGACCACGCCGGCGCTGGTGCTCAGCGTGAGGCGCGGGAACAGCGCGGCGCGCGCGGCACCGATGTTGGCGTTGGCGGCGATGAGCTGCTGCTCGGCCTGCATCACGTCCGGGCGTGCCAGCAGCGCGCTCGACGGCAGCTCGGGCACCGGCGCCAGCAGCTCTTCCGACAGCGTCACGCCCGCCGGCGCATGGCGGCCGGCCGCGGCCGCCTGCTGTCCCACCGGCTCGCCCACCAGCAGGGCCAGGGCGTTGGCGTCCTGCGCCACCTGGCGCTCGAGCGCGGCCACGCTGGCGCGCGACTGCGCCGTCAGGCCGCGCGTGCCATGCAGTTCCACGTCCGACGCGGCCCCCACCTGCACGCGCAGCTCGGTGAGCTGCAGGGTGCGCTCGCGGGCGACCAGCGTCTGGCGCGCCAGCGCCAGCTGCTCCTCGTCGGCGGCCAGCGTGAACCAGGCGGCGGCCACCTGCGTGACCAGGGCCAGACGCGCGGTGCGCGCGCCCGCCTCGGTGGCCAGCAGGTTCGCCGCCGCGGCGTCGCTCAAGCTGCGCACGCGGCCCAGCAGATCGAGCTCATAGCTGGTGACCTGCAGCCCGGCCTGGAAGGTGTTGGTCTGGTCACCCGCCGTGTTGGGCGCGCGGTTGGCGCTGACCGCGGCCGCCACCGTGGGCCAGCGGTCGGCCTCGGTGATGCGCAGCGCGGCGCGGCTGCGCTCCACGTTGAGCAGCGCCACGCGCAGGTCCGTGTTGTGGGCCAGCGCCTGGTCCACGAGCGCGCGCAGGCGCTCGTCGCGCAGGAACTCGCGCGTGGCGGGCAGCGACGCGGCCGGTGCCGAGGCGCCCGCGGCCGGCGCGGCCACCAGCGGGGAGTCGGGCCGCTGGTAGTCCGGCGCCAGGCTCATGCAGCCGGCAGCGAGCAGCGCGGCGGCCAGGGCCGTGGGGATGAGAGCGGCACGGGTCCACCGGCCGCCGTCGGCCGCCCGGGGGGCGGACATCGTCTGGCCGTGCATCACCGGCCCTCCTTGTTCGAGTTGTTGTCCAGGTGCAGCGCTTCGGCCGCGGCCGCATCCGCCTCGGGCGACGAGATGGAGGTGCCGTGGCCCGCCACATGGCCGCCCGGGAACAGGCGGCGGATGACCACGAAGAACACCGGCACCAGCAGCACGGCCAGCACGGTGGCGGTGATCATCCCGCCCATCACGCCGGTGCCGATGGCACGCTGGCTCGCCGAGCCCGCGCCACTCGCGATGGCCAGCGGCAGAACGCCCAGGATGAAGGCGAAGCTGGTCATCAGGATGGGGCGGAAGCGCAGGTGGCAGGCCTCGAGCGTGGCCACCAGCAGGCTCTTGCCTTCGGCCTGCAGGTCCTTGGCGAACTCGATGATCAGGATCGCGTTCTTCGCCGACAGGCCGATGATGGTGATCAGGCCCACCTTGAAGTACACGTCGTTGGGCATGCCGCGCAGCCACACGCCGGCCAGCGCGCCCAGCACACCCAGCGGCACCACCAGCAGGACGGCCACCGGGATGCTCCAGCTCTCGTAGAGCGCGGACAGGCACAGGAACACCGCCAGCATCGAGAACGCGAGCAGGATGGTGGCCTGCGCACCCGAGAGCTTCTCCTCGCGCGACTGGCCCGTCCACTCGAAGCCGAAGCCCGGTGGCAGCTGCGACACCAGCCGTTCCATCTCGGCCATGGCCTCGCCGGTGGACACGCCAGGCGCGGCATCCCCCGCGATCTTCATCGCCGGGTAGCCGTTGTAGCGCACGGTCTGCAGCGGGCCGGTGACCCAGCGCGTGCTGGCGAAGGCCGACAGCGGCACCTGCTGGCCGCGGTTGTTGGGCACGTGCAGCTGCAGGATGTCCTCCGGCTGCATGCGCGAGCGTGCCTCGGCCTGCACGATGACGCGCTGCAGGCGGCCGGCGTTGGGGAAGTCGTTCACGTAGCTCGAGCCCAGCGCGGTGGACAGCACGGCGCCGACGGTGTCGAAGCCCACGCCCAAGGCGGCGGCGCGCTCACGGTCCACGTCCAGCTGCAGCTGCGGCGCATCCTCCAGGCCGTCGGGGCGCACGCCCGCGAGCAGCTTGCTCTGCGAGGCCATGCCCAGCAGCTGGTTGCGTGCCGCGAGCAGCGCCTCGTGGCCCTGGCCGCTGCGGTCCTGCAGGCGGAAGTTGAAGCCCGTGGCCGTGCCCAGCTCGGGGATGGGCGGCGGCGACAGCGGGAAGATGAACGCGTCGCGGATGCCCATGAGCGCGCCGAAGGCCCGGCCGGCCAGCGCCTGCGCGGTGTGTTCCGCGCCCTTCCGGTCCTCCCAGGGCTTGAGCGGCACGAAGGCCAGGCCCGCGTTCTGGCCGGAGCCGGAGAACGAGAAGCCCAGCACGGCGACGATCTTGTCGACCTCGGGCTGCGCCAGGAAGAACTGCTCGACCTGCTTCATCACCGCCTCGGTGCGCGCCTGCGAGGCGCCCGGCGGCAGCTGCACGTTGACGACCAGGTAGCCCTGGTCCTCGTTGGGCAGGAAGGACGTGGGCAGGCGGGTGTACATCAGCCCCGCGGCGGCGAGGATCACCGCGTACAGCACCAGGAAGCGGCCGGCGCGCGGCAGGATGCGCGCCACCACCGACTCGTAGCCCTTGGCCGTGCGGCGGAACCCGCGGTTGAACCAGCCGAAGAAGCCCTTCTTCTCGTGGTGGCCGGCAGGCACCGGCTTGAGCAGCGTGGCGCACAGCGCGGGCGTCAGCGACAACGCCATGAAGGCCGACAGCAGCATGGACGCCACCATGGCCAGCGAGAACTGGCGGTAGATGTTGCCCACCGAGCCGCTGAAGAAGGCCATGGGCACGAAGACCGACACCAGCACCACGGTGATGCCGATGATGGCGCCGGTGATCTGGCCCATGGCCTTGACGGTGGCCTCGCGCGGCGGCAGCCCCTCCTCGGCCATGATGCGTTCGACGTTCTCCACCACCACGATGGCGTCGTCCACCAGGATGCCGATGGCCAGCACCATGCCGAACAGCGTGAGCACGTTGATCGAGAAGCCGAAGGCCAGCATCGCGGCGAAGGTGCCCATGAGCGCCACCGGCACCACGATGGTGGGGATCAGCGTGTAGCGGATGTTCTGCAGGAACACCAGCATCACGATGAACACCAGCGCGATGGCCTCGACGAGCGTCTTGACCACCTCCTCGATGGAGATGCGCACGAACTTCGAGCTGTCGTAGGGCACGTCGTAGCTCATGCCCTCGGGCATGAACTTCTTCAGCTCGTCCATGCGCTCGCGGATGGCCGTGGCCGTGGCCAGCGCATTGCCGGTGGGCGACAGCTGCACGCCGATGCCGTTGGCGGTGACGCCGTTCAGCCGTGCCGAGGTGGCATAGGCCTGGCCCCCCAGCTCCAGCCGGGCGACGTCCTTCAGGCGCACGGACGAGCCGTCGGCATTGGTGCGCAGCAGGATGTTGCCGAACTGCTCGGTGCTGGCGAGCTGGCCGTTGACGGTGATGGTCGCGTACAGCGTCTGCTCGCTGGTGGCGGGCAGCCCGCCCACCGTGCCTGCGGAGACCTGCAGGTTCTGCGCGCGGATGGCCGCGTTCACGTCGGCCGTGGACAGGCCATAGCCCACCAGCTTGGCCGGGTCCACCCACACCCGCATCGCACGCTCGCTGCCGAACAGCTGCGCCTGGCCCACGCCGGGCACCCGCAGCAGCTCGGGCACGATGTTGCGCGCCGCGTAGTCACCCAGCGCGATGGGGTCGTGTGCCGGGTTGGTGGAGGTGAGCATCACCACCAGCAGGAAGTTGGCGCGCGCCTTGTCGATGCGCACGCCCTGCTGCGTCACGGCCGCGGGCAGCCGGGGCGTGGCCCGTGACACGCGGTTCTGCACCTCGATCTGGGCGATGGAGATGTCGGTGCCTGGCTCGAAGGTGGCCGTGACCGTGCCGGTGCCGCTCGCGTCGGCGCTGGACTCCATGTAGATGAGGCCTGGCGCGCCGTTGAGCTCCTGCTCGATGACGGACAGCACGCTGTCCTCCATCACCTTGGCGGAGGCGCCCGGGTAGGCGCTGGAGATCACGATCGCCGGCGGCGCCACCGTGGGGTACTGGGCCACGGGCAGCCGGGTGATGGCGGCCGCGCCGATCACCACGATGAACAGGGCGATCACCCACGCGAAGATGGGTCGGTCGATGAAGAAGCGGGAGTTCATGGTCGTGTGCTCGTTCGCTCCCGGGGGTCAGCGGCTGGCGGCCGAGGCCGCCGACGCGGCGGGGCCCGCACCGGCGGGTGCAGACGCCCCAGCCACGCCGGACGCGGCCACCGGGCTCCACGGCACCGGCTTGACCGGTGCGTTCGGGCGGATCTTCTGGAAGCCGTCCACCACGACCTGCTCACCGGCCTTCAGCCCCCCGAGCACCACCCATTGCGGCCCCTGGGCCGTGGTCTGCGTGCCGCCCAGCTGCACGCCACGGGTGGACACCATGCCGTCGGCGCCCACCACCATGACGGTGTCGCCGCCCGCGCCGCGGGTGACGGCCTGCTGGGGCACCAGCATGCCGTCCGCGCGCGAAGCCTGGGCCAGCCGCACACGCACGTACAGCCCGGGCAGCAGCTCGCCCTTGGGGTTGGGCACCTCGGCGCGCAGCATCACCTGGCCGCTGGTGGCGTCCACCGTGAGGTCGGCGAACAGCAGCTTGGCCGGCAGCGGGTAGAGGCTGCCGTCGTCCAGGATGACGCGCGCATCGGACTGCGCCGCCTTCAGCTGCCCCGATTCGAACGCGCGCTTCAGGCGCAGCGCCTCGGTGGCCGACTGAGGGATGTTCACGTAGAGCCGGTCGGTCTGCTGGATGGTGGCCAGCAGCGTGGCCTCGGCCTGGCTGACCAGCGCGCCTTCGGTGACCTGCGCACGGCCGATGCGACCGCCGATCGGCGCCTGCACGGCCGCGTAGCCCACGTTCAGCCGGGCCTGCGCGACGGCGGCCTTGGCCGCGGCGACGTCGGCGACGGCCTGCTTGTGCGCGGCCTGGGTGGCCACCCATTCCTGCTGGCTGATGGCACGCGCCTCGGCCAGCGGGCGGTTGCGCGCGAGCTGCGCCTCGGCCTGCGCCAGGGCGGCTTCCGCGCGCGCCTGCGTCGCCAAGGCGCTGTCGAGTGCGGCTCGGTAGGCGGCGTCGTCGATCTGGAACAGGCTCTGGCCGGCGCGCACCGTGCTGCCCTCCTCGAACAGGCGCTTGTTCACCACGCCGGTCACGCGGGCGCGCACCTGCGCCGTGCGCCAGGCCTCCAGACGGCCCGGCAGCTCGGTGGACAGCGTCACGTTGGACGGCTGCACCGTCATCACCCCGACCGGCATCGCGGGCATCTGGCCGCCCGGCCCCCCCTGGGCCGAGGAGCCGCCGCAGGCGGTGAGCAGGAAGGCCGCCGCCGCCAGGGCGGTGAGCGCGGTGAGCGCCGTGATGGCGCGGGGGAAGCGGCGTCGCGCCGCAGGAGAGCGGGTGGAGGGGGCGTGCATGGCGTCGGGTGTCATGGGCGGCGTTTTTCTTGGTGTCGACGATTGGCAGACCGCGCGCTCGACAAAGGAGGCGTTCGCCGGGCTGGTCAAGGCGGCTCAGTATACATACAATCGTGTATGTATGTTGACACAGCCCTGCTGACAACGGGCCGTCAGCATGCGTGCAGCGACAATCCCCCTACCTTAGAAGTTCCTCCGACATGGTCCGCCGCACCAAGGCTGAAGCCGAAACCACCCGCCACCAGATCCTGGACGCCGCCGAGCGCGAATTCCTCGCCCGTGGCGTGGCACACACGCGCCTGCAGGACGTGGCGGTGGCGGCCGGCGTGACGCGCGGCGCCATCTACTGGCACTTCGAGGACAAGGCGGCCCTGTTCAACGCCATGATGGAGCGGGCCTTCCTGCCCTGCGAGGCGGGCGAATGCCCCGGCTGCCCGCCGGCCGACGACCCGCTGGGCCGGCTGATGCGCCAGGCCACCTGGCCGTTGCGCGTGCTGGCCG
This sequence comes from Burkholderiales bacterium, assembly GCA_016213265.1. GTDB lineage: Bacteria > Pseudomonadota > Gammaproteobacteria > Burkholderiales > Burkholderiaceae_C > Ideonella. The sequence goes on along the minus strand of JACRBA010000022.1, from coordinate 24,897 downwards.
AGAACGAGCAGGTGCAGCGCGTCTTCCGCATCGCCATGCACCAGACCGAATACACCGAGGAGCTCGCCTCGGTGCAGCAGCGCTACCTGGAGGGCATCAACCAGTTCCGTGACGACCTGCAGGCCCAGCTCGAGGTGGCCAGCCAGGCCGGCCTGCTGCGCCCCGGGTTGTCGCTCAAGGCGGTGGCGCTCGGCCTGTTTGCCCTGGTGGACGGCCTGATGCACCACTGGACGCTGCAGCCCGGTGGCTTCGACCTCGTGGAATGCGGCGACGCCGCCGTGAAGGCCTACGTGAACGGCCTGCGCGCCGCGCCGGGCACTACAGCAGCAGCGCCAGACGCTCCAGCACCAGCACCGCGAGCGCGCCGATCGCGGCCAGCACCGTCCACTTGACGATCACCAGGCCCCGGCGTCGCCACACCGGGTCCTTCGTGGCGACGTAGGTGGCCAGGCAGGCCAGGCCGGCCACGAGCAGCAGGCCGAAGACGAGGCGAAAGAGCATCATGGGGTGGGTCTCAGCGACGGCCGGTGGCCGTCACCAGGCGGGCGCCAGCTCGGCGAAACCGGTGGGCGCGAGCGACTCGTCCTCGAAGGTGACGAGCTCCCAGGCGGACGCATCGGCCAGCAGCGTGCGCAGCAGCTTGTTGTTCAGGGCGTGGCCGCCCTTGTACGAGGTGTAGGCCGCCAGCAAGGGGTGGCCGGCGATGTAGAGATCGCCGATGGCGTCGAGGATCTTGTGCTTGGCGAACTCGTCGTCGTAGCGCAGGCCCTCGCTGTTGAGCACGCGGTAGTCGTCGATGACGATGGCGTTGTCCATGCTGCCGCCGAGCGTGAGGCCGCGCGCGCGCATGGCCTCCACGTCCTTGGTGAAGCCGAAGGTGCGCGCCCGGGCGATCTCCTGGCGGTAGCGGCCCGAGCCCATGTCGAAGGTGGTCTCCTGCCCGGTGGCGTCCACCGCAGGGTGGTTGAAGTCGATCTGGAAGCTCAGCCTGTAGCCGTGATGCGGCTCCAGGCGCGCCCACATGAGCCGCGCGCCTTCACCTTCGCGCACCTCGACGGTCTTCTTCACCTTGATGAAGCGCTTGGGCGCGTTCTGCAGCTCGATGCCCGCGCTCTGCAGCAGGAACACGAAGCTGGCCGAGGAGCCGTCGAGGATGGGCACCTCGTCGGCGGTGATGTCCACGTACAGGTTGTCCAGCCCCAGCCCCGAACAGGCCGACATCAGGTGCTCGATGGTCTGCACCTTGGGCGCGCCCGGGTCGCCGCCCGGCGAGATGGTGGAGGCCATGCGGGTGTCGCAGACCGAGTCGAAGCGCACCGGGATGTCGACCGGCTGGGGCAGATCGACCCGGCGGAAGACGATGCCGGTGTCGGGCGCGGCCGGGCGCAGCGTGAGCTCGACGCGCTGGCCGCTGTGCAGGCCCACGCCGACGGCGCGGGTGATGGACTTCAGGGTGCGTTGCTGCAGCATGGCGGGCGCCATTGTCCGTCAGGGCGCGGTGTCCCGACGCAACGGCAGGTCAAGCACGACCCGCGTGCCGCGGCCGACGGCGCTGTCCACCTCCAGCCGACCACCCAGGCGGGCCGCGCGCAAGGCCAGGTGGCGCAGCCCGCGGCCCGCACCGGCCGGGCCCGGCGCAAAGCCACAGCCGTCGTCCTGCACCTGCACGCGCACCTGATCGCCCAGCGCGCGCGTGGCGATGCACACATGCCGCGCCGAGGCATGCTTGAGCACGTTGGTGAGCACCTCCTGCACGATGCGCAGCACCTGCAGCGCGTCGGGCGGGTTGAGCCAGGGCAGCGGTGGCAGGTCCTGCACGTCCCAGTGCAGCACCAGCCCGGCCCCTTCGAGCCGGCGACCAAGGCGGTGGCGCAGCGAGGCCAGCAGCGTGACCAGGTCGTGTTCGATGGGCTCGAGCGAATCGATCACCAGCCGCAGGTCATCCAGGCACTCGCGCAGCACGCCGGCCAGGGCGTCGGGCGCGAGGCGCCCCTGCTCGGCCAGCACCAGCGAGGACATGAGGGTGGAGCCCAGGCCATCGTGCATGTCGCGCATCAGGCGCTGCCGCTCCAGCAGCAGCGCCTGCTCGCGCCCCACCTCGTGCAGCCGCTCGTGCTGCTGCCGCAGCTCGATCTCGCGTTCGGCCAGCCGCGCCTCCAGGCCGGCATTGACCTGCTCCACCGCCTCCATGGCGGCCGTGTAGCGGCGTTGCACGGCGTAGAGGAAGGCCAGGAGCATCACGAAGGTGCCCACCGGCAGCAGGTAGGCCGACTCGACCGACACCTGCCCGGCCACCAGCAGCAGGTCGTGCGCCCCGAGCGCCAGGTTGAACCACAGCACGCCCACGATCACGCGGAACTCCGGCGCCGCCCCCCGCCACGCCACGCCCGTGAGCCAGCCGGTGACCAGCAGCGCCACGACCGTGTTCAGCGCGTGCAGCTGGGCCAGTGAACTCAGCGGCGAGCCCGGCACCGGCATGGACAGCAGCGAGACCGCCGCCACGAACACGGTGAGCAGCCGCTCCACGCGCGGGTAGCTGCGGGCATCGAAGCGAAAGGCGAACAGGTAGATCAGCAGCATGCCCCAGGACAAGGACGCCTGGCTGGCCCACCAGAACCAGCTGTACGCGGCGCGGTCCGCCGGCATGTCGATGGTGTAGTGCAGGGCGCGCAGGGCCCACACGGCCGAGCTGCAGAAGAACAGCAGGTAGGCCGGCTCGCGCGGCCGGCGCAGCCAGTGCAGCAAGGCACACGCGCCCAGTGCCAGGAAGGTGAGCGAGCCCACCTGCGGCAAGGTCAGCTGCAGCAGGCGCCGCCAGGCGTCATCCCGGGCCAGCGGCTCGCGCGGGCCGACGCGCACGCGCGACAGCTGGTGCTGGCCGCTGTCGTAGCGCAGCAGCCCCACGGCCAAGTGCACGGTGGTGCCGGCCGGCGGTGCGGCGCCGAGGTCCACGAACACCGGGCGGTTCCACTGCTCGCGCCAGCGGTCGGCGCCGTCCCACAGCAGCGCCCAGTGGTCACCCTCGTGGCGGATGACCTGCACCGCGCCACCGACGACGCGCGGCACGTACAGCGCGAGCGGCCCCTGCACCCCGGCCGGCACGGTGTAGGCCACGCGGTACCACCACACCCGCAGCGGCCGCGGCTGCGCCTGGGCGGGCAGGTCGCGGCGGGCGGCTTCACGCAGCGGCAGCTGCACCGCCTCCCAGGCGGCGTCGTCGCCCGGGGCGGGGGCGTCGACCTGCGGCCTCAGGCGCCCGTCTTCGCGCAGCCGCGCCGCCTCGAATGGGCGGGAATGCACCCACGCCGGGCCGGCCGTGAGGGTGGCGTGGTCGACCGCCGGGGCCCAGGGCGTCTGCGCCTGACCCAGCAGCCCCAGTGCCGCCGCCAGGCCGGCCAGCACGGCCAGGCCCCAGGCGGCCCGCCAGCGTCGGCGTGGCCGCATGGCGGGCATGGGCCGGCCCGCCAGCTCGGCTTCAGTCACGCACCAGGCCCAGCTTGCGCGCCTCGTAGATCGCCTCGGTCTTCGAGTGCACCTGCAGCTTGCGGTAGCTGCGCTTCACGTAGGTCATGACGGTATGGCGAGACACCCCCAGCATGCGTGCGATCTCCTCGAAGCTGAACCCCTTGGCGGAGTAGGTGAGCACTTGCCTCTCTTGTGGGGACAGCAGGGCCTCGCCGTCCACGGGGCCGGCGGGCACTGGCGCCAGCCGCTGCAGCAGGTGGCGTGCGATCACCGGGCTGATGGGGCTGCCGCCGGCGCGCAGGGCACGCACCGCGGCGGCCAGGTCGGCGGGATCGCTGTCCTTGAGCAGGTAGCCCGTCGCCCCGGCCTCCAGCGAGGCCATGATGTGGGCGTCGTCGCCGAAGACCGAGACCACCATCACATCGGTGGCCGGCAGCTGCTGGTGGGCGTGGCGGATGAGTTCGATGCCGCTGCCGCTGGGCAGGCCCAGGTCGACGAGCAGCACGTCGGGTCGCAGCTCGTCGAGCAGGCGGCGGCCCTGGGGCAGGTCGCCGGCGGTGCCCGCCAGACGCAGCCCGGGGGCGGCAGCCACCATCTCCGCGAATATCGTGAGAATGCGCGGGTCGTCGTCGACGAGAAGCACGGTGATCGGGGCCATCCGCCGCAGTGTGGGTGGGCCGCCAGCGCCGCGCTATCCCTCGTCCGCGTGGCCCCAGGGCAGCATCAGGGCCAGGTACAGCAGCTGATCGAACTCCGGCCGGAAGCGGTCGACCACCGCCTGGGGGTCGGGGCACAGGGCGTCGTCGGTGATCAAGCCGAACTGCACGCCGCCGCCGTAGCTCAGCACGCTCACGCCCAGGCCGATGTCACCGCTCTGCGGCACCCAGAACATGACCTGACGCACCGTGCGGCCGCAAAAGGCCAGCGGCTGGCGCGGGCCGGGCACATTGGTCATCACCGCCGTGGCCTTGCGGGCAAAGAGGTTCAGCAGCGCGTCCTGCATGGGCTTGATGAGCAGCCCGGCCACGGCCAGCAGGGCGAAGGCGAGCACCGGCTGGTAGCCACCCTTGAGCTCGTTCATGCGCGCGCGCACCGCCGCCAGCCGCTCCACCGGGTTGGCGATGCCGATGGGCAGCACCAGGGGCACCAGGCCGAAGCGGTTGCCCAGCTTCCACGCCTCCTCCATGGGCCGCAGGTTCACGGGCACCATCGCGCGGATCTCCTGGCCGCTGGGGTCGTCGCCGTGGGCGCGCAGGTAGCTGCCGATCGCACCCGCCACGCTGGTGAGCAGCACGTCGTTGATGGAGGCCCCGAACGCCTGGGCCACCGCCTTCACCTCGTCCAACGGCAGCGGCTGGCCCCAGGCCACGCGCTTGCCCGGCGTGGCCTTGCCCTTGAGCCGGGTGGGGGAGTCGTCGGGCATCAGGGCCAGCGCGGCGGCGTCCTGCACCACCTGCATGCCGGCGCGCGCGACGTCCAGGCCGCCGGCCAGCGGCTGCACGGGGTTGCTCATCCACTCCACCGACTTGACGACCCCGTCGCCATACAGGCCGATGGCCTTGATGGTGAGGTCGGTCATGGGCTTGAGCAGCAGGTCGGCGAAGGCATCGCCTTCGGCCTGGCCGTCGGCCGGCCGCACGCGCTCGGGCGGCGGCCGGCCCTCGTCGGTGATGGACAGCATCACCGAGATGAGCGCGATGCCATCGCCGATGCAATGGTGCACGCGGATGATGACCGCACTGCAGCCGGGCTCCAGCGCCTCGACCAGGCGCAGCTCCCACAGCGGGCGCGAGCGGTCCAGCGGGGTCGCCGCGAGTTCGCCCACCCGGGCCTGCAGCGCTTCGGTGCGCGACTGACCCGGCGCGGCGTGCAAGGTCTCGGCCACCACGTGGGCCGACAGGTCGACCTCGCCGTCTTCCACCCAGCTGGCCCCCATGGCGTCCTCCACCACGCGCTGGCGGAAGCGGTCGTAGCGCAGCAGCCGCTCGGCCACGCGCCGGCGCAGGTCGTCCAGGCCCAGCTGCGGCTCGATCAGCCACACGCCCACGATCATCATGAGGTTGGCGTCGTTGTCCATGCGCAGCCAGGCGGTGTCGACCCTGGACATGCGTTCAGACACGGCGGCGGGGCGGCCGGACATGGGTGTCTCCCTCTAGGAATTCGGTGCGGTGGCCGCCACGATGCTGGGTAACATCCCGCGCGTCAATTCTGCTTTACCCACCACGGTCCCCTCAGACAGGAGCCCACCCATGGCCGACCTCCAGGCGCAATTCGAGACCGCCGTCGCCGAGAGCAAGCAGCTGCCGGAAAAGCCGGACAACATGACGCTGCTGAAGATCTACGCGCTGTACAAGCAGGCCACCGCGGGCGACGTGGACGGCAAGCGCCCCGGCTTCACCGACATGGTGGGCCGCGCCAAGTGGGACGCGTGGAACGAGCTCAAGGGCACGTCCGCCGACGAGGCGATGCAGCAGTACATCGACCTCATCGAATCGCTGAAGTAATCACCAGGCGCCCGCCAGGGCGCCTGGTGTCGTTCAGGCCTTGCTGCTCTTGGCCTGTTCCTTCGCCAGGGCGGCGTCCAGCTGCTTGCAGACCTCGGCCTCGATCTGGCCGGCGAAGGCGCCCAGCAGCAGGCCGAGCTTGGCATCCACCTCGAAGTGGTCGGCCGTGACGATCATGCTGCCCGTCACGCCCGAGCGCTTGAACTGCACGGTGTCGCTGGTCTCGCCCTCCAGCACGGTGCATTCCATCTCGAACTTCTTCTCCACGTGCTCGGCCCATTTCCAGGCCACCTTGCGGGCACGGGCGAGGCCAAGGGTGTGGTCGCGACGGATGTGGATCTGGGCCATGGGGCAGTGAGGCGCAACAGCGGTTCAGTGGGTCGATGAAGTGCCATCGGCCGACGAGGCCGGTGGCGCGAGCGCGCGCAGTGTCGCCTCCCGCTCGCCGCGCGGCAAGCCGGCCAGGCGCTGCACCTCGGCGTAGAAGCGGGGGAAGTCCTCGCCCTGCTGGGCGAACAGGCGGGTGAAGGCGGGCACCCAGTCGTGGTAGGTGGCCTGCATGCCGAGCGACGCGTTGTTGGCGTGGGCGATGAAGGCGTCGTAGCCCGCATAACCTTGCCACGCCCCGGCCTTGAGCGCCGCATGCTCGGCGCGCAGGTCGGCCAGGATCTGCGCCTTGCGGGCGCGCTGCGCCTCGGGCGCCAGGCGGCTGCGGTACAGCGCGTCAAGGGCCTGGCGGGCTTGCAGGGTGAGCGCGCGAAACTCGTTGCGCCGGCGGTCGATGGCCCTCATCGCGGCGGGCTCGGCCGCGCCACCCTGCGCCGCCTGCCAACGCGCGCCGCCGAGCTGCTCCACCGCCGTGGCGAAGGACTCGTTGAACATGCTGTCGCCGGGCGCATAGGCCACCTGGTGCGCCAGCTCGTGGAAGATCAGCCGTGCCAGCTCCAGCTCGGACCAGCCGATGAAGGTGTTGAGCAGCGGGTCCCCGCCCAGCCATTCGGCCTTGCCCAGCGTGGAGTAGGCCGACACCGGGTACACGGTGACGTCCAGGCCCTGCGCACGCAACTCGTCCGCCGCCGCCTGCGCCTCGCGGGGGTCGTAGAAGCCGCGGTAGCTCACGCAGCCCACCACCGGGTAGCACCAGGTCCGCAGGCTGAGCGAGAGTTCCGGCGCCGCCGCCACGTTCCACACCGCGGCGGGGCGCTTCAGGTCGGCATAGCTGCGGTAGCTGCGGTTGTCCGGCAGGGCAAGCTCGCTCACCGCGAAGTCGCGCATGCGCTGGCTCAGCACGAGGCGCGTGCGCAGCGTGTCGGGCGTGTCCGCGCGGGCGAGCCACTCGTCCACCGGGCGGGCGCTGTTCAGCAAGGCAAGGTGCCCTGTCACCGAGCCGACGAGGTAGCCCACCGAGCTGCAGCCGCTGGTCAGGCACACCGTGAGCATGGCCACCCCGGCCAGCCCCGCCGCGCCCAGCCCGGCCATCAGCAGCGCCCGGCGCCAGCCAGGCCGGGGCAGACCGGTCGCCATGCGCTCACAGGGGAGCCACCTCGACCAGGCAGTCGTAGAACGACGGCGCAGCGCCGAGGTCGGTGAGCCGCTGGTGGGTGAGCTGGTTGACGTTGGTGCCGTTGCGGCCCAGCTTGCGCCACCACACGCCCAGGCCGTTCACCACCCCGGGCCGCGCGCGCGGGCTGACGCGCGCCACGCACTCGTAGCTGCCGCGGTCATTGAACACGCGCACCGGCTGGCCATCGACCAGCCCGCGCGCCGCGGCGTCGCTGGCGTGGATCTCCACCAGGGGCTCGCCCTCGATGTCGCGCAGGCTCTTCACGTTCACGAAGGTGGAATTGAGAAAGTGGCGGGCCGGCGGAGAGATCATGGCCAGCGGATAGCGCGCGGCCAGCTCGGGCGCGGACAGGGCGCACTCGTGGTTGCGCACATGCGTGGGCAGCGGCACGCCCGGCGCGGTGGCCACCGCCTGGCCGCTGGGCGTGGCGAAGCCGCCGTCCGCGAACGGGGCCTCGGGCACCGCCAGCTTCACGAAGCCGTCGCGCCGCAGCGCATCGCGGTCGACCGCGTCGGTGAAGGCGTTGGCGGCCAGGTGCTCGTCGGTGTCGGCAAAACAGGGCTCGTCGAAACCCATGCGGGCCGCGAGCTGGCGGAATATCTCGGCGTTCGAGCGCGCCTGGCCGCGCGGGGCGATGGCCGGCTCGTTGATGAGCACCCAGGTGTGCCCGTAGCTGGCGTGGGCGTCCCAGTGCTCCAGCTGGGTGGTGGCCGGCAGCACGTAGTCCGCATGGTCGGCCGTGTCGGTGAGGAAGTGCTCCAGCACCACGGTAAAGAGGTCGTCGCGGCGGAAGCCCGCCACCACCTTGGCGGACTCGGGCGCCACGGCCACCGGGTTGCTGTTGTAGACCACCACCGCCTCGATCTTCGGCCCGAAACCGCCGGGCGAGGCATCCGTCTCGCGCAGCAGGTCGTCGCCGATGGTGCTCATGTTCACCACCCGCGGCTGGCGGCCGGCCAGCAGGTCGGGCCGCTCCAGCCAGGCCGAGTTCTTCACCGGCTTGGCCCAGCCGGACGCCGACAGCAGCAGGCCACCGGCGCGGTGGCGCCAGGCGCCCACCAGGCAGGGCAGCAGCGCCACCAGCCGCACCGCGTTGCCGCCACCATGCACGCGCTGCATGCCGTAGTTCAGGCGGATGGCCGCCGGCGCCGTGGTGCCGTAGTCGCGCGCCAGGGCGCGCACCTCGTCGGCCGTGATGCCGCACTCGGCCGCCGTGCGCTCGGGCGACCAGGCCAGCGCTTCCTCACGCAGCTCGGGCCAGCCCTGCACATGGCGGGCGAGGTAGTCGTGGTCCAGCCAATCGTTGACGATGAGCTCGTGCATGAGACCGAGCGCCAGGGCGCCGTCGGTGCCGGGCAGCAGGGCGATGTGCTGGTGGCACTTCTCGGCCGTCTCGGTGCGGCGCGGGTCGATGGCGATGAGCTTGGCACCCGCCCGCTTGGCCGCCTGGGCGAAGGTCCAGAAATGCAGGTTCGAGGCGATGGAGTGGCTGCCCCAGATGAGGACCAGCCGGCTCTCGGCGAAGTGCTCCAGGTGCATGCCGAGCTTGCCGCCGTAGGTCATCTCCAGCGCCTGGCCGCCGGCGGAGGCGCAGATGGTGCGGTCCAGGCGCGAGGCGCCCAGGCGGTGGAAGAAGCGCGCCGCCATGCTCTCGCCCTGCACGAGGCCCATGGTGCCCGCGTAGCTGTACGGCAGGATGGCCTGCGGGTCGCGGGCCGCGATGGCCGCGAGCCGACGGGCGATGTCGTCGAGCGCCTCGTCCCAGGGCACCGGCTGGAACTGGCCTGCCCCCTTGGGCCCCACGCGCTTGAGCGGCGTGAGGACGCGCTCCGGATGGTCCACCCGCTCGGCGTAGCGCGACACCTTGGTGCACAGCGCCCCATGCGTGGGCGGATGGTCCGAGTCGCCCTGGATGCGGACGATGCGCTGCCCGGCTGTGTCCACCGTGACCCGGATGGCGCAGGTGTCGGGACAGTCGTGTGGACAGGCGGCATGGACGGTGCGCAGGCTCATCCGGGAATGATGGCACAGCGCCCTGGCCCGACCGCCGGGCAGGGCTGCCCGCCGCGCCGGCTGGACGCCTGTTCATGCGGTCGCCCGGAGCGTGGCAGGCTGCACGGTCGTTGCGAATTGAAACAGCGACTCGCGACAGCTTGACGTCAATCGGTGGCGAAGCGCTGTCGACAATGCCGCCATGCCCCCTTCCCGACCCACCTGCGACCCCCTCGACGACTCCTCCGTGGCACCTGCCTCGCCGGCCGGCGAGACGTCCACGCCCCCCCTGGCCGACGCCGGCCGCCGCCGCCTGCTCGGCCAGATGGCCGCGGGCAGCCTGGCCGTGGCAGGTGCCCCGCTGTTCGCGCAGAGCAGCGGGCGCATCGTTCTGGGGCAGTCCGCCGCGTTCACCGGCCCGGCCGCCCAGCTGGGCATCCAGATGAACCAGGGCGCGCGCCTGGCCTTCGACGCCTTCAACGCCGAAGGCGGCCTGGGCGGGCAGCGCATCGAGCTGCGCACGCTGGACGACGGCTACGACCCCGCCCGGTGCAAGACCAACACCGAGAAGTTCCTGGAGCAGGACGTCTTCGCGCTCTTCGGCTACGTGGGCACGCCCACCTCGCTGGCGGCGCTGCCGCTCGTCAAGGACGGCCGCACGCCGTTCTTCGCCCCGTTCACGGGCGCCATGGCCCTGCGCGAGCCCGTGCTGCGCCCGGTGTTCCACGTGCGCGCCTCGTACGATGACGAGACGGCCCTGATCGTCAAGCAGCTCACCTCGCTGGGGCTGAACCGTGTGGCGGTCTTCCGCCAGAACGACAGCTACGGCCAGGCCGGCCTGGACGGCGTGACCAAGGCGCTCAAGGCCAAGGGCCTGGAGCCGGCCGCCGTGGGCACCGTCGAGCGCAACAGCGTGGACGTGGCGGCGGCCGTGAAGACGCTGGTCGCTGCCAAGCCCGACGCCATCGTGCAGATCAGCGCCTACAAGAGCTGCGCGGCGTTCATCCGCGCGGCCCGCCAGGCCGGCTACGGCGGCACCTTCTACAACGTGTCCTTCGTGGGCACCCAGGCCCTGGCCGACGAGCTGGGCGCCGAGGCCAACGGCGTGGTGGTCAGCCAGGTCATGCCCTACCCGTACACCAACTCGGTGGGCATCGTGCGCGACTACCTCGGCGCCATCCAGGCCGCCCGCGACCCGAAGATCCAGCCCAACTACTCGAGCATGGAAGGTTACGTGGCGGCCCGCGTGTTCATCGAGGGCCTGAAGCAGGCACGCAGCGCCAGCTACGACGCCTTCGTGAACGGGCTGGAGTCCCTGAGCAAGCTCAACCTGGGCGGCTTCACCGTGGCCTTCGGGCCTCGCCAGCACGTGGCCTCGCGCTTCGTCGAGCTGTCCATGCTCACCAAGGACGGCGGCGTGCGGCGCTGACAGCCCCGCCGCCGGCCGGGCCAAGGGCCCTCGCGTAACATCGTTCGGCACGCCCGCCGCCCGCGGCGGCCGAACGAGACACACGCGAGACATCAGCGCCCATGGCCCTCATCGACGACCTGCAGGCGGATGCCGCCACCCTTGCCGCGATCACCGCACTGCGGCGCGACATCCACGCCCACCCCGAGCTGTGCTTCGAGGAGCAGCGCACCTCCGACCTGGTGGCCCGGCAGCTGGAGCAGTGGGGCATTCCGGTGCACCGCGGCCTGGGCAAGACGGGCGTGGTGGGCATCGTGAAGAACGGCAGCAGCCCGCGCGCCATCGGCCTGCGGGCCGACATGGACGCGCTGCCGATCACCGAGCGCAACACCTTCGCCCACGCCAGCCGGCACGCCGGGAAGATGCATGCCTGTGGCCACGACGGCCACACCGCCATGCTGCTGGCCGCCGCGCACCACCTGGCGCGCCACCGCGATTTCGATGGCACCGTCTACCTGATCTTCCAGCCGGCCGAGGAAGGCGGCGGCGGCGCGCGCGAGATGATCCAGGACGGGCTGTTCGAGCGCTTCCCCATGGACGCGGTGTTCGGCATGCACAACTGGCCGGGCTACCCCGCCGGGCACTTCGCGGTGTGCGACGGGCCCGCCATGGCCTCCAGCAACGAGTTCAAGGTGGTGGTGCGCGGCAAGGGCGCCCACGCCGCCCTGCCCCACCTGGGCCTGGACCCGGTGCCCGTGGCCTGCCAGATGGTGCAGGCCTTCCAGACCGTCGTCACGCGCAACAAGAAGCCGCTGGACACGGCCGTGATCTCGGTCACCATGGTCCACGCGGGCGAGGCCACCAATGTCGTGCCCGACCATGCGGTCATCGAAGGCACGGTGCGCACCTTCAGCGTGGAGGTGCTGGACCTCATCGAGCGGCGCATGGAAGAGATCGCGCGCCACACCGCGGCGGCCTTCGGCTGCACGGCCGAGTTCGAGTTCAAGCGCAACTACCCGCCCACCGTGAACCATGCACGCGAGGCGCAGTTCCTGCGCGGCGTGATGCGGGAGCTGGTGGGCGCAGAGGCCACGCACGAGTTCGAGGCCGCGATGACGGCCGAGGACTTCAGCTTCTTCCTGCTGGAGCGGCCGGGCGCCTACTTCGTGATCGGCAATGGCGACGGCAGCCACCGTGATGCCGGCCACGGCCTGGGCCCCTGCACGCTGCACAACCCCAGCTACGACTTCAACGACCAGCTGCTGGCCCCGGGTGCGGCGCTGTGGGTGCGGCTGGCCGAGCGCTTTCTCGCGCCGCGCTGACGCGCAATGTCCTGAATTGACCGCATCCCGTCCCGCTCCGGCCTGACGGGCGGCAGCCCCACAGCGGGAAGATGGCGCATCATCCACTCACCCGCTGGTGCTGCCCATGTCCGCTGCCGTCCGCCCTGCCTCCACCGCCCTGCTGCTGATCGACGTGCAGCAGTCCTTCCGCGCCCGCCCTTACTGGGGCGACGCCGACGTGCCCGCCTTTCTGGCCGCGACGAACCGCCTGCTGGCCGGCGCCCAGGCGGCGGGCATCCCCGTGGTGCAGGTCTTCCACACCGACGGGCCGGAGGCGGCCGACAACGCGTTCTCGCACGCCAGCGGCCTGATCCGGCCGCTCGACGGGCTGGCGCCCTTCGACGCGGCGCTGCGGGTGGAGAAACACCGCCACAGCGCGCTCGTGGGCACCGGCCTGTCGGTGTGGCTGCACCAGCAGGGCATCGGCCGCCTCATCGTGGCGGGCATCCGCACCGAGCAGTGCTGCGAGACCACCACCCGCCATGCCAGCGACGAAGGCTGGGCGGTGGACTTCGTCACCGAGGCCACGCTCACCTTCGACATGGCCACGCCGTCGGGCCAGACCTTGAGCGCCGCGCAGATCCGCGAGCGCACCGAGACCGTGCTGGCCGGCCGCTTCGCCACCCTGTGCACGGTGGACGAGGCACTGCAGCGTGCCCGCGACGCGGGGGGTCGCTGATGACCCGCCAGATCGTGCTGCTGATGTTCGACGAGGTCGAGCTGCTCGATTTCGCCGGGCCCTACGAGGTGTTCACCACCGCCAACCGCATGGCCCAACGGCTCACGCCCGACGCGCCGCCCCCCTTCGCCCTGGCCACCGCCTCGCCGCATGGCCGCCCCGTGCATGCGCGGGCCGGGCTGGTGCTGCAGCCCGACAGCGCGCTCGCCGACGCACCGGCGGCGCAGCTGCTGCTGGTGCCAGGCGGCGTGGTGGACGCGCTGCTGACGGACACACCCCTGCTGGCGCAGATCGCCCGCCGCGCCGACACGGCCGAGATCACCGCCTCCATCTGCACCGGCGCCTTCGTGCTGGCCGCGGCGGGCGTGCTGCACGATGCCGCCGCCACCACCCATTGGGAAGACGCCGACGATCTTGCCGCGCGCCACCCCGGTCTGCAGGTGCAGCCCGAGCGTCGCTGGGTCGACAACGGGCCGGTCGTCACCTCGGCCGGCATCGCGGCCGGCATCGACATGAGCCTGCACCTGGTGGCGCGCTGTGCCGGCGAGGCGCTGGCGCGCCGCACCGCGCGCCAGCTGGACGTGCCGTGGATCGGCGCCTGACCGTCCCGCGCGCCGCACCCGCCACCGGGCCGGTGGACGTGCTGTTCGTGGTGCTGCCCGACACGCTGCTGCTGGACCTGGCCGGCCCGGCCGAGGCCTTCCGCCTGGCCAACCAGCAGTGCACCCGCCGCGGCCTGCCGCCGGCCTTCCGCCTGCGCTACGTCGGCCCGCAGGCCAGCACGTCCTCCTCGGTGGGCCTCACGCTGGCGGGCATCGAGCCGCTGCCCGACGCGCTGGCCGCGCCCAGCTGGGTCGTGCTGCTCGGCCGCCCGGGCGACGCGGCGCAGGTGGTGCGCCACCAGCGCCCCTGGCTGGACACGCGGCAATGGCTCAGCCGGGTCGTGGCGCCGGCCCTGGCCGGTCCTGCCCCGGCGCACCGCCTGGTCACTGTCTGCGTGGGCGCCCTGCTGGCGGCCGACGCCGGCCTGCTGGCCGGCCGCCGCGTGACCACGCACCATGAGCTGCTGGCCGACCTGGCCGCGCTGGCGCCAGCCGCCCGCGTGCTGGGCAACCGGGTCTTCGTGGAAGACGGCCCCGTGCTCACCAGCGCCGGCATCACCGCTGGCATCGACCTGGCCCTGCACCTGGTGGCCGCCACGCTGGGCGAGCCGCTGGCCTCGGCGGTGGCCCAGGTGATGGTGCTGTACCACCGCCGTGGCACCGACGACCCCGAGCACTCGCCCCTGCTGGCTGGCCGGCGACACCTGCACCCCGCCGTGCATGCGGTGCAGAACGCGGTGCTGGACGCGCCGGGCGAGGATTGGTCCCTCGATCGCCTGGCCGAGGTGGCGCACGTGACGCCACGCCACCTGACCCGACTGTTCCAGGCCCATGTGGGCCAGACCCCGCGTGAACACGTGGAGCAGGTGCGCCTGGCGCTCGCCGAGCAGGCCCGCGCCGCGGGCCTGCGGGGCACCGAGGCGCTGTCGCTGGCGGGCTTCAGCTCCGACCGGCAGTGGCGCCGAGCGCGGCAGCGTGCCGCACAGGCCGCGCCCGACAGCCGCCCCCCGGCGGCCTCACAGCCAGCCGAGTGAGCGCAGCTCGGCCGCGAGGGGCTCGTGGCCGGTGAACACATGGCCGCGCCAGCCCCGTGCCTGCGCGGCCGCGATGTTGGGCGCGTGGTCGTCCACGAAGTACAGCGCGCGGGCGGCCCGGCCAAAGCGCTGCTCGGCATGGGCGTACAGCGCCGGGTCCGGCTTGTTCATGCGCGCGCGGCTGGAGAACACGCCGCCATCGAAACAGGCCAGGAAGCCGTGCGTGCGCTCCAGGTGCTCGGCATAGGGCGCAGGCATGTTGGACAGGAAGTACAGCGGCCGCCCGGCCGCTTTCAGCGCCTGCAGCAGCGCCACCGTGCCGGGCAGCGGCTGCAGCGCGTCGGGCACGGCGTCGACCACGGCCTGCACCTCGGCCGGTGCCAGGCCGGTGCGCGCGGCGATGCGCTGCACGAGGGCCGGTACCTCGACCACGCCGCGGTCGAAGTCGCCCCAGTCACCGGTGTAGCCCTGGAAGCCCTGCGCCACCCAGTGCGCCGCGCTGGCCTCGTCGCACACACGATGCGGCAGCACGCGCGCCAGCAGGCGGTCGGGC
The DNA here is from genome assembly GCA_016213265.1 of Burkholderiales bacterium. Classification (GTDB taxonomy): domain Bacteria; phylum Pseudomonadota; class Gammaproteobacteria; order Burkholderiales; family Burkholderiaceae_C; genus Ideonella. Next base: position 9,753 of record JACRBA010000022.1, on the reverse strand, counting down.
TGCCAGTCGAACAGCACCCGGCCGAAATCGAAGACGAGGGCAGTGTCCGCCTCCGCGAGGCCATTCCCGCTCATGACCGCAGCCGGGCCAGCAGGCCCGCGGTGGACGCATCCAGGCCGCTCGCGTCACCCGAGGCGAATCGCGGCAGCAGCTGGTTGCACAGCGCCTTGCCCAGCTCCACGCCCCACTGGTCGAAGCTGTTGATGCCCCAGATGGCGCCACTGGTGAACACACGGTGCTCGTACAGCGCGATGAGCGCACCGAGCGAGCGCGGGGTGAGTGAGTCCAGCACGAGCGTGGTGCTGGGCCGATTGCCGGGGAAACGCCGGTGGCGGGCCAGCACGGCGCGGTCGAGCGTGGCCGAGGCCGTGGGCGCCGTTTCGCCGGCCGCCTCCTCGGCGGTCTTGCCCAGCATGAGGGCCTGGCTCTGCGCCAGGCAGTTGGCGAGCAGCTTGGTGTGCAGGTCGCCGTGGCCATGGGCGGGCTGCTTCACGGCAATGAACTCCACCGGCACCACATCCGTGCCCTGATGCAGCTGCTGGAAGTAGGCGTGCTGGCCGTTGGTGCCTGGCTCGCCCCACACCACCGGGCTGGTGGCATGGCCGAGCGCACGGCCCGCCATGTCCACCGACTTGCCGTTGGACTCCATCTCCAGTTGCTGCAGGTAGGCGGGCAGCCGAGCCAGGCCCTGGTGATAGGGCGCCACCGAGCGGCTGGTGAAACCGTGGAAGTTTCGGTACCAGACGTCCAGCAAGCCCAGTTGCACGGGCAGGTTCTGCGCCAGGGGTGCCTCGGCGAAGTGGCGGTCCATGGCGTGCGCGCCAGCCAGCAGCTCGCGGAAGGCGGCCGCCCCGATGGCGATGGCCAGCGGCAGGCCGATCGCGCTCCACAGCGAGTAGCGCCCGCCCACCCAATCCCAGAAGCCGAAGGTCTCGGTGATGCCGAAGGCGGCGGCGGCGGGCAGGTTGGTCGTGACGCCGATGAAGTGGCGCGCCACGTCCGCCGGACGCCCCTGCGCCTCGCACTGCGACACGAACCACTCGCGCGCCACGGCCGCGTTGGCCATGGTCTCCTGCGTGGTGAAGGTCTTGCTCGCGATGATGAACAGCGTGCGCTCCGGCCGAAGGCCCTGCAGCACCGGCGTGATGTCGTGGCCGTCGACATTGGAGACGAAGTGGAAGCGCAGCGCCTCGTGGGCAAAGGGGCGCAGCGACTGCACCGCCATGCGCGGCCCCAGGTCGGAGCCGCCGATGCCGATGTTCACCACATCGGTGAAGCCGTCGGGCCCGGCGGCTGCGCGCACGCGTTCGGCACACCCCAGCAGGCGGTCGAGCACCTCGTGTACCTCGTCGCTGAATGGGGCCGCGCCGCGCGGCGCGCGCAGCGCCGTGTGCAGCACCGACCTGCCCTCGGTGGTGTTGATCGGCTCGCCCGCGAACATGGCGTCGCGCCGCGCCTCGAGCCCGCACTGCCCGGCCAGCTCCACGAGCAGGCGGCGCGTCACCTCGTCCCACAGGTTCTTGGACAGGTCGGCGAAGACCTGGGGGGCCTGCACGGCAAAGCGCTCGAAGCGCGCCGGGTCGTCGGCGAACAGGGTGCGCAGGTCCAGCTCGCGCCCATGGGCCTCGAAGTGGCCACGCAGCGCGGTCCAGGCCACCGTCTCGTCGCAGCGGGTCGTGGGCGCGGGCATGGGCGTCAGGCCTCCTGGATCAGGCGGTCGAGCTTGGCCGCATCGGCCGCGAACAGGCGGATGCCCTCCGCCAGCTTCTCGGTGGCCATGGCGTCCTCGTTCAGCGCATAGCGGAAGGCCGGCTCGGTGTACGTCACCGCATGCAGGTCCATGCGAGCGGAGGCGGCCGGGTCGAGCGCCCGCTGCACCGGCGCCTCGCTCGCCTGCAGCTGGGCGAGCAGGTCGGGGCTGATGGTGAGCAGGTCGCAGCCCGCCAGTGCCAGGATCTGGCCGGTGTTGCGGAAGCTGGCGCCCATCACCTCGGTGGCGATGCCGAACTTCTTGTAGTGGTGGTAGATGCGCGCCACCGACTGCACGCCCGGGTCGTTGGCGCCCGCCATGGCGGCTTCGTCCCAGGCGGCGCCGGCCTGCTTCTTGTACCAGTCGAATATGCGTCCGACGAAGGGGCTGATCAGCGTCACGCCCGCCTCTCCGCAGGCCACCGCCTGGCAGAAGCTGAACAGCAGCGTGAGGTTGCAGTGGATGCCCTCGCGCTCGAGCGCGCGGGCCGCCTGGATGCCCTCCCAGGTGGAGGCGATCTTGATCAGCACCCGCTCGCGCGGCACGCCGGCCGCCTCGTACAGGCCGATCAGGCGGTGGGCACGGGCGATGGTGGCCGCCGTGTCGAAGGACAGGCGCGCGTCCACTTCGGTCGACACGCGACCCGGCACGACCTTGAGGATCTCGAGCCCGAAGCGCACCAGCACCTGGTCCACGATGTCGGCCAGCGGCTCCCCGCGGTGGGCCACCACGGCCTCCTGCAGCAGCGGCGCGTACTCCGCCTGCTGCACCGCCTTGAGGATGAGCGAGGGGTTGGTGGTGGCATCGCGCGGCGCGTACTGCGCCAGCTGGCGGAAATTGCCGGTGTCGGCAACGACGATGGTGTGGGCCTTGAGCTGGTCGAGCTGGTGCATGGCGGGAACGAAATAAGCCGGGCGGGCAGAGCCGGCGGTCCAGAGGTGGATTAGAACGCCCCGGCCGCTGCCCGCGGTGACGACCGGGTTACATCCGGCCCGGCGCGCCGCCTGGGGGTGCTGCCGGTTGACCCATTCACGAAACGCCGGCATCATCGGTAATGTAACTTTGTTTCATCCGCGGGTGGCCGCGGCGCTCCTCGATGTCCTTCGACCTCGTCTTCTTCGGTGGCACCGGCGACCTCACCTGGCGCAAGCTCATGCCGGCGCTCTTCCAGGCCTTCCGCCACGGCAAGCTGCCCGCCGGCGGGCGCATCCTCGCGGTGGCGCGCGACGAGCGCAGCGACGACGAGTACCGTGCCTTCATCCAGGAGCGCTTCGCCGAGGTCGAGCCGTCCAAGCGCCCCAGCGACGAGGAGTTCGCCCGCTTCGCCGCCCTGCTGCACTACCGCCGCATGGACCTGTCGCAGCCCGACGACTACACCGGCCTGAAGGTGTGGCTCGACAGCCGCGCCGCCGACACCAAGGTGCTGTACCTGGCCACCAGCCCGCACCTGTTCCCGGTGATCTGCGAGCAGCTGGGCGCCGCGGGCCTGAACGGGCCCGACGTGCGCGTGGTGCTGGAGAAGCCGCTCGGCCACGATCTGGCCAGCGCACAGGAGATCAACCGCGTGGTGCGCTCGGTGTTCAGCGAGGCCCAGGCCTTCCGCATCGACCACTACCTCGGCAAGCCAGCGGTGCAGAACCTGATGGCGCTGCGCTTCGCGAACGCGCTGTTCGAGCCGCTGTGGCGCCGCGAGAGCATCGCCAACATCCAGATCACCCTGGCCGAATCCATCGGCGTGGGCACGCGCGGCGACTTCTACGACCGCACCGGCGCCTTGCGCGACATGGTGCAGAACCACGCGCTGCAGCTGCTCACCATGATCGCCATGGAGCCGCCCTCGTCCAGCGACGCCGACGCCATCCGCGACGAGAAGCTCAAGGTGCTGAAGTCGCTCAAGCCCTTCACCGCCGCCAGCGTGGCGCGCGACGTGGTGCGCGGCCAGTACCGCGCGGGCACGGTCGACGGCAAGGCGGCCGTCGGCTACCTCGACGAGGTGAAGGTGCCGGCCGGCAGCCGCTGCGAGACGTTCGTGGCGCTGCGCACCGAGGTGCAGAACTGGCGCTGGGCTGGCGTGCCCTTCTACCTGCGCACCGGCAAGCGGCTGGCGGCGCGCGACGCGCAGATCGTGGTGAACTTCCGCGAGGTGCCGCACCCGATCTTCCCCGGCACGACGCGGGCCAACAAGCTCGTGATCAAGCTGCAGCCCGAGGACGGCCTGGAGCTGCATCTGCTCGCGGCCAAAGGCTCGGGCCAGGGCGACGCGCTGTCGCCGGTCTCGCTGGACCTCGACTTCGACAAGGCCTTCCCCACGGAGCGGGTGGGCGCCTACGAGCGCCTGCTGCTGGACGCCATCGCCGGCCGCCTGAACCTGTTCGTGCGCAGCGATGAGCAGGAGCAGGCCTGGCGCTGGGTCGAGCCCATCCTGTCGGCCTGGCGCGACGACGGCGGCGACCTCAAGACCTATGCCGCCGGCAGCTGGGGCCCGCCCGCCGCCAGCGCCCTGGTGGCGCGCGACGGCTTCGCCTGGGCGGAAGAGCAGTAGGCGATGCTGGACCGCATCCGCGCCTGCATTCCCGCCTTGCCACCCGCCGAGCAGCGCGTGGCCAAGCTCGTGCTGGCGGACCCGCGCAGCTTCGCGTCCATGCCGGTGAGCGAGCTGGCCGAGCGGGCCCACGTGAGCAAGCCCACCGTCGTGCGCTTCTGCCGCAGCGTGGGCTACGACGGGCTGGCCGACTTCAAGCTCAAGCTGGCGGGCACGGTGAACGAGGGCGTGCCCTTCGTGCATCGCGCGGTAGACGAGGACGACAAGCCCGCCGACATCATCGTCAAGGTGATCGACAACGCGGTCAGCGCGCTGCTCAAGTACCGCAACGACGCCGCCGGCCATGCCTTCGAACGCGCCATCACGGCGCTCGCGCGCTGTGCCGGGCAGCGCGGGCGGGCGGAGTTCTACGGCGTGGGCAACTCGGGCATCGTGGCCCAGGACGCCCAGCACAAGTTCTTCCGGCTGGGTGTGAACGCGGTGGCGTTGGTCGACGGCCACGTGCAGGTGATGAGCGCGACGATGCTCAAGCCCGACGACTGCGCCGTCGTCATCAGCAACTCGGGCCGCAGCCAGGACCTGATCGGCGCCGCCGAGATCGCGCTGAAGAAGGGCGCGACGCTGATCGTCATCACCGCCAGCGGCTCACCCCTGGCGCAACTCGCCCAGGGCGCCGGCCACATCGTCCTGGCGGTGGACCACCCCGAGGACTACGACCGCTACAGCCCCATGGTGTCGCGCATGCTGCACCTGATGGTGATCGACATCCTCACCACCGGCGTCGCGCTGCGCCTGGGGCCTGCGCTGCGGCCGCTGCTGCAGGAGATCAAGCGCAACCTGCGCACGCGGCGCTACGCGGCGTCGCCGCCGCCGGCCCCCCTGTCGGCCGCCCGGGCCGATGATTGACGCCCCGGCGCGCGGCGCGTCAGGCCAGGCCGAGCAGCTCGGCCACGCCGTACAGGCGCGCCAGGTCGACGAGGCGCGCGGGTGCGTTCAACACGGCGAAGCCGCGGCCTCTCTCCTCGGCCAGCCGGCGGCACTGCAGCAGCACGGCCAGCGAGGCGGAATCGATGTGGGTGAGCGCCGCGGCATCGATGCGCACCGTGCCCTCGTCGGTGGCCGCGATGGCGGGCCCGAGCGTCGCCATGGCCGAGCGCGCGTCGCGTAGCGTCAGCGCCGCCGGCAGCACCAGGCCCGCCGGCACCGGCGCCGCCACGGCGGGGGACAGGTTCGCCTCGGCCATGCGCATCAGCCCTTCGCGGCCGGCGCGGCGGCCGCCGCCTTGTTCTTCTCGGCCAGCTTGCCGATCAGGCCTTCGACCCCGACGGTGCCGATCTCCTGGGCGAAGCTGGTCTTGTACTGCTCGACGAGCCACACGCCCATGACGTTGACGTCATAGATCTTCCAGCCGGCGTCGGCCTTCTCGAGGCGGTAGTCGAGCTGGATGGGCTCGCCCTTGCCCTTGACCTCCGTGCGCACCACCACCTCGGTGTCGGTGGGCGCGGCGCGGAAGGGCTTGAGCTGCACGGTCTGGTCCTTCACCTGGGTGAGCGCGCCGGAATAGGTGCGCACCAGCAGCACCTTGAATTCATTCTGCAGCTTCTGCTGCTGGTCGGGCGTGGCGGTGCGCCAGTGGCGGCCCACGGCGGAGGCGGTCATGCGCTGGAAGTTCACGTGCGGCATGACCTTGGTGTCGACCAGGGCGATGATGCGAGAGACGTCGCCGCCCTGGATGGCCTTGTCGGCCTTGACGGTGTCGATCACCTCGGTGGAGACCTGCTTGATGAGCTGGTCCGGCGCGGTCGCGTCGGCCGCGCGGGCGACGGTGCTGGCCAGCGGGCCGGCGAGCGCCACGGCCGCCAGGGCGGCGAGCGCGACGCGGCGCGTGGTGAAGGCGGGGGAAGACGTGACGGACATGCGGTTCATTCCTCGGTTCGGCAGGCAGCGAGCAAACCTCGCGCCCGGTCAGCGTTCAACGCGGGCCCCGGGTCGGCGGTTCACCGGCCACGGTAACAAAAGGCAGCCGGCCGGCCGCCCCTGGGCATGGACCCCTCAACGGGGCGCCGGTTCCGACGCCGCTGCCGGCGGCGGCGCGGCCGGCTCGGCATCCTCGTCGGGTTCCTCCGGCTCCTCCGGGGGGTTCCCGTCATACACCTGGTTCTGGCGCCGCGCCAGGTAGGCGTCGCGCAGGAAGCTGTACTTGTCCAGGGCGATGTCGTCCAGCACACGGCTGGCGCCCAGCAGATTGGCACGCGTGTTCACCACATTCAGCAGCGTGACCGCGAGCACCTTGGCGCGGGTGTCGTCCACCAGCGCCGAGGGGCTGGCCTGCATGTCGACCGGCAGCGCCGCGGTGTCACGCACCGTGGAGGGCCCCAGCAGCGGCAGCACCAGGTAAGGCCCGGACGGCATGCCCCAGCGACCGAGGGTCTGGCCGAAGTCCTCCGGCTGCTTGTCCAGGCCGATCTCCGTGCCGATGTCCAGCAGGCCGCCGAAACCCAGGCCGGTGTTCACCACCACCCGGAAGCCCATCTGCAGGCCGCTTTCCACCTTGCCCTGCAGCAGGTGGTTGATGGCCGACCACGCATCGGCCACGTTGCCGAACACGTTGTCGACCAGGCCGCGCACGTACTCGGGCACCCCGTCGCGGTAGGCGGTGGCCAGGGGCTTGAGCACGGCGGTGTCGAGCGCGTCGTTGAACGAGAATACCGAGCGGTTCCACGATTCGAACGGATCGCGTGGCGACCCCATCGCCCGCCCGGCGGCCGGGGTGGCCGTGTCGGCCGCCGGCATGGCGGCCGAGGCCGCCGCCTCCGGCACCACCGGCGCGGCCGCCTGGGCCAGGCTGGCCGATGGCAGACCGGCCAGCGCGGCGGCCAGCATCCCGGCGGCCACGAATGGCCGGATGCCGCCCGCTGCGCTCACTTGGCGCCCTCCGCGGGAGCCTGCGTGGAGCCGGCGTCGGCCGCCTTGTTGAACAGGAACTGGCCGATCAGGTTCTCGAGCACCACCGCCGACTGCGTCTGGGTGATCACCGTGCCAGGGGTGAAGTTCTTCTCGTCGCCGCCGGGCTCGATGCCGATGTACTGGTCGCCGAGCAGGCCCGAGGTGAGGATCTTGGCCGACGAATCGCGCGGGAACTGCACATCGGAGCGGATGGCCAGCGTGACCACGCCCTGGTAGGTCTTGGGGTCGAGCGTGATGGAGGTGACGCGACCGACGACCACGCCGGCCGAGCGCACGGGTGCGCGGGACTTCAGGCCGCCGATGTTGTCGAAGCGGGCCTGCAGCGTGTAGGTCTCGCCGTTGGTGGTGGTGGTGAGGTTGGCGGCCTTCAGCGCCACGAACATCAGGGCCGCCAGGCCCATCAGCACGAACAGGCCGACCAGGATCTCGATGCTCTTCTTTGCCATCGTTGCAAGTCCAAAAGGGTGTCGCGTCGCGTCAGCGGGTGGAGAACATCAGCGCGGTGAGGATGAAGTTTATTCCCAGCACGGACAGCGAGGAGATGATGACCGTGTGGGTGGTGGCATAGGCCACGCCTTCGGGGGTCGCCTCGGTCTCGTAGCCCTGGTACAGCGCGACGGCGGTGCAGATCAGGCCGAACACGAAGCTCTTGACCACGCCGTTGCCCACGTCGCGCCAGACGTCCACGCCGCTTTGCTGGATGGACCAGAAGTTGCCCGGGTCAATGCCGATCAAACCCACGGCCACCAGCCAGGCCCCGAGGATGCCCACGGCCGAGAACATGATGGCCAGCAGGGGCATGGCGATCAGGCCGGCCAGGAACCGCGGGGCCAGCACCCGCTCGCGCGGGTCGATGGCCATGAGCTCCAGTGCAGCGATCTGCTCGCCCGCCTTCATGAGGCCGATCTCGGCCGTGAGCGACGTGCCGGCGCGGCCCGCGAACAGCAGCGCGGCGACCACCGGGCCCAGCTCGCGCACGAGCGACAGATTGACCACCAGCCCGAGCTGCTCGGCCGCGCCGTAGGTGGCCAGGGCGTAGTACATCTGCAGCGCGAGCACGAAGCCCACCGCCATGCCCGAGGCCAGGATGATGACCAGCGAGCGGTTGCCGATGGCATGGATCTGCGTGACGACCAGGCCGAAGCGACGCAACGAGGCCGGCAGCGCGCGCACCAGGTCGCCCAGGAAGATGGCCGCACGGCCCCAGCCCTGCAGCACGCGCAGCGCCCAGGCGCCGATGAGGGCGATGAGGTTCATGCACGGACCTCCGTCGCCTTGAGCCCGAAGTCTTCGGCCAGCGGCCGGGCCGGGTAGTGGAACTTGACGGGGCCGTCCGGCTCGCCGCGCACGAACTGGCGCACCTCGGGATCGGTGCTGGCCATCAGCTCGGCCGGCGTGCCCTGGGCCACCACGCGCCCGCCGTTGGCCAGCAGCACCACCCAGTCGGCGATGGCCATGCACTCGGGCACGTCGTGCGAGATGACCAGCGAGGTCGCACCGGTCACGTCGTTGAGGGTGCGGATGAGCTTGGCGGCCACACCCATGGAGATGAGGTCCAGCCCCGCGAAGGGTTCGTCGTACATGATGAGCTCGGGGTCGAGCACGATCGCACGGGCCAGCGCGATGCGGCGGGCCATGCCGCCCGACACCTCGCTGATCTTCAGCAGCGCCGCGCCGCGCAGGCCCACCGCATTGAGCTTCATGAGCACGATGTCGTGGATCATCGGCTCGGGCAGGTCGGTCATCTCGCGCAGCGGAAAGGCCACGTTGTCGTAGACCGTCAGGTCGGTGAACAGCGCACCGAACTGGAACAGCATGCCGAGCCGGCGGCGCAGGCGGTACAGCTGGGCGCGGTCGTGCACGTCGACCACCTCGCCGTCGAACACGACGCGGCCGCGCGTGGCGGCATGCACGCCGCCGATCAGGCGCATCAGCGTGGTCTTGCCGCAGCCGGAGCTGCCGAGCACGGCCGTGACCTTGCCGCGCATGAAGCGCAGGCTGATGTCGTTGAGGATGGTCCGGCTGGAGTCATACCCAAACGTGACGTGGTCGATCTCAATGAAGGCGTCGCTCATCTCGGGCAGGTTTTGCCTGAAGATTGTCGCATGGGGGGTATTTGCCCCTGGCGCGATACGAAACTTTGCCGACCCGGCGGTGCAGCGCAGTCAGCCGGGCGCGCCCCAGGCCAGCCGCACGTCCTTGATGGAGGCCACGTTCTGGCCACCCCGGCGGGCGGGGATGTGCGGCGTGCGGGCCAGCAACTCCGCCAGGCGCTGGGCGAACCCGGCATCGTCCGGCGTCGATTCCAGCACCTCCACCGATTCCACGCGGCCGTCTGCGGCGATGAACAGGCGCAGGCGCACGGCACCCAACGGGACATGCTGCTTCAGCAGCGGCGCCAGGTCGGGCGCGGTCACCGGCAGCGCCACCCGGTCGGGCGGCAGCGGCGCCGGCCCGGTGGGCGGCGTCTGGGCGGGCGCGGGTGCGGCCGGCG